>JAAYMU010000065.1 GCA_012521215.1 Peptococcaceae bacterium | reverse complement strand
TTGATTCAACGGGAAAACTACTCTCAAGCTTTCGAACCGCAAGGGACTGTAGGTTCGACGGCTAATTCTCTTGATCCAACGGAGTTGGAGAATTATATAAGAATCATATATTACTTACAAAAACTCTCCGGTAAAATTGGGCCCGGCCCAGAAACCACTAATAATTTTGTGGACAGAGCAATTAATGCCGCATTTTTGAAGGGTCTGGAGAGTTTTGGTAATAACCCTTCAGAATTTGGTCAAATTTCTTCCAATGGTCAATGGTCCTCATTGACATCTGACAAGACAGTGGACAACACTAACATGACCATGGACAACGGTAAGGGGAATCAGTTTGGTGCTCAACCAGAAGCTGCAGTTTTGCCTGACAAGTCTTCACTGCAGTCCAAGTCAGGGTCCAACTTGAAGGCAGAGCACGCGGGGCAATCCGATCCTCATTTAGGAAGACAGGTTGCTTCTAATCATACATCATTATCTGCTCCTAATCCCGATCCCTCCAGCGGTATAAACAGAATTTTGAACGCTGAAAATCCAGGAGAAGGGGATCCGGTAAGAATATGGGCGCAGATAGTGGAGGGACTTAAAAAGCAAAATATTAAACCTAGCGAAGTTAAGCAACTTTCGATTCAGCTGCGACCGGCGGAACTGGGTGAAGTAAAAATTTCCCTGAAGGTGGAAGATGGCAGGGTGCATTTGACTATGACTGCCACAGAACAAGCAACAAGTTCCATACTTCAAAATAGTATTCCGGAATTAAGAAACGGGCTTTCTCAGGCAGGTATTCCTTGTGGTGACCTGGAGATGGGCTCTCACAGTGATAATCAAAAACCGGCTGAAAACAGGGAAAACGGCCAGCATAATTCGAGCGACGGACCTAAAAGTGAAGAAGGTAAAGACCATAATCATCTGCCGGTTGGGATATCTTATTTCCCGCCCAGCTTATCCGGCAGCAGGATAAATTTAAGCGCTTGATAGCTTGCCCCTGACTTCATTGCAAAGGAGAAGGATACAATGTCTTCAATCAATGCTACTTCCGGTTGGGGAACAGCTGTTAATATGACCGGGCAAGGCAATGCTTCCCCTGCCATGGAATTAAAGCAGGATTTTCTTAAACTTTTAATTGCGCAGCTGCAAAACCAAGATCCTATGTCCCCGATGGAAAATTCTCAGTTTGTTTCCCAGCTGGCTCAGTTCAGTTCTCTGGAGCAAATGACTAATGTAGCTTCTGCCGTCCTGGAGCTAAGAGAAAGTTTGATTGCTTTAAACAGCCAATCATTGTTAACTCAAGGGGCGGCTATGATCGGTAAAGAAGTCACAGGTATGGTAAACACGGGGAAAAAAGATGAAAACGGGGATTATATACTTGAAGAAATAAGCGGGATTGTTTCTTCGGTAAAATGGGCGGACGGTTCACTTACTTTATTGGTTGGTGACGTTTCCCTTAAGCTGGAGGATATAGTTGAAATTAGAGATACGGGGATTTCCGGAAAATAATAGCTAATTAAAGTAAGGTAAAATAAAGGTGAGAGGAGAGCGTCTTTTATGATACGTTCATTATATTCAGCCATTACCGGCCTTAAGAATCATCAAATCAGTATGGACATTATCGGCAATAACATAGCCAACGTTAACACCGCCGGCTTTAAAAGAGAGCGGGCCAGTTTCGCCACCATGCTTGGTCAGGAAATCCGCGGTACCACCGCTCCGGCGAAGGATACTGATGGAAATACTATTACCGGCGGTATGAACGGGATATCCATCGGTTTAGGCAGTATTCTCGGTTCCGTGGATAAAGTTATGGGTCAGGGGAGTTCGCAATATACCGGCAAAGCAACCGACATCATGATTCAAGGAGAAGGTTTCTTTGTTCTCAGTACGGTGTCAGGCAATGTATATACCCGAGTCGGGAATTTTGACTTTGATAAAGAGGGAAACCTGGTTAACGTAGGCACAGGGGCCAGGGTTCAAGGATATAAATATGAGAGTGGTAGTTGGCCCGCCGATCCGGAGGATCCAGATAGTTTAGTTGACATTAAATTCTCCTTAGGGGAAGGTATGGAAGGCGACGAAGATTTTAAGCTCCAAAGCTTTAGTATCGGCCAAGACGGAATTGTTACCGGGGTGTATTCCGATGGAAGTAGTTCTATGACCAGACCCTTGTATAAAATTGCTGTGGCCTTATTTTCCAACCAAAGCGGGTTAACACCTATAGGAAATAACTGTTTTGTAGAAAGCAATAACTCGGGCAATGCGGAAATCGGCAATCCGGGAGAAGCAGGGCGCGGAACAATTATGCCCAATTACCTGGAAATGTCCAATGTTGACCTTTCCCAGGAGTTTACGGATATGATAGTTACGCAGCGCGGGTTCCAGGCTAATGCCAGGGTTATAACCGTGTCGGATACCCTGC
>JAAYMU010000064.1 GCA_012521215.1 Peptococcaceae bacterium | reverse complement strand
TCCCCTTAAAGGGGTTCTTTTGTTTTTATATTAGCCGACATATTTAAGGCAGGCGTCAAACATGTTTCCGTCCCCTTAAAGGGGTTCTTTTGTTTTTATGGTGAAGAATGGGCGGTAAAAGCATTTACCGGGTTTCCGTCCCCTTAAAGGGGTTCTTTTGTTTTTATCAGAATGGGGCCTAGCCGAATCAACTATCCGGAACGCGTTTCCGTCCCCTTAAAGGGGTTCTTTTGTTTTTATAATCGGTTACAACGTGTTCCCCGTCATAGAGATATAGTTTCCGTCCCCTTAAAGGGGTTCTTTTGTTTTTATCAAAGGATCATTATGCGGATAAATTAAACCGTATTACTCGTTTCCGTCCCCTTAAAGGGGTTCTTTTGTTTTTATTCAATTTATGTCTGAAGAAATTACAGAAGAAGTTTCCGTCCCCTTAAAGGGGTTCTTTTGTTTTTATAAAATGAAAGAACTGTATATGATGAAGAACTTGTTTCCGTCCCCTTAAAGGGGTTCTTTTGTTTTTATGAGGATGCAATAGATATATTAAAACAGATAATGTTTCCGTCCCCTTAAAGGGGTTCTTTTGTTTTTATCAGTTATGGCTTGGGTACGTGTAATTGCGTATCTCAGTTTCCGTCCCCTTAAAGGGGTTCTTTTGTTTTTATCAAATTAGTTGCCTTATTGGTATAACAAACTTGGTGTTTCCGTCCCCTTAAAGGGGTTCTTTTGTTTTTATCGAGGACTTTGATGACTTCTTGGATGCCGTCCTAGAAAGTTTCCGTCCCCTTAAAGGGGTTCTTTTGTTTTTATTCCGGGGAGAATGGGGGAAACATGACCAAAAAAAAGTTTCCGTCCCCTTAAAGGGGTTCTTTTGTTTTTATTTTTCTCCTGAATTCAAGGAGAAAAACATAGAATTTGTTTCCGTCCCCTTAAAGGGGTTCTTTTGTTTTTATTCGCCACCCAAGCGGTGGTTGAGGACGCCGACGGAAAACGTTTCCGTCCCCTTAAAGGGGTTCTTTTGTTTTTATGGCAGGGATTACCTACTCGAAGAGGGAGATGATCCCTGTGTTTCCGTCCCCTTAAAGGGGTTCTTTTGTTTTTATCCTGTCCTCGCAAACCCTTGTGGGTATTGGTCTTAAAAACGATTACGCGGCGCAGACTAGAAAATCATATTTCAAAAAAGTTTTTAGTTTTTTCTTCAAAATAAATCCCATTATTACTCGTGATTCCTTTATTTTTCTACTTAATTCTCCTTGCGGCGCTCAATAGTTACATTTTCAGGCCAATGTATTTTGTTCTTTGGGAGGGACAGGAACTACCTTAACTCCACCCATCCCTAAGGCCGTTTTACCTCCTATTCCGGCATATTCGGCAAAAGATAACAGTAATCCCGCCAAACGCGCCAATTGTTCAGGTCCTTGGATCTGGATTATGATTTTCCCGGCAAAACCGGTTATTTTCACTCCTTCCAGATGATATACGGCACTTCGTAAAGAATAGCGGACAATATTGAGATGATCTATTATTTGTTCCAGTGCTTCTGAATCATCCAAAGAAAAATCCTGGGCAAAACTGCTGTAGCGCTGAACTAAACTATTAACCATGAGTTTTATTTCCGGAAATATTACATATCGTCCATCTCTTTTATGAGTACAGGGGGTTAGAAAATAAATTTCATAGCGCCGACATACCTCTTCCTGGGAAAAATGACGAGTAAAAAAATCCCGCCAGGATTCTCTTTCTGTCCGTACTGCAACTACCTCGATGGAAGTATTGTTATGCTCTAAGACAAAATTTTTTAAAGGCAATACCACAGCAGTAATCGCATCTGCCGCCTCTTCATCCCAAATACCTATATGCCAAGTAAGAGAATTATCCTTTTCGGCAGTTACATATTGAGAATAGGGCCGCATTCTGCATTGATGAAGGATTTCAGCAGTTTCCGGCGGCAATAAAGAAACTAAAACGCCATGAAAAAGGGAGCCCCAGTTATATGTTGGTCTTTGTTCAGTATTGCATCGGCATTGAAGTATTACTTTCTGTAACATGACTTTCCTCTTTCTTTAAATAATAGCTATCTTTTATTCCATAATTAACTCACAGCGTCCCATTTGATAATACTGTCCTTGGTAAAAGGTCGTTTTTAAGGTATGAGGCGAGACCTTATAAACCTTTACATCCTTATCATGCTTATGTCTAGGAAACTGGTGGGACATAATTTTTGCCGTCAGTTCCAGGGCCCGTTTATGATCCGGGAAAAGATTATAGATAAGCGTTTTGGACACAAAACCTGCACCTCCGCCCAAGAACATATCCACTCCTTCCTGAGCACCGGTGAGGGCATCGTCCGGAAGTTCGGCAAAGAATTCTTCAAAGTTTTCATAATATGCATCAGAAAATCCATGCAAGGCCTTTTCCAGGTCACTGGGAGCCAGCCCCGCTTTTTTCAACATAGGCAGATCAAAAGTTATACTAAAATGTGCCTCACTACCGGGAATAAGGCATTCCCTGAAGATCGGCAACAGTTTATAATTGCCGTCCGGCTGGCGATCATATTTGCCTGTAAGGGTTAGGTGCTTGAAATCTAGCGGCAAACTGTCACTAACCTGTATCCCGCGCATTAAATCATTAATCGGGACAGGCAATTTTTGTTCGGGCTTTCGAGGATTCTTAATATCCAGCCTGGCAAAAAGCTTTTCCTCCAGGTTTTTGTTTTCCCAACTCAGATATTTTTTAGCTCCCTTAAAATTTCCTACACCTTGTTCCACGCTTTTTCTCTGATAGCTCCAGCCTCCACGCTTCAGCACAAAAGAGGCGATAGCAGTGCGCAGTGCTCCTTTTAAGCTCGAACCGGGAATATAAGGACGCCCCTCCGGGTCTTTAATAAAAGTCAATACTTCTCTAAAACGTTGAGAATTAACTGCTTCGCCGGCATCTATACTGTATAGGATAAAGTCATTATATTCCTTCGATCCGATATTATGAGCATCCAAAAATCCTTTAAAATCCTTTTGCCTGGGATTGTTTAGAAAGGATTCATATTTTGTCAGCATATGTCGCTCTTTAAGAAAGCGGACCAGTTTGGGCATATCGGGAAAAAATACCTTACCCTTTCCGGTATCGAAAATATATTCTTTCTTGGTCAGTCTTTGCCCTGAGCCAATAAATAAGGGGGCCAGCAGCCTTAACTTAAACTTAATTTTTTCCAAGTGACCATACCTCATAAATTCACCCCCGCAAATAAGGTGTTTCCACAACGCCACACCGGATGGGCGCCGTATTTATTTAAATCAAAAAAACCACCGGTAAATCTTCTTTTTACACAGGAACCGGGAGCAAGCATATAGATAGAGCGCTTTTTCAGCTGCTTATCAGCATAACTGTCTGAACGGACAAAGCCGCCCCTTTTAAGTAGGGAATACCAGCCATCGGCTAGAGCTTCCTTGAGTTCTTCAGGCTTGGGCAATGCTGTCCCTAAAAGCATTTGATATTCAGCCTGGTCGTCGGCCAAAAGCTTAGTCAATTTTTCCGGCAGGTCTATTTTTTCTACTGAAAATTTACCTAAACCGGCTGACTGTTTACCGCCTATGCCGGACAGGCCTAAATCCGTCAAGATCTCTTCCAGCAGCTGTTGAGCTTCCTTCTTCCTGGAGCGCAAAATAAAATACAAGCCACAATTAGGAGCAAAACGCCAATAAGCCTGATGATAAGGTTGAGGTTCTGGCTGACCGGTAACCGCAACCTTGGTAATCACCGTCAAGCTGCCAAAATCCTGTTTTAAATCTGTTACATCCAGCTCCGCTCCTTTTAACCCCTCCAGGTAAGCGGAGAAATGGGATAAGGGAATATATTCCAAGGATTTGAATTTCTTTTTAAGACTGGAATCTCCCTCTAGTTTGCGATTGCCCGTATATAGAAAAGGTTTAGGGAGATAGAGTTCTTCCCCCTTGTAAGGAAAAGTATCGGAAATGGCCAGTATATCTTGAGAAAAATAATTGACTAGCTGGGACAAGCATCCTCTTTTTACTCCTTCGCAGCATAGAGCGGCAACCAAGGTATCGCTATGGACAGTCATCCTGCCGTCATCTAAGGAAGGACGGCCATAATCCTGGCCAATATGAATCCCCGTACTAAATTTAAGCCTGTAAACTGTATAAGCCATATTCCTCCACTTCCTTTAAGCATTCTAGAAGTAAAGCTGTGTCCACCGGGCAGTCACCTTCTTTAACTTCCAGTTGGAAATCATGAAAAGCCACTCGACCATAACCACGGGTACCATGCCCTCCCAAATAATCCATGGAAATAAGTTTCAGCCCTTTAGCTATATTTTCAAAGTCCGTTTTAATGTGTTCCTCTTCTTCTATGTCATAAACCAGCCGAACCGCAAATTCCGCACCTCTAACCACCCGCTCAATCTGGCGAGGATTAGCCTCAGAAGTCAGGCGATTTATGGTATTTTCAAATTTTACCTCCGTTATACCTCCCCTTTTTTTCAAACTTTCCCCATTGACTAGAAAAGCATCGGCAAATTGCAGCCTGGCGGTTTTAGGTTTGTTTTTTTTCCCACCGGCCGAACCAAAGAGGCGTTTGATTTCCTCCGGATCTTGATCATGTTCCTCCAGAATGTAATTATTAGTTTTAGCCTTAACCAACAAAGTGCGCATTTTTCCTTTCAGGCTAGAACCGGGAAGTAAAGGTTCACCGGTCAGGGTATCTCTGATTACCGGACTGTCCACAGCTCCAATAGCCGAAAAAGCGGAAGATCCGCCAATATGCATTCCGGACAAAACTTGAAGTTTGCAGTTTATGACTATTTTTCCATACATGAGCTTTATCCCCCTTTATTACTTGTCTTTTCCCCCATGAAAGAGATGATAAGCAACCAAAGCTTCCATATAGCGAGAAAAATCAATGAATTTTTGGCGACTGTCACCGATATTGCTAATTAAATCCAGCAAACCGGCCTTTTCTACAAAGGGTCTGACTACCCTAGGCTCCCGCCCGCACTCATACACCAAACGCACTTTGAGGTATTCCACCCGCTCTTGAATTTCAGCGGACAATTTTTCCGCCGGATCATTAAGAACATCGTTATAAATCTCACTGACCT
Source organism: Peptococcaceae bacterium (assembly GCA_012521215.1). Taxonomy (GTDB): domain Bacteria; phylum Bacillota; class Desulfitobacteriia; order Desulfitobacteriales; family Syntrophobotulaceae; genus JAAYMU01. Next base: position 18,737 of record JAAYMU010000064.1, on the reverse strand, counting down.
GAGCCAGAATATTTCTGATTTTAGTTGTGGTAAAATCTTTAAAATCTTTATTATTTTTCTTAAGATCCAAGATTACACTTTCTGCTTTGTCTATGTAATCTGCACCCTGTTCTTGATCTTGCATGACATAACCCGCTTTTTTAAAAGCATCTTTAATATTGTTCATCCTACTTTTCCTCCTTTTCTTCTCGCCTGGAATAGATATAAAGAATCAGCGCCGTAATCAGCTGTCTTCGGTCTTCTTTGACCAATGCCCACTGATAAAGATTACGACTGAACTTAGCATAGCCTTCTTTTTCCTCCGTTAAGGCATTAGGACCTGGCTCCCTGCGAGCCAAGAGATAGGCTAGTCGGGCTATATTAATCCGATCCTCACCGGCCTGATGCAAAAGATAAAGAATGTTATACAAGAAACTACTGCCATAGTCCTCCTGGGTATCAAAAAAGGCTGCAATCCCGGCATATTTTTCTCCCAACACTTGCTTCTCGAAAGTATCCCAATCATAGGTGTGTCGCGAAACTAACAGCCCCTTGTCAAATTCCATTCCAAAGAGGGAAATGGAATTTTTTTCACCTCCAGCATAACTATTGTCTTTAGCACAATTTTCTAAGATCTCTGTTTCTTTTGCCATACGGGAAATAGGATAGGTATCGGTAAAAATACCCATTCCGGCTGATAAAGTCAAAGCCCCGCCCGTATAACGCTTAAAAGCCCGACGCAAGTTAATTCCTGCTGAGAGTACCTCATCCCAGGCACCAACTAGAAATAAATCATCCCCGCCGGCATAAACAATAACCAGGTTTTTATCTCCCTTTTTGGGTAAGAGATGATTTTCACCGGCCTCCAGCACCTCATTAATATAATACTTAAAGAAAATGGAGATACTGCGGGAGAATGAAGCCGTTCGGGATATGGTTACATAGCGGTAGCGATTTTTATCTTCAGCTTTTCTTTGAAAACCGCTGACAAAAGCTGTACCCAAATCGTCCACATCAGCTCGGAGAACCCCTATCCGTTTAATGCCGGCTGAACCTTTAGCCAGATCTCTAAAGGTTTTTAAACTACCATCCTCATTTTTGGCCGCCAAATCACCTAACCATAATTTAGTAGCCAGGGACAGCCCCGTATGGAAAGCGTTTTTACTGTAGATCCTAACAAGCTGTTCAGGCCTATTTTTCAATAATTCTTTAGCTTTTGCCAGAGACAAAGGGTGAAGGTACTGAACTCCCCCCTGAGCTGAAAACAAGGTCAAAGCAGGAGCTTCCAGTCTTTTCTTTAGCACCGCAAAAACAATGTCCTTTTTAATCAGCATTCCGGAAATATCAGTGAAGGCAGCGCAGTTGCTGCAGACAGTATCTCCTTCCCTCTCCTCCAGATTGCCGGCTTGGCCGCAAACTGCACATTCCCGGCCTTCCTGATCAATAGCTTCTTCGTTCAGTTGCAATAGTTCCTCAGGAGAATAGCGACGTAGTTTTCTGGCTGCAATCAGCGCAGAAACACTGCGAAAAACATTACTGTAGCTTTCCGGATCTTCGGTCTTAGACATTAGTTCATTTGCACTACAAGCCTGAATACCATGAGCTATAAATAGCCTGTGGCCGAAAAGTTCCCTTAAACCCCGGTTGGCAGCGTCGATGGCCTGCTCTGCCCCCTCTGTAGCCTGAGCGGTATTGGGCAATAAAATATAGGCATGTCCGCCGCCACTATATAGGAGGTTAGCCCTTGACAGGGAACAGGCTCGCAAAATCTCGTCTGCCAAATTCTCCAAGAAAATTTCAAGATAAAAGGAACGGGCACGCAAACCTTTTAAAGCTCCTTTGGAGGAAATTGTATAAATGAATTGTTGAATACCGGAAATATCAAAAGATAATAAAGCAAAAGCATTTTCTTGATAAAAATTCTGTCCCTTTTCCAGCAATTCCAGCCGGTAATCTTCTCTTTGCCAATCGTCCAGATAGAGGACAATTGCCGAAGCCAGAGCCGCTGTAATCTTGGCATGGTCAAAAAGTGATATATCTGTTACTTCGCCAAGGCTGGTCGAAGACGGTATACAACATAAATAAGCTTCACACAGTTCCAATAAAGAATTTACATATTGTTCGCTAAAATCAATTCCTTTCATTCCATCCCCGAAATCAGCCAGAATTTGAGCGTAAGCAGAGGAAGAAACCGGCACTGTTTTTCTATCCGGATCATAGGGATAATTTATATCCTTGCCCATAGGGGCAACAGGATAAACCTCCCTGCCATTCCGGCCATGCAGCAAGTTATATATCGATCCCAAGGGTTTATTTTGATCAAAGCCCTTGGTCGCTTCCCCCTCAATTTCTCTGCGGTCAGCTCCGGCGGAGATATTATCTGCCAAATATACCACATAGGCCAGACTATCCTTTTCAAGTTCAGCCTGCTTTATTTCCTGGTAATGATGGTTCCTGATGCAATCAATAATATCTTTATCCTGTGTAAACCTCGCTACCCATTCAGCACCGGAAATGCTATGGGCTCTACCGTCCATCCCGCCTGAACGGTATATTACTTTGCCAATATCATGAAAAAGTGATCCTATAATGACCTTTACTATTTTTTCTTGCATTTGGTCACCACGTCTCTCCCCTTTATAGGTATTACTATATTTTGACATATAGTCTCTATATTTTTTCATATTATTGTGTATTTCTCCAATTGTTTACAAAACTCCTTTTTTCTGCATTTTATTAACCCTCATAAGATACAGTTGCAGATTCAGCCAAGACATTATTGTTGCTCAACTTCAAGCCCGGTTTCTGAATTACAGCTTGCCCAAATACGGAAATGAGCGTTAAGACATGCCAAGGTTAACTTGCAGATAGCCTAAGGGTTTTGGCATGTTAGCGAGCCGATCCCGGTAAAACAGTCCACAGGACTGTTTTTACCGGGATCGTATTCTTAGCTACGTGACCGGGCGAATGGAGTATTTGGGCAAGTTCAATAAAAAAAAGATGCCTTCAAAATAGTATGAAGACATCTGCTACAAGTGCTGGTTTATTTATTCAAAATAACCCGTTAAGAAAAGGATTATACTTTCTTTCTCGACCAATGGAGGTAAATTCTTCATGTCCGGGATATACGGGCAAGTTATCATCCAAAACCATGAGTTTTTCGCGAATATTTTTTAATAATAAGTTTAAATCACCGTTAGGAAAATCAGTTCGACCAATGGAGGTGCTAAATAAGGTATCGCCGCTAAGCAGCCCGTCTTTGGTTAATAAGCAAATACCGCCCGGGGTATGTCCGGGTGTATGCAGGACCTTAACTTCCATTTCACCTATTTTCAGGATTTGGTTATCTTCCAAAAGGATCTCTGCCGGGGAAAGCGCCATGTTTCTTCCGGAATAATAGGAAAGGTTCAATTTAGGATCGGTCAACATAGCCGCATCATCTTTATGAATAGCTACTTTAACTCCCAATTCCCGGCGCAAATCTTCTACAGCCCCCAGGTGATCCCAATGACCATGAGTTAAAACAATGTACTGGACATCTTTGTTTTTTTCTTTAAGCCAATTAGAAATCATTTTACTTCCCGCTCCCGGATCCACTAAGATAGCTTTACCGGTTTTATCACAGGAAACCAAATAACAATTGACGCCCATCCCGGGAGTTACAATACTTTCAATCATTAGTTATCAACCTCATTTCTTAGAATTATTAGAGTCTAAAATAATAGTCACCGGTCCCTGATTGATGAGTTCCACCGCCATCTCGGCTTGGAATTTTCCTGTTTTCACTGGAATCCCTTTTTGTCGGACCGCGTTCACTAATTCATTGAATAATTTTTCTGCCTCCTGCGGGGCTGCAGCTTCCGTAAAACTGGGTCTTTTCCCTTTGCGACAATCGCCATAGAGAGTAAACTGGGATACTAAAAGCATTTCGCCCTGAACATCAAGGAGGGATAAGTTCATCTTACCCTGTTCATCCTCGAATATCCTTAAACCGCTTAATTTTTCAGCCATCCACTGCAAATCCTTTAGGCTATCCTCACGCCCAATGCCCACTAAAGCCAGAATGCCGTGGTTTATTTGAGCAATAGTTTCATTTTCTACTTGTACTGAGGCCTTGCTGACCCGCTGAATAACACAACGCATATTTTCCCTCCACTTATATTCTTTCCACTAAAGATATATCCTTGACTCGGCGAATTCTTTGCACCACATAATTTAAGTGTTCCAGATTTCTGGCTTCGATTTTCAATCTAATATTGGCTGTTTTATCTTTATTGACCCTGGCATTCATACCTAACATATGAGTTCTTGTATCCGTAATAACATTCATAACGTCGGTGACCAGCCGCGGCCGGTCTAAACCGACTATTTCCAAATCCACCGGATACACACTATTACTGTTTTCTTCCCACTGGACTTCAATCAAGCGATCTTTATCTCTAATCGACAAACCTATAAGTTCACGGCAGTCAGTACGATGGATGGAAACTCCTCTGCCTCTGGTAACAAAGCCAATGATTTCATCTCCCGGCAAAGGGTTACAGCACTGGGAAAAACGGATAAGAACATTGTCTACACCTTTTACCTTTACCCCCGAAGAAGTTTTCGTTGGCGGTTTTGGTTCCGGAGAAATAAGCATAGGGGCTTTGGTTTCTTCTTTAAGGATTTCCTCCCGTAAACGTGCCAGCGCTTTTCTAAAAGTAATAGCCCCGTCCCCCAGAGCAGCATAGAAATCTTCCATGTTGGAATAGCCAAATAGTTTGGCCAATTTTTGCAGGTTATCGCTTTTAAGAGAGGCGGAAGGATCCAGTCCCAGCTTGCGGGCTTCCCGTTCAATACCCTCTTTGCCCCTGGCAACATTTTCTTCTCTTTTTTGCTTTTTAAACCACTGGCGAATTCTATTTCTCGCTTGGGAAGTCTGAACGAGACATACCCAGTCACGACTGGGCCCCTGCGGTGTCTTGGAAGTTAAAATTTCAACAATATCGCCGTTTTGCAGTTTGGTATCTAACGGTACTATTCTGCCGTTTATTTTAGCTCCTATACAGCTATGCCCAACGCCGGTATGCACCCGGTAAGCAAAATCAATGGGACAAGATCCTGCCGGTAACTCTATAACATCCCCCTTGGGCGTAAAAACAAATACCGTATCGGCAAACAGATCCACTTTTAGGGACTCCATAAATTCCCCGGCATCCCTGGAATCATGCTGCCATTCCAATAGCTGCCTCAGCCAGGAGAGTTTTTGTTCAAAATTTCCTTCTACTTTCCGGCCTTCCTTGTATTTCCAATGAGCGGCAATACCGTATTCAGCCGTACGGTGCATTTCCCAAGTGCGAATTTGGATTTCAAAAGGTTCTCCAAGCCTGCCCACTAAGGTGGTATGCAGCGATTGATACATATTGGGTTTGGGCATGGCAATATAGTCCTTAAACCTTCCCGGCAAAGGCTTCCAAAGAGTATGAACAATTCCTAAGGCTCCATAACAATCGTTAACTGTATTAACGATAACCCTGACAGCGGTAAGGTCATATATTTCGCTTAAATCCTTATTTTGGGTGATCATTTTCTTATATATACTGTAAAAATGTTTAGGCCGACCCGCAATGTCAGCTTCAATCCCTACTTCATCCAATTTGGATTTAAGCTTGTCTATTACCAGATTGATTTGCTCTTCTCTCTCTTTTCTCTTTAACGATATTCCCTCTACCAATTCATAATAAGCTTTGGGGTGCAAATAACGAAAAGCCAGATCTTCAAGTTCCCATCTTATCCGGAAAATCCCTAACCTATTAGCTAAAGGCGCATATATTTCAATGGTTTCCTGAGAAATTTCCAGTTGTTTTTTCTCGGGCTGAAAGTCGAGGGTCCTCATATTATGAAGCCTGTCAGCAAGTTTGATTAAAACAACGCGAATATCTCTGGCCATGGCCAAAAACATCTTTCTTAAGTTTTCAACCTGTACTTCAACTTTACTCTTATATTCAATCTTGCCTAATTTTGTAACGCCGTCAACCAGTCGCGCAACTTCATTTCCAAAGGTCTTACGTATATCGTCCAGGCTTTTTTCCGTATCTTCAGCCACATCATGCAAGAGGGCAGCTATTATAGTAATGTCATCCATCTCTAATTCAGCTAAAATACAGGCTACTTCCAGAGGATGAAGAACAAACTCTTCACCGGAATTACGAAGCTGACCCTTATGTGCTTCAGCAGCAAAGTTATAGGCTTTTTCGATTTCTTCGATATTATATTGGGTATTATTGTTTTGTAGAATGCTTTTAAGCTTTTCCATATTCATTAAACTAACCTCGTAGTTATGGTTAACAGCTATAATTATACCTTAAATAGGTAATTATTTACTACTTAAGGTTCTAAAACGCAGAGAATTCTTTAAATTGTTTCTTTTCTCGGAGTTGATTTTTAAGAGGTAGGGACCTGTGCCGCCCAGCCAACTAATAATCCCCAGTTCTTCTAAAACCTTAATCATCTCCATTTGCTCCGGCTTAGCAGAATCGGGTTGCCAACTAAATATATTATTATTATTATTATTATTATGGATAGACAAAGCCTTAAGGTGCTTGTAAAATTCAACCAGCATTTCCCGCGTTAAACACTTACACTTCGTCTGGGTTTCTTTTTTTTGCTCTTCCTTTTCCGTGGTAGCGGCGGTTTGAGCCAAACTTTCCAGCGAACTGTCCGGTAAACCTGAACTAATATCTACTGCTTTATCCTCCCCGGCCGGCCGGTAATCCTTGATTACCGCTTGCAACTTTTTTTCCTGGAAATACTCATTTACTTCCAATGTATAGACCATATCTATTTTTTCCAGGGCCGAAAATTCCTTATATTCGTTACCCCTTTTAAAACCTATTGCTTCCAAATATTCGTTGCCGCATTGTAAAAAAACTTTTAAATGGTCCTCTTCCTTACCTACAGTCTGTACTTTTTTAACAGTTAGGTTTTCGGTCAATAAAAGAGGAGCCGGGTTTTCTGCCCCAAAAGGTGCCATTTGAGCAAGTTCCTGTTCTAAATTGAAATCAACCAGGTCCAAACTAACCTGAGCATCGATCTTAAAACACTGTTTAAAAACTATGCCACTGGCTAAAAAGTTGGTTATAAGTAACTGCCGTAAGGAATCTATGTTTTCTCTGAGAAGGGTAAAGCCTGCGGCTTGCTTATGTCCGCCATAATTAAGCAGCAGGGCGTCAGCCTTTCTCAATTCTTCTATCACATTGTAACCTTCAATACCTCTGGCTGAACCTTTAGCCTTATCTTCTTCTTCAGAGATCATAAACACCGGACAGTGGTATTTTTCCACCAGTCTGGAAGCTACAATACCAATTACCCCGTGGTGCCAGGCCGGCGAAGAGAGAACAATGACCGGAGGTAAAGGTCCTTGATTTAAAATGTCTTCAGCTTCTTGCAGTATTTTTCTCTCCGTGGCCTGCCTGCGCTGATTTTCTGTAGTTAACTCTTTGGCTATAGCCAAAGCATGTTCAAAGTTATCTTCCAGAAATAAATTTAAGGCTAAGCGGGCCGTATCCATTCTTCCGGCCGCATTGATGCGGGGGGCAACTATAAAAGAAATTTGCCCGGCTTTTAGTTTTTTACCGCTAAGGCCACACTCTTCCAGTAAAGCTCTAAGTCCGGGGTGCTTGGTTTTTTCCATTAGTTGAAGGCCATATCTAACTAAAATACGATTTTCACCGATTAACGGAACAATATCAGCAATAGTCCCCAAAGCTACAAGATCAAGGTAATCTCCTTCCGTACCGCATAAGTCAAATGGAAAGCCATAATAGACAAATAGGGCTTGTACTAATTTGTAAGCTACCCCTACCCCTGCTAAATGCCGGAACGGGTAACCTGAATCCTTTACTTTGGCATTTAAAATCCCGTAAGCTTGCGGCAAGACTTCCCCCGGTTCATGGTGGTCGGTAATAATAACCTCCAGGCCCAGGTCTGAGGCTAATTCAATTTCCTCACAAGCTGTAATGCCGCAATCAACGGTAATAATCACGCTAATCCCGTTCTGAGCGGCCTTTTCAATAATGTTCTTATGTAAACCATAGCCGTCATCCCTTTTAGGAATATGAACAAGAACATTAAAACCAAATTTTTGCAAGGCTTTATATAAAAGGGCGGTAGCAGTTACCCCATCTACATCATAATCCCCGTAAATTAGAACCTTTTCACAAGTTTTTTGGGCTTTATCCAGCCTGCGGACAATTTTCTCCATATCCTTAAATAGAAATGGGGAGTTGAAATCAAACAATGAAGGCCTTAGATAGTCCAAAACCGCTGATGGTGTTGTATAACCTCTGTGATAAAGGATGTTGGGAATACTGGAAGGAAGACCGGCATTAACTAGACTGATTAGGCTGGATTGGCTAATTTCGTATAGTTCCGGATTTACATGCCAGTTATTATTCATTACTGCTTATCTTCTCCGTATTGTTCTGATTGCTCTGATTTGCCGTTTGAGTAGCTTCAGCCGGATTGATATCCCCCGCCTTAGAGGGCTCGTCCCCCGCCTTAGAAGGCTCGCTCTTTTGGTTTTCCTGTTTTTCTATTTTTTTACTTTTGATGGGACGTTTCTTCATCTGGGATTTCAAATCACGCCAGAGTGCCAGACAAAACATTAGTAAGGCCCCGGCCAAAACCGAACAAAATATTACCAGAACCAAAGGTAGTTGTGTTGACCAAAAGAAGAATTGAATCGGTACGGTCAGGGCATTTTGAACTGCAAAAATAACAATTATTAGAGCAATAACTATAGAAAGCAATAAGACAAACATACTAACCCTCCCTTGCGATCCAGCAGTATTAATAGAGTATATTTCCTATAATAAGCCATCCGGTCGAAAAAATAAACTTAAAAATTAATTGGGCATAAAAAACACCTGGGATATTCCTATAGGTAAACAGCAAAGGCATTCCGATAAATAAGGCCCAAATCAATAATCCCGGAATTATTGGCATAAAAATACTCCAGGCTAACACCGAAACGGCAGAACCCGCAGTTACTTTTACCAATCTAAGCTCATCCGTCCTTTTATTAAAAAAGTAATTCATCATTAAACCTAAAACCGCATAGCCAACTATAATAATTTGCCAAAGCCAAAATTCATTTACGAGAAAATAGTTTTGAAAAATATTTAGGGCCGATACCAAAACCGCCCCGGTTATTATACCTTTTGCTCCCCATAAAAACCCGGTCCCGGCAGCAATAATTAAAACAAATTCCAGAATAATAAATTCCAGCAACATTTTTCACCAGCTTTACCAATGCCTAATTACTTATATTATTGACTGCCGAACATGAAAATAATTCTATTGACGGTAAAAAGCGTATTCTTCGGGGTTATTATCGACAAAGGGACCTGTTTGATGGTAAAATAAAGTAGTATAGATAAACAATGGAAACCCTGGCTTCCTTGCCAGCAGTAATAAACATTTATTTTATAGGAGAAAGGAGATATTATTTATGTCCACCAACAAATACCTAGCTCTTCCCGGTATGGGTAAGCCGGTAAAAATGCCGATCAAACCTGAGGATGCCCGGGTCACGTCCGTATGGATGGACGGAGATGTGGTTATAAACTGCATGTTTGCCGAAGCCACTTGGTTTAAAAAACCTTTCCAAGAAACAGACCTTTATAAACATGATTCCGACAAACTCATGGTTTTTATCGGCAGCGATCCCCAAGACCACGAAAATTTAAATGCCGAGGTCGAGATATGGCTGGAAAATGATAAAATTACCCTTACCCAAACCAGTATGGTCTTTGTTCCCGCCGGTGTAGCCCATGGGCGTATGGAAGTTAAAAACGTGAAAAAGCCGGTTATTCATTTTTACCTAATGATGAATTCTTCCTATTATAAAGCAATACCCGCTGAAGCAACTGCCCCGGCCGGTACTTATGCTAACCACTGGGTAGAAAAGTATGAACCGGTGGACGGTTTTAGACCGGAAGCACCGGAAGGCTTTTTAACAACCCTTTTATATATGGATGATAAAAAACTAAAAGGCGCTCCCTATTTGGAAGCGGTCTGGTTCCATACCAAGAATGACACCGGCCCTGCGGAACATAGTCATGATGATTTTGATGAGCTTATCGGTTTCCTGGGCACTGACCCGGAAAATCCTGAAGAACTCGGAGCCGAAGTTAAACTCTATATTGACGGTGAATGGTTAACAGTTACTAAAAGCAGCATATTCTATATCCCCAGAGGGATAAAACACAGCCCAATTCTTGTTCCCAAGCTGAATCGCCCCATTATTCATTTTTCCGGAGCCAGCAGCGGTGATTATGTCAGGAACAGCTAATCCGGAGCATATAGAAGTTCGAAAATGGCCTGGTTCCAATTGAGTTGTGGAACCAGGCCATTTTTTTGCTAGCTTATATTCTACTTTAATAAGTTCTTTTTTGTTGGTTGTTTTCCCGTTGAATCTAATATCAGGTAACGCAAAGTAAGCCACCGTCAAAGGCATAGTTACAACCCGTTATCTGACTGGCGGCCGGACTGGCAAGGTAAACACAAAAAGCGCCGACTTCTATTGGTTCTCCAAACCTGTGGGTAGGCAGGTCTTTTTCAATCGTTTCAATGAAACTCGGCGGTAAGTCTTTATCAAGATCGGAATGTACAGGACCCGGGGCGATAGAATTAACACGAATACCATAATCGCCCAAAACAACTGCTAAATATCTGGTGAAAATGTCCACACCCGCTTTGGAAACATTGTAGGGGGCATTGTGATGTTCTTTAGAGCCACTCACCCGCTGGCCACCCACAGAGGTAATGTTGATAATGCTGCCGCCCAAACCTTTATCGCGCATGGAAGGAGCAATTTCGTAAATAACATAGGCCACTCCGTGCAGGTCTGTATTTATAACCCGGTGCCATTCGTTTAAACCTTCTTTATCCAGGAATGGTACCGTAGTAGCAACCCCGGCATTATTAATGAGAACATCTACATGATCGAAGAAGGCAAATACTTCTTTAGCTGCGGCTTTAACGCTATTATAATCGGAAATATCACATTGAATACAGGTATATTTGCCACCGTATTGCTGAATCTCTGCAACGGTTTTTTGACCGCTTTCTACATTACGGCAAAGAATCGCAACATTAGCTCCGCTTTGAGCGAAAGCAAGGGTTATGCCTTTGCCGATACCACGGTTGCCACCGGTAATTACCACATTTTTTCCACTAACGTCAAAGGCTTTGGTCATTGAAGTTATGGGGGTACTCTTAATCACATTTCTCTACCTCTCTTTCTTTTTTTCCTGTTAGATTTTGTTATCCTATACCCTTAAATGCAGGTTAATAGGCAACAAGCGAATTGTATTTTATCTATTTATATTACCAGATGTTAACATTATATCATTATATAGGAATAATTTATATCTAAATTAGAAAATTTTACTAAAAACCATGAAATATTACCCCATAGAATGCACCAGAAATAAAGAAAGTTCAGGAATTGCGATTAAAAGAGCAATATGCACAATATCAGCAGCCACAAAAGGTAATACCCCACGGTATACCGTACCTAAAGGCTGTTTAATAGTTTTGGCCAACACAAAGAGATTGATGCCAAAGGGTGGACTGATCATTCCAATTTCCATAATTCTTACTACCATTACTCCCCACCATATCGGATCATAGCCTAAACCTACAATAGTAGGAAAAATAATCGGTGTGGTGAGAATAATCACAATTAGAACGTCCAAAAAAGCACCAAGGATAATATAAACAAACAAAATACCAATAAGAATAATAAGGCGCGGCAGCTCGATGCTAAGTATAAAGTTGCTTAAGAAAACGGGAAGATTGCTTACTGCCGTGAAACGCATAAAGATATAGGCACCGACTAATAAGAAAAGGATCATAGCCGTATTGCTTGCTGTTTCGGTTAAAGCACCTCTAATATTAGAAAGATTAAGCCTTCGCATAGCAAAACCTAAAACAATAGCACCAAAAGCGCCTACTGCTCCGGCTTCAGTGGGTGTGAATAAACCGCCATAAATACCACCCATAACTATAAGGAAAATGACTACCATGGGCCATACCGTCCGCGACCCTCTTATTTTCTCTTTAAACTCTACCTTTGGTCCTGGAGGACCCATCTCAGGTTTAATTCGGCAAAGAATAGTAATGGCAGCTATATAAAATAAAACTTGCAGAATTCCCGGTATTATGCCTGCTATAAACAAATGGCCGACTGATTGTTCGGTGAGTATTCCATACAAAATAAACCCGGTACTGGGAGGTATAAGAATTCCGATTGTCCCGCCGGCAGCAATTACGCCCGCCGATAGACGGCTGTCGTATTTAAACCTTTTCATTTCCGGATAGGCAATTTTGCCCATGGTTACGGCCGTCGCAATACTATCCCCGCAAATAGCAGCAAAAAGACCACAGGCGGCAGCCGTAGCAGCAGCCATACCTCCGCGGATGTGACCGATCCATTTCCGAACAGCCTCATAAAGATCTTTACTGATCCCGGCGGCTGCAACAATAGTCCCCATAAGGATAAATAAAGGCAAAGCGGTGATCTGGTAGAAGGAAGTTTGGGCATAAGGTTCCAAACCTATCATAATCAAAGCCTTATCCCAACCTGCCAGATAACCGTAGCCAAGAAAACCGAGAAGAATCATAACAGTGCCTAGGCGCATCCTGAGAAACATAAGTATTACTAAAAGGATTATGCCTACAACACCAACATATTCAGCACTCATTTTATCACTCCTAGCAAGTATAAAAAACTACGATTATTCTTTATCTTCTTCGCTGATGACAGATTGAACCACGTTTTGATCTGTTCCTCTTATTATATTGATTTGTAGGACAATCATGGTTATAAATAAAAGAAAAAAGCCAAAGGCTGTTACAATATGAAAGGGATAACGCGGTATCTCCAGCATTAGAGATTTAAGTTCCATTTGGCGGGCAAACATAGCCTGAGATAAACATTGTTTGGCGAGCAACAAAGCCAGAACCATGGTTACAATATTATCAATGCTGTCCAGAACAAGCAGTTTTCTTTTTGATAATAGGCCAGATATGATGTCCACTCTGATATGTTCGCCCCTTAAAGCACACCATGCTACACCGAAAAAGACAACACACACCATCATTGCGCAACTGATCTCAGTGCTGCCAATAATCGGCCGCCCGAATAATCGCAAAAAGACATCGCATACTGTGACCATCATCATAGCGACCAGGATCAATGTCGCCAAGATGCCAAACCCTTCAATGATTAATCTGACTACTCTTTCAACATTTTTCATCAATTATCACCTGCTTCAGCCACCGTTCTCAATTCAAAGTAACACTGGTAAAGAAAGGTATCGCCTTTCTTTACCAGTCTTTCAAAATAATTCCATCTAGCTACGGTTACATAACCGAAAGAACTATTATTGAAAAATAAGTTTTTGAAAATTATTTATTATATTTATCGATTAACTCAAATAAGGCATCAAATAATTTTTGTGCCGGTTTGCCTTGAGCCTCTGTTGATTCTATCCAGGCTTGATTGATTTGTTCCATAGTTTCTGCCCATAAATTTAGCTCATCATCCGTAAGTTCGATAAAAGTGTTGCCTCTTTGTTCAGCACTTTCAATGGCCGCTTTAACTTCCTCCTGGTTAGCCTTAATCAATTCGTCATTTGCCCAGTTATAACACTCAACCATAATCTCCTGAATATCCGGCGGGAGACTGTTCCAGGTATTGTTATTGATGAGAAAACCGGTAAAGGCAAGGCTGGCCCCATCTTTGCCAAAAAGGGTGTGATACTTGGTTACTTCGGCCAGTTTAAAGCCATAGATAGCCGGCCAATGAGCCCATTGACCATCAACTAGGCCTCTTTCCAGGCTCATATAAAAATCCCCTGCAGCAACACCAACCGGCGCGGCTCCCAAAGATTCAAACCAACGGGCCGACTCGCCGACTACGGCTATCTTCATTCCTTTGACATCGGCCGGCACTCTGACTTGTTTCTTGCCAGTGTGTAAATGTTCACCGGTTGTGCCGATAATGCTCAACCATCTTAAATTTTTCTCTTCCAACTCTGCATTGAGTTCTGGGTAAGTATCAATCATTTCCCGAAAAACTTTACTTACTACTTCTTGAGGTGGAGTTGCCGGGATAAACCGGCCAAATACCATATTCAAATCAAATTGGCCGGAAAAAAGTCCTGCATCAACAAAAGCAATATCTGCAACACCGGAAGCTGTACCTGTTATGGTATCACCATAGGTTAGAAGGGACTCTGAAAAATAGGTGTTGATTTTGACTCGCCCATTGGTTTTTTCCTCCACCCTTTTAGCTGCTTCCTTTGACCAATGTCCGGGAGGAATCATTTCCGCCCCAAAGTAACTAAAAGTAAGTTCAATTGGTTTCTCAGAGTCTTGACCTCCCGCCTGGGCTTTATCCCCGTCCGCAGATGCCGGTGCTTGGGAACAACCAGCCAGAATAAGACCGAGTACTAAAATAGCCAACAACAGGGGAAACCATAATTTTTTCATTATTTATCCTCCTTGCTAATTAATTTTTTCACATTATCATGGAATATTTACCTAATATTCCATTTATACTCAGTATAGGTTTTTGTTCAAAATACTGTCAATGGAATCCGTGCTCCCTTGTCATGCCGAATTTACATATCTGGCAAGTACAACTTTCTAACTCTTGGCATCTAAAGCCTATCTCAACCCTATAATCTAAAGTTTGACTTTATTTAACATATCTCGCCTCCTTTGGTTTCCAAATAGTTTACAGCCAGCCTTTTTACCCTTTTCTTATAGCTGAGCAGACAAAGACGAAAGGACTAAGCCTTTCGTCTCCAAAGACACTAACAGCCATGCTCACTTCTATAGATAATGTCATCCTGAATTTCTGGTGACAGCATAACAAAATAAGCACTAAAACCCCCCACACGCACCACAAGATCTCTATGCTTCTCTGGATGCGCTTTGGCATCAAGCAATTCCGCTGTATCTACAAGGTTAAACTGAATATGTTGTCCTCCGTTTTTAAAAAATGTTTCAATGAGCACAGCGAGTTTTTCCCGGCTTTCCGCGCTTTGCATTGCAGATCCGGAAAACTTTTGATTCAAGCACGAAGCATAAGACTCTTTAAAACCTGCTTTTAGTGCCGACCTAAGCACCCCGGTAGGCCCAAGTTTATCCATGCCACGCATCGGTGATATAGAACCATCGTTAAGCGGTTCTTTGGCTTTGCGGCCATTGGGAAGAGCCCCCACTCCCAGGCCTCCAAAATAATGCCAAGACAAACCTTCCCTGGAAACTTTGCACGGTTGCCCAAAAGGATTTTGATAGGCATATATCACACTGGCCGAGAACTCCCCGACGTCACGAACCATATAGTCAGCCTCATCAATATCGTTGCCAAATTTGGGAGCATTCAAGCACATTTGTCGTATTTTTTCCCCTCTTTCTCCCTCAAAGTTGTTATCAATAGCCTGTAACAATTCAGGCATGGTTAGTTTTCTTTCATCAAACACCAGCTTCTTAATGGCTAGCAAAGAATCTGCCGTATCCACAATTGCCCGGTCACTTATGCCGTAACTGTGAGTCTCATCCGTAATCATAATATCTTGACCTTTTTCCATGCATTGTGGCCCCGCAATGCAGGAATTAAAGGGAAAACGCAAATACTGCGGCTCTACACTTTGAGCTACAGTGCCTAGCCATAAAACCCGGTTAACAACATAGCTATACTGCTTTTTAAAAGCTTCATATAATTCCTCAAAACTCTTGAAACTACAGGGATCACCGGTATCAATACCTATTTTTTTGCCTGTTATCTGAGATACCCCGCGATGGAGAGTAAGGTCCAGTATAAAGGCAACGTTCACTGCCCCTTTGCCTTCACTGCCGTTATGATCAATTTTGGTCGGGAGAATAGGGGTTACACAACCCTGTCCGTACCACTCTCGAGCCACCTCCACAGGAGTGCCGTCCTTGACAAAGGTAGCAACGACGTGTTCATTGTTCTCAAATAGTGGAATACCCCCCTTGGTAAGGTAATTTGTTTCCAAGGCCTTGAGCAACAACCAGCGAGGCGTTTGGGAGTGCCAACTGAAAAGAACAGTCGGTGAAGATAACCTTAACAGACCTATCATGTGTAAAATTAGATAACTTAGTTCATTGGAAGCATCATTGCCCTTCCTGTCTACGCCGCTAATATTTATGCTATTAATACTGTAACTAAACTGGTGGGTTTGCTTCTGAGTTTTACCGACCTGCACAACAGTCTTCATGCCCCAAAGCGTGATAGCATTGCCTACAAGTTCAGCCGCCCTCTCCAGAGTTATGCGCCCGTCGCGAATATCTTGCTCGAAATAAGGGCGCAAGTATTGATCCATTCTGCCGATTAAAACGGGGTACATAGCCTCCAACCCTCGGCCTACAATGATAAAGTTCATACATTGAAGAGCCTCGTGGAAGGTTCGAGCCGGGTTCTCCGGTACCCACTCGCAAATTTCAGCTATCTCATACAGCTCTTTTTTTCTTGCCGGGTCAGGTTCTTTTTCTGCCAGGCTAACAGCAAGTTTGGCATATCTTTTTGCGTAATCAATCATAGCCTGGCAGACAATGATTGCTGCTTGCCAAAAATAATACTTGTTAATATCAGTTTCTTTCATTTCTTGGAAACGCTGAATACCCGCTTGAGCTTCAGCGATCATACCGCGCATGCCTTTAGACAGGATTTTCTCCCATAAGGCCCTACAGGTTATGCCCGGAAAGTAACCTGAATCAGGTGTAGGATCGCTGCCTTTGGCCTCCGTTACATCCTCAGCCCAAGTACCTACCAGAGAATGCCAAGCTTTCTTAACATGGTCGGGCGCCGTCTTTCCGGCGAAAAAGCGAGAGCATTCCTTTACGATTTCTCTTTCTTCCTGGGTTAAATCCAAGCCGTCTGTCCCATCCCAAATCCCGGGAATAGCATCTCCTACTTGATCCAAAAACAAAGGTGCTCCCACCAGATGCTCCGTTTCCCGGCCTACAATGATGTCAAAATTGTAAATAGCTATTGGGACTTCTTCGAGAATCCTTTTGAAAAGTTTAGCTCTGCGAATTTCAATATCCTCGCCCTCTGTTTCCATCCAAGATTCCATGGCAAGTTTTATCCGGTCTACAGATACCTTCCTCTGAGCACTAAACATAGCATGCTTTAAATCAAAAAGACGATCACTGAGCTCAAGATTATCAATCCTTTTCAACAACGTTTCATCGATCTTTGACTTTGTAATCATGTTAATATCTCCTTTCCCAAAAAATTAAATTAAGAATATTGGCAATATAATTTACCTAAAAACTTCATTTGCAATTCCTAATTATGCTATTTCAGTATTCAAAGTTTTGGTTCCAGGTCATCTGGAAATGGTGCAGTCTATCCCCCTGGCTTTAAACATTTCCTGCACGGTTTCAGCCTGTTCCGGTTCAAGAGCACTGAGTCCGGCTAGAGGATATGGCTTATCTAATGATTCATATTTGCCCTTTCCCAATTGATGATAAAGCATTAATTGAATGGCGATTGGTTTCTTTCCCAGACTATACAAGAAGTCAGCAGTTGCTCTTATGTTCTGGGGATCGTCATTAATTCCGGGTATCAACGGCATGCGAAAGAGCACTTCTAAACCGCTTGAAATTACAATCTTAGCATTGTTAAGAATTAACTCATTTGGTTTTCCGGTATAGCGACGATGAAGAGCGGAGCTTAAATGTTTCAGGTCGAAAAGGATGTAATCGGTATAGGGCATTACCTGCCGTAAAGCAGACTCGGAACCATAACCTGATGTTTCAATACAAGTATGAATATCGGCCTGCTTGCATTTACGCAATAGCTCGCTTACAAATCGGGGTTGTAAAAGAGGCTCCCCTCCGGAGACCGTTATTCCGCCACCGGAGGCCTGATAGAACAGCTGATCACCTTTTACGGCCTCAAATACCTCATCCACACTCATTGGCTTACCATAGAGAACACGCGCTTCCTGAACGCAAACTGCACTGCAGGCTCCACAACCAGAACATCTCTCACGATTAGTAACCGGCAGCTGCCCGGGCTTAGCGCTTATAGCTTCGTTAGGACATACCGTGGCACATTGGCCACATTTAGTACAAAGGGTTTTAATAAATCCGATCTCGGGGTACGGGGAAATACATTCCGGATTGCTGCACCACAGACAATTTAAACCGCACCCTTTCAAAAACACCACTGTTCTAATCCCTGGTCCGTCATGAATTGAATATCCCTGGATATTTGTAATTAAACTGGACATAATTACCACCCGATTTAAGTATACAGTAGGATTTAGACGGAAAATAGACTCTGAATCCGACGAAAATCTCCTTGTTTTCCGCCTAATTCCGCTGGTAAAATTGATGGTAGGAAATTGGTGGCATGTTTCACCTGTTTCGCTTTATATTTGTAAGGGGGCTGCGAATTTAATGAACCATATTTCAAATTCACTAGGAGCAATGAATAAAGAGAATACTAATAGTCAGCTACTCGAAAGTGCTGCTTTCAGCATCATCCTCGATATGCAGCAAACATTGGCCCATTATATTTTAGAAGGCAAAAGAATTCAGGATTTAATAAATAAAATAGCCAAAAAAACGGGCTGCTGTATAGTCCTTGAAGATAGCGTACCGTCAATTCTAGCAGTCAGTTTTGCTCAAGACAATTCATCTCAAAACGACCAACTTAGACCATATTT
>JAAYMU010000063.1 GCA_012521215.1 Peptococcaceae bacterium | reverse complement strand
CAATATAAATTATGCCCCTTTCCGCTTTTTCAATATCATAATCGGCAGCCTGAATTAATTTTAGGAGAATATTCTCGACATCCTCACCGACATAACCGGCTTCGGTCAGGGATGTGGCATCAGCTATGGCAAACGGAACATTTAAAACCTTCGCCAGGGTAGACGCCAATAATGTTTTTCCTGAACCGGTTGGGCCAAGCATGATGATATTGGATTTTTGCAGTTCAACATCATCTATTTTCATGCCAATGCTAATCCGCTTGTAATGGTTGTAAACCGCTACGGATAAAGCTTTCTTGGCTTCTTCTTGGCCAACCACATACATATCAAGAACACTCTTGATTTCTTTGGGCTTGGGGATCTCACCTATATCAGATCCGACATCATCCTGGAGTTCTTCATCAATAATTTCATTGCATAATTCTATGCATTCATCACAAATATAAACTCCGGGACCGGCAACCAGCTTTTTTACCTGTTCTTGATTCTTTCCACAAAAGGAACATTTTAGCTGGTTCTTGTCATCATTTAACTTTGCCATATGCTCACCTCTTTACTGAACATTCCTTATGCCATATTACTCTTCTTTATTCGCCGTCTGATCTGAGGAGTCCTTTTTTTCTGAGGAATTTACCATAAATTCTATGGTTTTATCGGTTACAATCCCAAGTTTAAACCAATCCAGTTCTCCCCGGGATTCTAAAGCGGTTTTGAGTTCTTCTGCGCTGCGACCATACTGGGCAGCCAGTTTATTAATTTCTTTATCCACATCTTCAATCGAGGCTGTAATATTTTCTTTTTTGGCAATCGCTTCCAGTACCAATTCGGTCTTAATGCTTTCAGTAGCCTGGGCCCTGTAACTTTCCCTTAATTTTTCTCCATTTTCATTCAAATATTGCTCATAATATTCCCTTGGTATGCCCTGAGAAGCAAGATTCATCTGCATTTCCTGCATCATAGAATCTATTCTGGCCTGAATCATTCCCTCCGGTATTTCTACACTTGCATTGTCTACAGCCTTCTGAACCACTTCCGCACGATACTCGTTTTCAATACTCAGTTCAGCGCTTTGGAGCATTTTTTGCTTAATATCTTCTCTAAGCTCTGCCAAAGTATCGAACTCACTGATATCCTTGGCGAATTCGTCATCCAGGGGAACCAGTTCCTTGCGCTTAATAGCTTTAACTTTAACCTTGAATACAGCGTCTTTTCCGGCAAGGTCTTCACTATGATAATCGTCGGGGAAACGGACTTTGACTTCCAGCTCCTGATCGGGGCGGGCACCTTTTAACTGGTCTTCAAACCCGGGAATGAACATCCCTGAACCGATGGTCAGATCAAAATCCTCACCTTTTCCTCCTTCAAACGGAACATTATCTATGAAACCTTCATAATCAATGGTCACAATATCCTGGTCCAGGACTTCACCATCATCAATCGTAATCAGTTTGGCATGTCTCTCTTGCCTACGTTTCAGTTCTTCTTCTACCTGTTCATCGGTAACTTCTGCAGTTTTCTTTTCCAGTTCAAATCCCGTGTACTGTCCTAATTCTACTTCCGGTTTAACTTCTACAGTGGCTTTGAAAATTAAATCTAAATCTTCCTCCATTTGTACGATATCCACTGTAGGAGCGGAAACAGGTAGAATTTCTGTTTCCCGGTAGGCATCAAGCAGGGCCGGTTGAATTAATTGCTCCATAGTCCTGTCCTTTAAATAATCTTTACCCACGTATCTTTCTATTATATTCTTTGGTGCTTTTCCTTTGCGAAAACCGGGAATATTTATTTCTTTACCGGCTTGTTTAGCAGCTCTGTTATAGGCAGCAGAGACTTTTTCGGCCTCCACTGTTATTTCTAACAGCACCCTGCTTTTATCCATTTTCTCCATTTTTACTGCCATTACTGCTCCTCCTTGGCCTTACTAACTTACTATTAATATATCGCTTAACAACAATTACTTTACAGGATATTCTTCCCCTAATAATTAAAACACAAACCTATATTTACCATATTATGTTAATTTTAATAAAGAGGAAACATCCGCTTCCTCTCTATTAAACATCCCCAAGTTTAGACCAATTAATATTAACAGAACTTTAAAAAAGAATCAAGACAACTACAGTTAAACTAATAAAATACTCCTTTTTGTTTATTTTCTGCTGTTTGCTCATTTTTTACTTATTTATCTTATAATATACCAACTTTAAATTATGCCAAGTTTTATCCACAGATTGATTGGGTATCATCTTTAAGGTCGATCTCCGGATACATCCTCCGTATGCAATCCGGGCAGATATCATGGGTAAACTCAGCCTCCGAATGTTCTTCAATAAATCTTTCAATCAGGTTCCAATAGCCCTTTTCATCCCGAATGCGTTTACAAGAAGCACAAATGGGTATTAGGCCTTCGAGCTCAGCCATAAATGAAATATCCTCAATCATTACCAAAAAATAAATATCGCTATTATATTCAAAACTGGATGCGCTGACTAAAACGCTTAAATTTTTATCCGGCAACAATTCCAACTTTCCTTTTAAACGCTGGGGTAGCTTGTCTTTTCTAGAAGCCAGGACCGCCTTCCTAATAATACATTCATTGCGTGACGGGCCAAAACCGCACCCTAAGGGGTGGTCAGTTGCATGCCGACAACTAATAGTCTCACCACAGCGGTTAAATAAAATTTCTTCTTCCTTACAGCCCAAAAAGTCTTTCGCTGTTTTGTTGGCAGCACGTACTCTGGAATCATCATCGAGGACCAAAGTTAAGATAGGGATAGCGTCAAAAAGATTCTGCAAAAATAACCTTTGCTTAAATAAATCTCTCATGAAAACACCCCTCCCTCAGATTTACACTGACCAACTTTAAGACCTGATTTTTCGACTCCGTACTGCGCTAATTTTCTTGAACTGTCAATAACTTCCATTCCGTGTTAATAATTTCCACATTTTTTTATAACTTCCACATACTTCGCGATTTTCCTGCTAGCCCTTGCAAATTTTATATAATAATAATCATTTCATAATAAGAATTTTTGTATAATAACAATCATTTATAATATAAATTTTTAATATTGTAATGCTTTAAATTTTTGGGCTAGCTAACCGCTATTAAGTCTGTTATCAATAATGCTTCTTTTTCCGGTTCCCCTGGAGAAGGGTACACTGTTACCGGAGGTTATAATTACAATTTGATTGTTTAGAGGAAATTCTTTTTGGATAGCAGGTACACGTCGTAAAGCCTGGCCAAGCCGGTACTCCAAATCTTTATCTCTGCTTACGAGGGTGTTTTCGCTCGTTTTGATATCAATATATAGACAGTCCCTTCCGGAATCTCTGTCTATTCTCGCCTGGTAATCCACAATTTCATCAAACAAAAACAAAACCTCATCTATCTCGGCAATAGATAAGGAATGATTTTGAAGTTTTATTTGGCCTGCAATTCTGCTTTTAACAACTTCCATACTGCGCAAAACAGTGCCACATAGACATTTGGTGGGGATAAAACGACTTAAATCTCCGGTCCGGTAGCGAATAAGAGGCATTCCGACCCGGGTCAAAGTTGTAAAAACAACTTCCCCCGTTTCCCCTTCATCTAAGACCTGGCCACTTTCCGGATCAATAATTTCAAAATAAAGATCCGCTTCCCTTAAATGGTATCCTGCTAGGGCAGCACACTGCACCCCGCCTCCGAGCCCCATTTCCGTCATCCCGTAATGGTTGAATACTTGGCAGCCCCAAATACTTTCCAATGCTTGACATATGGAGCGAGGTACATAATCCGTACTCAACAAAACACTTTTTAAACTGCCACTTAATAACTTGCCCTTCTGACTACGGGCCATGGCCAAGACATGAGTAGGAATGCCTACCAAGGAATTAGCCTTAGATTTAAGGGCAGTTTGGACAGCCTCCTTGGCCTCCGACACCGGCCCAAACAAAATGGCCTCGGCTCCCAAACGTTCCAAGCCCGCCCTTAATAGGTCCCCAACGCTACCCGGCTGCCTCCAGGGCAACAAGATGAGAACCCTGTCCCCCGGCCCCACTAAATTCCTCATGCCAATGTCAAAAAAATCAATGGTGAGTTGCTGATCTTCCGGCGTAAAATAAATCCGTTTCGGTTGCCCGGTCGTACCCGAGGAATTAAGCGTTACAATACGCGCAATATCTCTCTGTCCGGTACAGACCAGCCGCTGCGGATTCTGCCTAATATCCTGGGGAAAAGTAAAAGGCAGCTTAGAAAAAAGGGAAAAATCGGTTATAGACTCCGGCTCCACAGCACGGAATTTCTCCCTGTAAAAGCTGCTTTTTTCTTTCACCCAAGCGATAGTTTTACGAATCTGAGCTAATTGGTATCTCTC
Organism: Peptococcaceae bacterium; assembly: GCA_012521215.1. Taxonomy (GTDB): domain Bacteria; phylum Bacillota; class Desulfitobacteriia; order Desulfitobacteriales; family Syntrophobotulaceae; genus JAAYMU01. Next base: position 15,556 of record JAAYMU010000063.1, on the reverse strand, counting down.
AAGGGCCTCCCGGGTTAACTCTTCCGCTTGAAGGCCGATCTTGCGGGCTATCCAGTCCTCTAAAGGGGTTTTGTTAATCTCCTTATTCAATGATCGGAACAATCGCAACTACCTCGATGTAAGATATGAAAATCCGGATCCTCACCTTCATAATAACAGATAAGATCCAACCGGTATTTTTCCATGAGATCAAGAGCCTCTCTGGCGGTATAATCAGCCCCGTTATAGCGAGTAACCTGCATTGTTAACAGTTCTTCAAAGGCCTCTCTCTTTATACTGCCCGTTATCACCGCTTCACAATCTTTCTCTGTGATAATCCTGGCCATATCAATCCCCGATCCGGTTCCGGCATTATGATTTTTAAAAACCTCAAGACTCATATCTTCCATATTTACAATAAGTAAATAGGTACTGTCCTCAAATCTTTTGGCAACCCGATGTTCCAGGGTATCCCCATTGGCGGCAACCGCAATTAACATAATTGTTCTTCCTTTCCGTTTTTACTCTTTTTTTATCCGGGAACATAAGATTCCGGGAATTCATATCCGTTGGCTTCCAGTATTTCCATAGTCATATTATAGGTTTCCACTAATATTTTCGGGCATTTAATAGTACGGTTTAATTGGTCCCCGGCCAAAATATCCTTACAGGTAATTCCACCGTTTTTTTCTTCATACTCGCCCCGGAACCATTCCGTCAAGTCTTCAATTAACACCGGCGAATCTTCAGGTTCCAGCAAAGCAAGAAGACAGGCTGCGCCACTAAGAACTCCGCACACCATGCCCGTACGCAAACCGTCGCATAAGCCGGACATAGCTTGGACCAAATCCGGATTGTCCTCTTTGCCGGCATCCTCCAGCCCTGCCTTCATAATAATCTGGCTGCAGCAATACCCTTTTTGCTTCAGCTCATATAGTCGGACTTTACTTGCCATTGCCAAAGCCTCCTTATTCCAAACTCCAAAACTAAATCAGCATTTGCTAGCGATAAGCAAAAAATAACCCGGTTTCCATCTTTTTATTTCTTCTTTAGTACAACCCTTATTTTCTTCTTTGTTCAGCATACAGCACCACAACAGATCCATGGATAAATCATTAAGAATACAATCCGCAACTAATTGATGAAGATATTCCGATTTTTCCAGCCATATATCAAGCTTGAACCCGGATTTTTCTATCAGTTCAATAATATCAGCCTTGGTTTTACCAGCCCTTTGCCGATAGTAAAAATCACTGATTACAACTTTACCGTCTTTTTTCAGCACCCTGTTTATTTCCGTCAAAACCCTCTCTTGCTCCAAAAAAAGGGAAAAACTACACTCCATAAAAACCCCATGCCATTCATTATTGGCAAAGGGCAGCTTATGAGCATCGCCTTGCACCAGCGGCAGCTCGGGACAAATACATTTGCCCCGTCTGATCATTTCCTCAGAGATGTCAAGCCCCCGGGCATCCAGAGAATACTTTTCTCTTAAAAGCTGTACGGTGGCTCCGCTCCCGCAGCCAAGATCCAAAATAGCGGCATTTTCCGGAAAAGCACATAAGCCCAGGGCTTCTTCCGTAAGTTTATATCCCCCCGGCCTTAAGGTCCGCCCCGTAACCGGTTCGAGGAGTCCTTGCTCGTAAATATTCTTAGCTTCCTTTAAGCCGCTCATTTTGTCCTCCGTCAGATTGATCATGACTAATTATAGCGCTTCAATCAATACCTTCATAACTCCTCCGCAGACCATACCCTCTTCTTCAGCGATCTCTGCGGTTAAATCTATTCTATGGATGGTGCAGCTACCTTCGTTAATAATATCCAGTGCTTTACGAATAATCATACCTTCACTGCAACCTCCACCGATACTGCCCAAAATCCTGCCATCCGGCCAAATAAGCATTTTGGCTCCCGCTCTTCTGGGTACCGAACCTTTGGTCATTATAACCGTGGCCAAAGCTTTAGGATCATCCTTGGCTTTACTTAATTCTTCGATTACGTCGCGGTCGAACTCTGTCCAGCTGATTTTAGCGGATGCTCGGCCCAAAGCCGGTTCCTGAAGTCGGCGGTAGCTAATTACCTGAGCCAGAATAGAAACAGCGATTTCTTCCGGAGTTACCGCGCCAATCTCCAAACCTATGGGAGCATTGACCTTAGCCAATATATCCGGGGAAAAACCCTCGGCCACTAATTGGTCCTTAATTCCCTTCACTCGTTTGCGAGAACCTATCATACCGGCATAGGCCCACTTACGTTGGATTACTTGCCTTAAGCATTCCAGATCGTGCCGGTGCCCCCTGGTTACAATCACCACATAGGTATAGGCATCAAAATTCAGCACATCAAAACTGTGCTCGAAACTATCACAAATAACCTGATCCGCTTGCGGAAAACGTTCCTCATTAGCAAAGGACAAACGATCATCTACTACAGTAACAGCAAAGCCCAGCTTGGCCGCAAATTCCGTTACAGGTTTAGCGATATGCCCTCCTCCAAAAATAATAAGCTTGGGTTGAGGAAAAAAGGGTTCAATAATATTCAGTTCATTGGTCTGTTCCTTGCTTTCCGTAACCAAGAGTTCCCCGGAATGCAAGGACTGTTTAATCCCTTCTCTTAAGTCTTCCGACAATTGCAAACCAAAGCTCGGATTTTTGATTTCCTCTTCCGTATAATAACTTTTTTCAGTCCTTGGCTTTTGATGGGTATCCCTGGTCATGGAAGTCACCATGACAACTTTCCTGCCGCCGGTCAGATCCTTTAAAAGGCTGCTGTAAATATTCATACTGAAAATTACTCCCCTTTTTATCTAAATAGTTAATAACATTCACACAAGCATATTCTTGTTTAATAGTGAAAAGCATATCTAAAGGAATACCAAGCAAGTTACATAGAATTACCCGGTTTACCCCGGCGTGGGAAACAATAACGATATCCCCGTCACAATTGTCAACAATTTCCCGGTAAACAGGGACCACTCTTTTCTGCAGATCAGCCAAGCTTTCACCCTCCGGCGGACGGTAAGATGCTAAATTCAACCCTCTCAATTCAAATTCACCGGGATATAAAGCTTTAACCTCAGCTCTACGGAGCCCTTCCCACCGTCCCAGATTAATTTCTCTTAATTCCTTAATTATCCGGAGAGAACAGCGATGTTTCTGGGCAATAGGTAATGCCGTTTGCACCGCCCGCTGTAGATCGCTGCTAAAAATAGCGCTGAACTTAATAGTACTGAAAAAATCAGAAAGCAGCTGTGCCTGCTGTTTCCCCTTTGGGCTTAAAGGCAGATCAGACTGCCCTAAATAATATTTTTCCCGAAAAAGGTGTATCGGCTCGGCGTGCCTTAATAAATAAACTGTTTTTTTCTTCATAGCTTAGTCTTTATAGCTTAATCTTTGCATTTAATTGCATTTAGTCTTTGCATTTGCATTTAGTCTTTGGCCAATTCAGGAAACAACTCACTTAAAGGTAGGCCAAGAATCTTTTCAATATTTTGCTGTACCTGCTTTGCTTTTCCTATGCGTTCCTGCATGCCGGTCAAGGCTGAATTGTCATGAGCGTAACGTTTGCTTTGTTCCGCCAGTCTCTTTTCCAAAGTAACAATCTTACTTCCTTGAACCAATTTATCTGCCAAATAAAGAACAGAATATTCATCGACAGCAGCGAGGTGCTTGTTCGGGAGATCCATGTGAAAGCCAATAATTTCCCCGGCCTCCTCATATCCCATCTCCTTCACTATCTGCCGCCCCTTAGCTGCATGCCCTTTTTCACCTTTAGCCACATCATGCAGCAAGGCACAGGCTTGAACTAAAGCCGTATGAAGCAATAAACCCCGGCTGTTCAAGTACTCACAGAGTGTACAAGCCACCCTGCTTACTTGCTGGGCATGAAGGATCACCTGCCGGGGAGTCTCATACTTCTGCCAAAGCCACTCGCATTCTCGGCGAGTGGGATAAGGAGCCAACCCAGCTTGTTTTTGGACCAGACTGCGGTAATCATCCTCGGTATCAAGATCCTGTAAAATCCCTTCTTCATCCACCGGGATTTCCGCATAATCAGTCCCTATAGTCCCTAATAACTCTCTCAATCCACCATCGGCTACCCTTTCCAGAATACAAGACCGCAATTCAGCCGAAATCAAAGGCGGGTGCCCTCTTTCCCCTTTATAAATGGGATAAAAAACCTGGTGCGGCTCCCGCCGGTATTTTTCTAATATTTGGCCAATAACAGTAGAAGAGACCATAGCATAATCAGCGGGCAAGAGGAAAAAGGCTTCTGTGTCCTCCGGCAAAGCCGCAACTCCGGCTTGGATTGAAGAGTACATCCCCTGGTCAAATCTTGGATTATAGACGGCTTTTACTCCTAAGCGTTCCAGGACAGGCGCCAGTAAAAAACTATTATGCCCTGTAATAGCCAGAATGTCCTCTACCCCGGCCGCCTTCAAAGCCTTAATAGGCCTTTCCAGCACCAGGGAAGAGGCTAACGGCAAAAGCGGCTTAAAAAGACCCATCCTTGATGAATACCCAGCAGCCGGAATCAGCGCCGCAATTTTCCCCACCGCTTTACCCTCCTACTTTACTGACCTTCAATCTTATTTATCTTTAATCTTATTTATCTTCCAAGGCCTCTTCCAATTCCGCCATTCTGCCCTCGGCCAGTTCCCTGGGGATCAATACTTTGCCGCACTGAGGACAATTATAGACATCATACGTAAACTTATGCCCGAGGTAAAAAAAGTTCGTATTTTTTAGGACCAGCTGTTTATCGCATTTGGCACATTTCCAGTTTTTACCCTCAGTACTCACGGCTTGACCTCCTCCTTGAAATGGATGCGATGGCAATAGGCACTAACTATCTCATAGGTTTGGGGTGCAGTTTTTCTATACTGAACCCAATAAGTGATCACCGGTTTGATCATACTGCACATAAATAAGTCTTCACTTTCATTATAAAACTTATAACCGGAACTCTCAGCCTGCCAGATCGCTTCTTTAAGATCGGCGGCAGAAATAAGTTTATTCTCCATGTCTTTCTGTATTTCATCGCTGATAAGGAGTTCAAGCCCATCCCATTCATGGGTCTCAGGCTCAAAATCAATACCGCATTCTTTTTTCATCAGTATCTTTTTGACCTCCAGACTGTTGGCCCTTTTTTGCTCTAAAGTGGGTACCTTAAGCCCCTTCTTCAGATCGAAAACCAAATCTAATATATGGCTGCATTCCTTGTCCCGCCGAGCAAAAACGTCCTGACAATTCACACAATAAACAATATAGGGCTTATCACTGGCCTCAGCCCGGTGTTGGGTTATCTCTTCATAGAGACTCGGATTAGCCAGGCGAATATGCCCACCATAACCACAACAACGATTTGGTTCCTTCAATTCATGCAAGGTGATACCGGCCTTGGTGGCAAGTTTCCTTACACCGGTCTCCAAACCATGATTGTTCCTGGCATTGCAGGGATCAAACACCACGGCCTCATCATAAGTGCGAATTGGTGAAAGCCCCTCTTCTTCAGCTAACAAGGCATAAAGGGAAACCCGTTTTATTTCGGGCAAAAACATATTAAAAATACTCTCGCAGGTCGCGCAGGCAAACACCAAAGTGGGTTGCCCCATCTCATTCCAGGCCTGCCAGATTTTTTCCCTATTTTCGTTCAGTAAACTCTCATCTCCGGCCCAGTATGCCGGAGCACCACAGCAGTTAAGCAAGATCCCACAATCGTATTTGCTACGCAGGAATTCGTAAGATTTCAATACATAATCCGGATTGAAAGCCCCAAGCTGACAACCCGGGAAAAAAGCATATTCGCACGTTTTCTTTCCCTGCGGGGCCGCAGCTAAAAACCCTTCGGTAACGGCAAAATCCATTTCTCGTAACCAGAAATCATGAAATGCAGCCGGATAGGATTCGCCGCCCGCATTTTTTCTTGCCGTGCGCGAAAATTGAAGCAAAGCCCCGATATCAACATCCTCCGGGCAAACGGATTTGCAATGGCCGCAGATATTACAGGAATAAGTCTGTCTGGTAAGAGCACGACTGGCTAAAGTGCCCACCACCTGCATATCCGTAGCTACTTCCACCGCAATCTTTTGAGGCTTCTTACGGAATTTCTGTAACATCTCGCAGGAAGCTATACAGTAATCACAATCACATAGCAAACAGCGTGCTGCCTCTTTTTTGGCCTCCTCTTCAGTATACCCCTCAGGAGAAGAAACAATCACACGCGGTACGGACACCGCCCCATCATGTTTGAGATAACGCTCACAATTTTTCTTATCATAAACGAAAACGTTCATTAAGGAAGCTTTCCCCGTCTGCAGAAAAGCCTCAATTATCTTCGATGCTCGGATACCTTGTGCAATCCCCTCCATTTTGGAAACTCCGCACAAGGTGCCGCCCATAAACACCTTATTTTCGGAAGTCGTTAACAGCTCTGCATCCCAACTGTCAAGAAGTCCGAAAGAATTGCCGTTTTTGCCCGTAGCAACATATATAGCATCAAACTCGGCAAGTTCCTCGAGCGCTTTAATTTCTACGCCATAACGGAACTCCACATCTACTGCGGAAAATTGCAGAGCAAAATCGCGATCAAAATCAGCAAAACGCGGATGGGAACTAAGGTTTTCTCCATTGGGAAGGTATCCGCCCCAACCGCTTTCTTTTTCAAACACCGTAACCGAATATTTTTTCTGCGCCAGATTAAGCGCACAGGCTAAGCCTGCCACTCCTGCTCCAATTACAGCGACACGCTCAGACTTTGGCGGTATGGCAAAGAGTTCGGGTTTGGTATTTTTAGCATACTTGATGCAGGCTGCTTCCAAATCTCGCATTGCTAAAGCTTCATCGCCTAGCAAGGTGCGCTGGCAATGCTTTCGACAGGGCTCGTCACATAAAACGCTGACCAGCACAGGAAAGTTCACAGCATTGCGCAGCACTTTATAAGCCGGAACCCACCTTCCCTTACTCACCTTTTCCAGAAAGGAACGTATATCCAGGTGAAACGGACAGGCATAAGAACAAGATGCAGGCTCTCCATTGAAACACTTTGCCGTATACCGAGTGGCATCCTCAAGCTTCATATAGTATCATTCCTTTCCGGGAAAAAATCCAAATATCAAGTATTTCTTATAAGCAAACGAAGAGAAACCAAGAGCCAGGGGTCGGGAGCCAGAAGTAGGAGTCAGGAGTCAAATTTAGAAGTCAAGAGCCAGAAAATAAAAGTTAGGAGTCAGGAGTTAGGCTCAACGAGCTACTAACCCCTGTCCCCTTTCCGAACTTACTCTTAAAAGATTAGATCGGATTGTTCTTAATCATTTCCATTTCTTCCTCGAAGTCAGTGCCTAGATAATACTTCGGAGGAGTAAGGTCTTCGCCGCGTTGTTTAGCTTCATAGGCCGCTTTAACCTTTTCCGGGGTTGCCGGTAAAGCGTAAATGCGAACACCGCAAGCATTATTGATAGCATTGATCACGGCCATATGACCGGAAGACTGGAAGCACTCGGAGCAACCGCAGGAACCATGAGGTCCGGTTTTACGCGGGTTGTCTTCCAGGAGAATAATATTCATATCGTCCGGAATCATGTCAATGGTTGGGATACCACAGCCCACCATATTGCCATGTTTATCCTGAGCCTGGTAATCTTCACTTAAAGCAAAACCTATGCTGTGAGACAAGCCGCCATAGGCTTGACCTTCAACAGCCAGTCTGTTGCCGACAATACCGACGTCAGCCACGCAAGTGTAGCTTAAGACCTTGGTCTTACCGGTATTGACATCAACTTCAACCAGGCAAGTGTTAACACAATACATATAAGTCGGGTTCTTTTCACCCTCTCCGGTATTGGGATCGAGGCCCTTGGACAGTCCGATATTAAACTGGTCGAAGTGTCCAACGTATTTAGTCGGGATACCTTCCTTGACCATTTCCTCATAGGTGCGATAAGTGCCGTCAGGTTTGCGCATAGCATCCATGAGTTTATTGGCAGCATCGATGGTAGCATTACCGCCGCTGTAATGGGAACGGCTGGCAGCAGCTACACCGGTATCCGGACAGGTTTTACTGTCGTTCATGACAAGACGGATCTGATCTGCTTTAACACCCAGAGGTTCCAGTGCTTTCACGGCATGGGTGAGAGCACCGATATCGCCGCCTTGGCCCACATCCTGCCAGGTGCAGTAATGGGTAAAGGTACCGTCTGGATTCAATTCGAGGGCAACTTCGGCACAATCCACAAAGCCAAGGGTGATAATGAATCCGCCCATGCTTATACCGACACCGAGATTGCGTCCTTCTTTTTTACCGGCTTCCGCTTTCGCTTTGTAATCATCATAGTAGGGTTTGATTTTTTCTAACAATTTGGGATAGACATAATCATGGTAAGGACGGCTGTTAATGGTTAGGTCTCCGGGCCGGGCCGCATTTTTATAACGGAATTCCCAAGGATCGATTCCCGCTTTTTCCGCCAACATATCAATTAAAGCTTCTGTAGCAGTATAAACTTGCGGAGCACCAAAACCACGATAAGCAGCATTGAAAGCCTGGTTAGAAGAGCCCCCGCGAGCCAGAGCTTTGAAATTCGGGATATTGTATCCGTGGAAACCGACAGAAACCAAGTTGTTGAAAATCTTGCCGCCCATCACAGCATAAGCACCATGGTCCAGGCCAAGATCGTATTCCGCCGCAATAATCTTACCATTCTCGTCACAGGCAATCCGACCATTGGTAAAGGTTGCGGACCGTTTACCGGTGGTATGGTTAAATTCATCATATTTTAAAGTCATGGTACAGGGCATTTGCAGATTCTGCACAGCAGTCAATACCAAAGCACTGGTATTGGGGCTGACAGAGTAACCGAAAGAACCGCCGACAGCGTTCAAAATAATCCGGATCTGATCTTTAGGAATACCGCAAGCAGCGGATAGGTCGTCTCTGTTCTCGCCAATAGCTTGGGACTTACTTTGCAGAGTATACATACCGTCAGCACCAATATACCCTTGAATAACTTCAGGTTCAATGGGAAGATGTGGTTCATGCTGAGAATGGAAACTTCCTTCCACTTTATAAGGAGCATTGTCTATAAGTTCCTTGGTATCCTCTCCCTTAAAGACAGGCTGTTCCATATACAAGTTGGGTGTACCCTCATGAAGTTGGATAGCGTTAGGCATCGCCGCTTCAGGCAGAGTCATATAAGCCGGCAGCACTTCTAAGTTCACCTTGACTTTTTTAGCAGCTTCGCGAGCATGCTCTTCCGTATCAGCAGCAACCAGCGCAACTACATCCCCGCGCCTATTGATCTTTTTATCAACAATAACCGGCCAATCGGTTACCCCTTTTCCTTTATGGCGCGGAACAAATGGAGGAACAAACAAGTTATTTGTACCTTTAACGTCTTTAGCGGTCATTACCTTAAATACGCCAGGCATTTTTTCCGCTTCGGAAATATCAATGCTAATAATATTGGCGTGGTGTACTTCAGATAAAACAGGAACCAGATGGGCTGTCCCTTCGGGCATCTTGAGTTTGACATCATCACCATAGTCAGCCAGTCCGCAAACTTTGGCCAAAGCGGAAGGCCGGGGACGTCTGGAACCATAAATATCTTTTTCGCCTTCAAAGTCGTAAGTAATATCTTCCATGGTAGCTTCGCCGCGCATTACCTTAGCTGCAGCCATTACGGCGTCAACGATCGGTTTATATCCGGTGCAGCGGCAAATATTTCTATGTTTTCTGAACCATTCTCTGACTTCTTCCCGGGTGGGATTAGGATTTTGATTCAGCAAAGCATAGGCGGAAACAATAAAACCAGGGGAACAGAAACCGCACTGGACCCCGCCATAAGTAATAAATGCTTGTTGCAGAGGATGGAGATGTTGAGGAGTACCAATACCCTCAATCGTCGTAATCTCGCTGAATTCAGGAACATTCTTAATCTTCTTCGTACAGGCGCGGACTACTTCACCGTTTAGAATTACGGAGCAAGCACCGCAAACACCTGTACCGCAGCCGATTTTGGTGCCCGTCAGGCCAAGCCGGCGAATCACGACCGCAAGGTTGTCCTTCTCCGGTTCGCAGACCACAGGCCGCTCAACACCATTGATCGTCAGCATAATTCTGGATAGTTTTTTCAATGTGTTTCACCCTTTCCATAAATTTATAAGGATACCAGTTAATAATATTAAGTAATTAGTATTAAAAGATACCCACTTTTTTTAACCAATAATTGCTTATACTTTGATATAAATTGAAAAAATCCTAAAAGATGGAAAAAGGAAAAGCCACTCTTGCAATCCAAAAGTAAATGGCCCAATCTAACGTCACCGTCATGACATAAAAAGGCCAAGTATTTTTGAATTAGAAGAGAGGCTCGTCCACCGCTCGTTTCTAATTATAAGTTTTTACTCATTTGTGATATATTTCTTTTGCTATTTTATAACTATGCTTTATCTGTATTGTAGAATTTACTGAAACCTTTTGTCAAGTACTTTGAAGAAACAAAAAGCACCAGACTACGCATCTGGTGCGGTATTTTGTCGAATATTAATCGTTATTCGGAAAAAAGCGGGGTGGAGAGATAACGCTCACCGGTGTCGGGCAGAATCACGATTATCACCTTCCCGGCATTCTCTGGGCGCTTGGCAAGCTCAGTGGCTGCCCAAAGAGCCGCCCCGGAGGAAATACCCACCAGTAACCCCTCTGTTTTGGATAGCTCCCTGCCGGCAGCAAAGGCATCCTCGTTTTTCACACGTATAATTTCATCATAGACCGTCGTGTTTAAAACCTTGGGGACAAAACCGGCCCCGATTCCCTGAATCATATGGGGGCCTGAGACACCGCCGGAGAGCACAGGGGAAGCGTCCGGCTCCACCCCGACCACTTTTATATTGGGGTTTTTCGATTTCAAATATTCGCCGGTACCCGTAATCGTACCGCCGGTACCGATACCGGAAACAAGAAAATCAATCTTTCCGTCAGTGTCCTCCCAAATCTCAGGACCTGTTGTTTTCCGGTGAACTTCGGGGTTTGCCGGGTTATCGAACTGACCGGGGATAAAGGCATTCGGAATTTCTTTGGCCAGCTCTTCCGCCTTAGCAATCGCGCCGGACATGCCCTTGGCGCCTTCTGTCAGCACGAGCTCCGCGCCATAGGCTTTCAATAATTTTCTACGTTCAATACTCATGGTCTCCGGCATGGTAAGGATGACCCGATATCCCCGTGCAGTAGCAACTGACGCCAGACCAATGCCGGTATTACCACTGGTAGGCTCAATAATGACGGACCCGGGGGAAAGCAGACCCTTTGCTTCGGCGTCCTCAATCATGGCCAGCGCGATTCTGTCCTTCACGCTCCCGGCGGGATTGAAATACTCCAGCTTGGCGATTATAGAGGCGCCAAGGCTCTGCTTTTTTCCATAGTTGCCAAGCTCCAACAGCGGGGTCTTCCCAATGAGAGCGGTGAGACTTTTATAAACCTTTGCCATGTTGTACCTCCTTAATAATCAAATATTTAATCATCAAATACATACTTTACATTTCATTCCGCGCTTTGAGAAGTGTGTCTTTTTTGAACAGAAATTGACGCAGCTATGCTGCCGGCCCCTTATTGACATTCGACCTCACGGGCCCTATAATGCATATAAACATATTGGGATAGTAGGTTAATTATAACCAAAAATTATTCAAATGTAAAACCCTTTAAGGAGCGCTGCTATGAAAAATTTTGACACCCTTTGCGTGCACGGCGCAAGAGATGTCCACAACACCACAGGGGCTATCGCCACCCCTATTTATCAGTCGGCGACCTTTTTCCATCCGGGCCTGGAGCAAAGCACGGGCTTCGACTATTCACGCTTGCAAAACCCCACCCGTCAGGTTCTGGAAAAGACTGTCGCCATGCTGGAAAGCGGTCTGGACGCCATGGCCTTTTCATCCGGGATGGCGGCTATGAGCACCCTCATCGAGCTCTTTTCCCCCGGAGATCACCTGGTTGCCTCCGGTGACTTGTACGGCGGTTCAGTTCGGCTGCTAAATTACGTAGCGAAGAAAAACGGCATTACGGTGGACTATTTGCACACAGGCGATATAGATAGCCTGAAGCACAGTATCTGCTCGTCAACTAAGGCCATTTTCGTAGAAACGCCCAGCAATCCGATGATGCAGGTAACAGATATCGCGGCGGTATCCAAAATCACAAAAGACCGGGGCATCCTGCTGATTGTGGACAACACCTTTCTGACGCCCTGCTTCCAGCGGCCGCTGGAGCTGGGGGCCGATGTGGTTTTGCACAGCGGCACGAAATACCTGGGCGGCCACAACGACACACTGGCAGGTTTTTTGGTAACAAACAGCCAAGAGCTTAGTGAAAAGCTGCGCTTTCTCTATAAAACCATCGGAGCGTGCCTTGCTCCCTTTGATTGCTTTCTGATCGAACGCGGCATCAAAACACTGGCTCTACGAATGCAGCGCATCCAGGAAAGCGCCTTGAAAATCGCTGAATGGCTGAGCAGGCAAGAGTGGGTGTCCACTGTGCATTACGTAGGCCTGCCTTCACACCCGGACTATGAAATATCCTGCAAGCAGGCCAGCGGCTTTGGCGGCATGATTTCCTTCACGGTGGACAGCGCCGAAACCGCCCGGCGCATTCTCAGTGGTGTGCGCACGATTTTTTATGCTGAAAGCTTGGGGGGCGTGGAGTCGCTGATCACTTATCCGATCCTGCAAACCCACGCCGATGTGCCGGAGGAAACCCGCGCGGCCCTGGGCATCACCGATCGACTGCTGCGTCTGTCGGTGGGTATTGAAGCGACGGAAGATTTAATAGCCGATCTGGAGGAGGCAATTAGATGAAGTACGATTTTGATACGGTCATTGACCGCCGGAACACCAATTCCCTCAAATACGATTTCACTCGGGAACGGGGCCTCCCGGAGGATGTTCTTCCCCTTTGGGTGGCAGACATGGACTTTCCCGCCCCGCCCGAGGTGCTGGCTGATATGCAAAAGGCTGTGTCCCACGGCATTTTCGGATATTCCGAAGTGAAGGATGCCTATTACGAGGCCCTGACGGGCTGGTTTGCAGCGCGCTTTGGATACACCTTTACGGCCAGGGATGTGGTCAAGACGCCCGGCGTGGTGTTTGCCCTGGCCGCTGCGGTTCGCGCCTTCACAAAGCCGGGAGACAGCGTGCTGATTCAGACGCCGGTCTATTATCCGTTTTACACGGTGATTCGCGACAACGGCCGCAAGCTGGTAACCAACCCGCTGCGCTATGAGAGTGGTGCTTACAGCATGGATTTTGAGGATTTTGAACATAAAATCCAGAGTGAAAACGTAAAGCTCTTTATTCTGTGCAGTCCCCACAACCCTGTGGGGCGGGTCTGGACACGCCGGGAATTGAACACGCTGCGCGCCATCTGCGAGAAATATAAGGTGCTGGTACTGTCCGATGAGATTCATTGTGACTTTGTCTATCCGGGACACAAACATACCATTTTCGGGCTCATTGACGAAAATGCTGTCATCGCCACCGCACCCAGCAAAACCTTTAATCTGGCGGGTCTCCAAGTGTCCAACATTATCGTCCCCAACAAGACTTTACGCCACGCCCTGAAAGAAGAAATCGCCAAAGGCGGCTACAATCAGCTGAACACTTTGGGACTTGTGGCCTGTCAAAGCGCTTATAGCCACGGCGGGGCATGGCTGGAGCAGCTCAAGGAATATCTTGTCGAAAATATACGCCTCACTCGGATATTTTTGGCGGAGCGGCTACCGAAGGTCCGCCTGGTCGATCCCCAGGGCACCTACCTCCTGTGGCTGGACTTCTCAGAATATGGACTGAGTCAAAAGGAACTCGACAAACGAATAATCGAGGATGCCAAACTATGGCTAAGCAGCGGCACGACGTTTGGTAGCGAAGGTGAAGGCTTTCAGCGAATCAACATTGCCTGCCCAAAATTAACGCTGCAAAAAGCTCTGGAAAGGCTGGCAAGGGCCTTTTCCTGATGCTTGACTGCACATAAATATACGAAGAATAGATTTACGGAGGAAATATATGAGGATTTCAACGAAGGGGCGTTATGCACTGCGTGTCTTAGTTGATCTGGCTGAACATCAGGCGGATGATTTTGTTCCGCTCAAGGTAATCGCAACGCGGCAGCAAATTTCGGAAAAATATTTGGAGAGTATCCTGAAGGTCTTGGTACGAAATAAGATTTTGACCGGCCGGCGGGGAAAGGGTGGCGGGTATCGCTTAACCAAGCCTCCGGAACAATATACCGTCGGAAGTATTCTGCGTTTGACGGAAGGAGATCTTGCGCCGGTAGCCTGCCTGGACCAAGGGGCCGACAATTGTCCGCGAACTGCCAATTGCCGGACACTGCCCATGTGGAGAAAACTTGATGAGCTTGTGAATAATTACCTTGACAGCATCACAATTGCCGATCTAATGGAATCGCCTCCCGCCAAGTGACGATTATTAAAATATAAGTAAATATACCAAATTATACTAAAAGAAAGGGGAAATTAAAATGAGTCAAGATGTCAATTATCTGTGTGACAAAGAGGAAGATGTTGACGAACTGGCATTTGCGTTTAGCGTGGTGGAGTCTCTGTTGTCGGGCATTGAACCGATTGACCGCGAAGTGGCATATCTGTTCTTCCAAAATAATGTCGTTTTGGACAAGATAAATGCTTTCTTAGATGGAATGGAAAAAGCAGAAAGGGTTGGCCTTGACGCTTACAGTGCTTTTTTGGGCATAGTAGCAGGCACGCAACTTTTATTATGGTCACAGAAGTCGGATGAAGTAATTATGGAGTTCAGAAAGATGTTTTCCTCTTCCAAAGAAGCTGATAGCCATGGCCAAACAATTGGGGAATGTCCCGATGTCCAAGTTCCAAGCTCACATGCTGCAGACCTTTTGCAATGAGAAGCTAGAGAAAGGCCGGGCAGACGGCAACCCTGAAGAAAACCACCAAAAGCAGCAAAAGAAGCATTGTTCTGATTGATGACGCAATCCGTGAGTTGGAAACCATAGAAGCGGCAGCAGCCACGTTAAATGGCTTGATAAATAAAGAAAAGCCCTGCGAAAACGCAAGGCAAAATATAGAACTTTAACTAATATAGCAGGGATGACACCCCTGCTAATTCTTTCGGCCATAAACTGCATTAAAATTGCATTACAGAAACTGATTTTTACTAACTCTCAGAGCTTACAAAACCCTGGAAACCTTGATATTTCTTTGGTGCGGAAGAAGGGACTTGAACCCCCACGCCTTGCGGCACTGGAACCTAAATCCAGCGCGTCTGCCAGTTCCGCCACTTCCGCACTTTTTAAAAGCCTATAGAATTATAACTTAAGTTTTACGAGAATACAAGCAATTCTTTCAATAATTAAAGAAGGAAAAAAATCCGCTTGTTTTTATCCAAACGGATATATTTTTATATTTGGCTGGGGTAGATGGATTCGAACCACCGAATGTCGGAGTCAGAGTCCGATGCCTTACCGCTTGGCTATACCCCAGGGTTTTGAACAACAAGTATTATATAGAATATCTTCTCCCCTGTCAACACTAATTGGGCTGTTT
>JAAYMU010000008.1 GCA_012521215.1 Peptococcaceae bacterium | reverse complement strand
GGTTTTTCCTTGAACGACACTTCCTCAATGGCTTCGAGCATTCGCCCGGTTTGTGCACCATGGGTAGCAGAGCCAATACCTAAGTTATAATCTGGCCGGGGGATTTCGAGCTCTTCAAAGAAAACCTCAGACATATTAGCGTCATAATGCTGTCCGGTATGCACTAAAACCTCCTTAACCCCTTGAGTTTTCCGCAGCACTCGAGACACTGCCGCGGCTTTAATAAACTGTGGCCGGGCACCAACTACTGATACTATTTTCATTATATCAAAATCACTCCATTCAAGGCGTACACAATCTTACAACCTCACAAAGCCGCAACACAAGCAATTAACTGACACCGTGCGAAGTCAAGATGCACACATCATTTATAAAAAATTACGATGTAACAATAATACCACTCTAACCTATATTAAATTTAAATATTCATTATTACATTGCTATAGAGCTCTAACTCCCTTTTTGACAGCAAACTGCTATTATGCCACAACAGAGAAAAGTGGCCATTAAACAATTTACATGTTTCCACCAGCCTTCGAAGTAAAGAAATAGACTCCTCATGAGAAAGCCCCATGTATTCTTTCCCAAACATGGTTCCTTCCATTATTATCAAAGGCCTTTCACGCAGTTTCAAAGTCTTCCGTTGTAAAAGGTTAAAAACCGGATATTCGAAACATACTCCACAGCGAAACCCAACGCGATCAGCATAGGTTAATGTACTGTCATACGTCAATCCTGCTTCTTCCCAAGCTTGCCAAGTTGCTGGAGCCTCCCAGCGCAAATAATGCTGTCTCCCACCCCAACTTTCTTGATAAATGTTCTCTTCTTCTGCAACTAAAATAAGTCTTTTAAACTCTTTTTTTATTTGATCTGGATTCCGAAAACTATTATAACTTGCGTGCAATCCAATTTCATGCTCACGCTTGTGGATCTTACGCATAAGTTTTCTAATCCAAGGATTATCCAAGTGATAAATTCCATCCACTTCCCCCGCTGTGTGGTCAGCAATGAAATAGAAAGCACTTCTAAGCCCTTTCCGTTCACTCAAATCCATGATGAAATCAAAGGTATTGTTAATATCCGCATCAACATTTCCCATGCTTACTTTTGCTAAAGATTTAAGTCTGCGCATGGATAAATAAAAATCCTTTCTTTTCAAAACATCTCCTGCAGCGGTCTTTAATACTCTCAATGGATTATTGCCAGCGATGCCAAGAGGCCAATCAACGTCATGGCTAAGATATACTTGAAACTCTCTTTTTTTGCGCTCGAGATTAGGCCACAGTCTCTTCATTGACCACCACAAAATCTCCAAGTATTCATTGACGATAGGCCTCTCAAGAAAACCCTCTTGATAAGCAAGGGATGCTATAGCCGGAAAGCGGTCATGTTGGTCTCTATCTTTTTTTACAATCTCTTCATAACGAGTCAGCATAAAGAAAATAGACCCAAAGATATCCAGCCCCAGGGTAATTTCGTTGTCGTCTTGCAAATAAAAATGCCCGCCTTCAAGCCTTATGCCGTATATAACCTCAATTTCTCTGGAAATTGTACTGACCTCAGGTAGATCATTAGATACTTTCCATCGCTCAAGTGGTTGGGCGGGAAGGGACTCATTACTCAACCATTTTTCAGCAGGTATTTGAAATAAAACCTCTGATACTATTAGCTGCCAAGCTTCTTCCCCCTCAGCTGTTATAAGGGTATCTCGCCGCTCTTCAGCAATCAGCCGGTAATCAAATCCTAAAAATTCTTTAAACACCACATGATAAATATATAACCGTTCTTCCCTATAGGTTACTGGATGTCTCACCAGCAGTGTCACCTTATTCTTCACCTTCTAACCGTGCAACAGTATATCTTATGTCAAGGATTTCTCTGCCTAATCTGAGACCATTCAGCAAAGATACCACGAACTCCTTGAATTATAAGCTATAATAATCTGCCTCGAAACACAATAATGACAATTTAACATACTTCCTTTTATTGCTTTTAAACCTTAGCTTACTTTTATTGATGCTTGGTCATATAGATAAGCTCTTATAAAACTTTCAACATTCAGGATATTATCTCTCAATTCTTCTCGCTGACTTCCCTCTTTTTTATCTCATCATTTAATATTTTTTGCGCTAATAAGTAAGTAACCAAATATACAATTGACATAGCGATAGAATACAACCCCACCGCCCCATAAGAAGAAAAACCCAAAAAAGAAGAAATTCCAAAAGCTACAAACACTAAAGCTACCCTAAACAGATCTAACACGAATGCTTCCCTTTGTCTTTCAAAAACTGAAAAAATTCTACTAATTGGAGTAAAAATAAATCTGGCGAAGACTAAAAAAGCAAGTATCTTAGCGTAGACCCCGGCCTCATACCATTGAGAACCAAAAACAAGGGAAAATAGAAATGGTCCAAAAAATAGCAAAGCCAAAAGTGGAATCAACCCTATGACAACCAACCTTTTAAATAATTTATTCGATAAATCCTTTACCCTTTTAGGATTTTCTCTTCCCACACTTGCTGCTTCACCATAAAAGACATCTCCTACGGATTGCCCGATTAAAACCATAGGAAGATTGACGATAGAGTTGGCCAAACCGTACAAACCCAGAACCTGGCTCCCATAAAGAGAAGTTATAAAAAAAACAGGTAGTTGAACTCCAGCAGTGTTTAACAATTGAGAAGGAGCTGAAAATATCGGGAAATTTTTATATCTTTTGGCACCCCACAATATCTCTTTTTTATTTATTTTCTTCAATAAATGCTTATCTTTCTTCCTGAATGACCTTGATAGTGTTCCTATTCCTGCGCCTTCTTTAAAGATTTGCCCAAAAACCAAACCTATAGGGCCAACTCCAAATAATCCTAACCCAACCTTAACCCCATTTCCTGCGATGCTTTGTGTAAGTTTTGTTTTCGAGATAGATTTGAAGTCTTTATTTCTATAAGCCCACTGCAAGAAAATACTATAGGAGCCCCCAAATAAAACACCTACAGGTATTAAATACCTATAATTCAACAACACCGTTGCATCTAAAAGAGTTAAAATAGGCTCCCCAAAGAAGTAGAAAACCACAAAAACTAAAATTACAAAATGTAATAAAACAAAGAAGCTCAGGCCCATCACATTTATGGCTTTTTCATCATTTTCAGCGATAGGTATTCCCCACTCATATTTTAGAGAAGCAACAATTACTATTAATCCAAGAATAGAAGTATATACTGTTAATATGCCGTATTCTTCCGGACTGTAAATACGTGTGATTACTGGAGAAAAAAGAGCATTCAACAATTGAGCAAATGCGGTACTACCACTAATCATAGCAACATTTTTAGCAAAACTACTTTGAAATAGCTCTTTTATCTTCATCAAGTAAACTTATCCATTTTAATAAAAAGTAGACTTCTTTAAGGTGGATCACTCCAGCCTGTTTGTTCATAGTTTCTCCTCGCTTTGAGTAAACTTGCTATAGTGTTCTGTATCCCCTATATCCCAGAGATTGGTGAAGCCTCTCACTGTTACAGAGTTTGAAGCCAGGTTGCTAAGACCTCCTACAATAAAAGTGTGTCCCAATAGATTCTTCTAACAGTCTTTCTGCATAAACAAAGTAAGCCTTCTATTTAATAATAAACTAAAACAATAAATTTTCTTTTTTTTAGTAGTTTTTTTATACAATCTTTAAATTTTGAAAACCAATTATATCTAGACATAAAATCAATTAAAATGAAAGAAAAAATTTTATAAGCTCTCAAAAATACGGAATCGTATTGAAAGCTGATCTCTTTAACCCTTTTTTCCTTCATAAGTTTTTTCCACTTGTTAAATTCCTTATCATAATTGTAGCTTCTATATAATTTTTTCTCCAGAACTTCTATCTCTTCTTCCTTTAAGAAGTCTATCAATCTTTTTTCTTGGTCGAAATATATATATTTTCTCCTAACATCAATTAATTTGTCTTCACTTATATTAATCTCTGCAACTAAAGAAATTTTAGAATCTTTATCCCACTTTTTTAGTGTTAAATTTGGAACAAAACTAGGTAAGTAATTTGTTTCTCTAACCCCCTTTTTTTCATCAGCACTATGATAATTAATGATCTGAGCCGGTTTATCGTAATAAAATTGATCAAAAATAAAATTCCCATGTGAATAAATTACCGGCTTGCCACTAAAATAATCAATTTTCATCGGAATGTGAGAGTGATTCCCTAAAATTAAGTCAAAATTGCTATTTAATATCTTTTGGGCAATAGATTTTTGTTCAGGAGATGGGTAAGGTAAATATTCTCTTCCCCAATGCAAACACGCAATGTTTATGTCATAGCCTTTTGTTAATTTTTGAGCTTTATATAGGGTTTTTTCATTTAAAGGATTCACTCCATAATTTGATTCATCCGCGGGAATTATCATTTTCAAATACGATTTTTCATATTCACAGAATGAAAAAATACCAAGTTTTATATCTTCCTTTATAAATTCAGCAGGTGCAATAGCTTCATTTAGACTAAAACCGACACCACTGAATTTAATGTTATGTTTTTTTGATACCTCTTAAAGTTTGCTTAACTCCTTCTTCCCCATAATCAAACAAGTGATTGTTTGCCAAGCTCACATAATCTATTTTAAGATGTTCTAATAATATAATCATTTCTTTGGGAGCGACTTGCAAAAGCTTATCAGGCCACGGAGCTAAATTCCTATCAGGTGTTTTTTCTTTCATTATAGGAGATTCTAAATTAGCAATACGTAAATCAGCTGAATATATGTAATCTATTAAATCCTTAGAGAATAAGCTTTCAAAATATGGGTATTCTTCAACAATTCTGCCACCAAGAAATATATCACCGAAACTTAATATTTTCATTCTAAGCTCCTCTAAACTTGACCTTTTCAAATATTATTAAAAAAGTTCTAGATTTCTGATGCACACTTTACTTTTTTTCTGGTCAAAAAGCGGATAATTTTTCTCAAAAAATTCTTCGCCCTTCTCACTCGTGTGTATCTTTTCCAAAAAATCCCTGGTGCCATATCTTCGGGATCACAATCAGCGTATACAACTAAATCATATTTTTTTAAACTTTCCTCCCATTCCTTCTCACTTTTCAAGAAATCCTTATCATAAACGTTTTTATGGTTTTTCTGGCAATTGTATCTATCGTCAATACTACGTGTCCAAATTATTTTTTTGCTTTTGTTCATTTCAATGTATTCAGGCACTTCTTCACCTATCGTATCTTTATATGCAATCAAAGGTAAATTTACCCCTACTTTTGGTGTTATCCCAACCCAGGACCAAGTTCTTGGGTTCATTTCTATCAAATAATATTTTCCATCAATAATATTGTATTTGTATTCGATTTCAGCTATTCCTGTATAACCTAATTTTTTTACAATCTTTTTCGACTGCTCGACTAATTCGTCTACCCAATATGATTCTCCCGCAAAACAGTCTCCAAAATCCACAGGGTACCCTCTCACTTTCCTTCCAGAAAAAACAGCTCTCACATCACTTTTTTTATCTGCATATATCCCAACTGTAAACATTTTATTCGATAAGCCTTCAATTTTTTGCTGTATCAAGAAATCATAATTTTCTATCAATTGTTTATATTCGAAAAAATCTTCAAATTTTCTTATTTCGACAACTCTATTCAGATTATATACTTTTGTATCTTGTGATTTTCTATTTACTTCCATCCTAGCATTTGGTTTTAGTATTAACGGGTATTTAAATTTATCTTTCATCTTTTCTAACTCTTTATAGTTCTTTATTTCATAAGTTTGGGGTATTAATATGTTTTCTTTTTCCATTATGCTGTAAAATGTTTTTTTGTCTATTATCTTTTTAATAACAGAATAATCAGGGTTATACGTCAGAAAATACTTTTCTATCTGCTGTTTATACTTAGAAACCGCTATAGCCCATACATCGTTTGTTGGAAATAAAACTGGCTTCTCCTTTGAGTTTTCCCCAATTTCGATTAATTCATTTAT
The DNA here is from genome assembly GCA_012521215.1 of Peptococcaceae bacterium. GTDB lineage: Bacteria > Bacillota > Desulfitobacteriia > Desulfitobacteriales > Syntrophobotulaceae > JAAYMU01. Next base: position 7,998 of record JAAYMU010000008.1, on the reverse strand, counting down.
AAATTTTTTGTCGTCTAAAGCTGGATCGGTTACCACTTTAAAACTCATTGTATACTTTGAATATCTTCCTACTGCTCTTTTGCTGCTATCAAGCGCTCTAACAGGAATATCATTTTCTCCTAAGGCTCTTATCACACCAAGGCCATTAAAAGAAACATTAAAAACAATCGCTTCATTCATCTTAATACCTTCTTTTCATTAATCAAAATCCATATTTTAGTTTTTTCCTTAGTCTTGTATACCGATACTAAATTTTTTCCAAGAAATTTTATAAGATAATTCTTTCCCATTATTTTTAAACCGTATTTTTGGTTGCTTTTATTTGAGGCTAAATTGTTTTTTTCCACAACGGTAATTACTTCTCTTTCTTTGCAGTTTGTTTCCCAGTATTCGAAAGCTTTGTTATGCATTTGATTGTATATTCCTTGTCCCCTGTATTCCGGATTTACATATACAGAGCAAAATAAGAGCTGATTCCTATCTATTTCTATGCTGTCATAAAAAACTTTCTCACGAGGTTCTAATATCCAGAAGGCAGCAATAGGCTTTTCTTTATAATATGCAATTATGAGTTTCCAATATTCCTCTGTTCGTTGACTATAATTTTCTACTACTTCTTGTTTCTCATATATTTGAAACAGTGTCTTTCTTAGTTCTTCATTTTTCAAATCATAAAAATCTACAGTTATGCCTGGCTTTTTTTCTACGGGTTTTAACTCATTTTTATTATTTATATCGGTAATATATACATTTCTTGTCTTGAATAAATATTTTTCAATACACTTCATACTTTTACAACCCTATACAAACTCAAATCTATTCTCTTTTAAATATTTTAACGTTTTCTCGCACACCCACTCCCAATTTTTCCATTCAGGAGTGTAAAAAGAGGAGTTATGCCAAAGGAAGGTAAAAGTTCCATTGTATTTTTTAATCTTTTCGACAAGCTCTATTATTTTTTCAAAGCCTTCTTCTGGAGACAAATTCATATATTTAGGGTTTTGCAGACTTCCATCCATAACTATCAAGGGGATTTCTATTACATCATACTCTCTTTTTTCTTTGAAGTTGTATGGTCTAAAAGGTTTTGAGGTTCCAAACCTAAAACCAACTGCATCTGCAAAAGAACAGGTTGTATCAAATTTTATCCCTGCTTTTTCGTAAATTTCAAAACTTTTTGTTATATCAAACAATAAAAAATGGGCTCTGCCAGCTTCGATTTCTGCCTGGAATATTTCACTCAACCTATCTAAATCATTTTTCATTCTATCTTCTTCTAAATGTCTTACATCATAATGTATCCCTATATTCCCATTGATTGATTCTATTGCTTTTGCTACATCTTGCAAATAACTTTTATTCTTAATTAAATCGTATCCATCCTGAAATTTTTTGGGTTGAACGCCGGGCATAAAAAAGAAAGTTCCTTTAGTATCCATTTTTCTATGTAATTCGATAAGGTTATATACAGACCAAGGGTCTTTTTTTATAATTTTTCTTTTCACTTTGTCTAATGCAAGTTTTATATTTTTTCTCTTTAATATATCCCCACCCAGAGATTTGATAAACTTAAACCCATTAAGTAACCCCAGATTATCTATATCATGAGTTATAAAGGCTTTGGATCTCTCATCCCTATAGCTCAAATTTAGCTCTTTTCTTATTAACTCAACCAGTATTTCCACAACAGGCTCCTCAAGTATATTCTTTTTATATTGAAAACTTTCTGATGCCGGAAATCTTCCGTAGTTGTCTTCTATACTATTATGAGTATATTCCCAATATCCTGATAAAAAGAAAAATATTGTTCCCACAAAGTCCTGTCTAAAAGAAAAATCCTCAAAATCGTTTATCAGCTCATCATCAGCTTTATCCCAGAAATCGTAAACCTCAAAAGAAAGGTTGTTATTTATTATATACTTATTATCTTGAATGTTTATTTTTATAGGAATTATAGGATATAACCCTTTTTGTCATATCGACATCTCATTAAGCAAATTAAGCCTCTCGAGTTGATTATATACTATTAAACTGTTTAATATTTTAACACCAAACCATCCTCATAATTTTTCTGCAACTATCCTTCCGGATAATCTTACAATCAATTCCTTGAAGCCATTCAAATAGGGTGCTGGCTCTGAAACTAAAGGGTGACGCTCTCTTGATGTACTCGGCCCCACATAGATCTTTAAAAGCTCGGAAGACATGGGAAAATGTTTGTTCATTTCCTGATATACTTGTCGTATTTCCTTGCCTCCCAAAAAAGTCCACCATCCTAAAGTAAGAGTACCAGAAAGTTCATATGGACCATAACCCTTACCCTTCCCCTGTGTTACGTATTCGTAACGGTATACTCCATTCCACCCATCCATGAAGTTCGTAGTACGATATCCAGGAAACGAGGACGTAGGAGGTACCAGTACTTTATTGAAAAATTGCTTTGTTAAACCTTTTCTTATATTTTGATAAAATTGCTTTTCAGGATCACCGTCCTTATAAGCTCCGGCAAGACTTATAAGCCAAAGAGGAAAACGATGACTATGAGAAGTGTCCTGAGCAATTCCAGGAACGGGATAAGGTTCCATTCCAAGTACTATTTGCGTATGTCCAGCATAGATGTAATCCGGGTGGTCTGCCCAGGCACCTGGCTGGAAAAGCCAACCACCATCTACTTGCCATTGACCTTCTTGTTCAAATACTTTTTTAGCAGTTTCGACAATATCAGAAACAACCGGCGGAACTGGTTGTTTTGAAAGGCGATAAAAAACACTTAAATCAGCTGCTATAGCAAAAACAAATAGTTCTTCATCAATAATTGCTCGGTAATAACTTTTTTCTACCGTTTTATTATCTAACTTCCAATGTACTCTATCTCTCATATTTGGGAACGGTTCACGACCCCACTGCCATGCAGGTTCTTCAATCCACAAAGTCACAATTTCATGTTCTATTGTCTGAACGAGTTCTTCCAAATGAGAAAAGTCCGACTTATCCTGCTCGGCAAGTACAATGTAACGACTGATTAAATAAAAATACTGTAACCTGTTTAGTCGCCCTGAATCAATTTCAGCCGGTGAAGCTGATAAAAACCGTTCAAAATGATTCCTAAACTGTTCCTGCCAATCTGAATTTTTAAACAGAAAAGCAGCGTGCAAGGGAACCATCAAGTAATGCCCTGCATCATAAATGTCACGGCTAATCCATAAGGGGTCCTGAAGGTAGGGGGAGATCGCCTTTTCCCATAGTTGAACATCAGAAAGGTAATTTTCCTCACCTTGTATAGTATCATGCGAAAGAAAACTATCACAGCCCAAAAAGAAAATAGAAATTAATAAAACACAAACAATTTTTAACCCCAATTTTCGCGTTGCCCTCATAAATTAACCCTCCCAAACACTTTTTGCCCCACTGCTGTACCACCCACGAGGACGCTCACATTCTTAGCAAATGCGCTTTTCGGCAAAAATCGCTTCACAAACTCTGGTACTTTCATTTTATCAGCTTTCCTATCTCCCCCACTACTTCCCTCTGTGTCTCCTCTCCTATCCCCGGCCAGATGGGGAGGCTTAAGACTTCAGCGGCCACTCGCTCGGCTACAGGTAACATGGGAGAATTTTCCCTATAAACGGGTAATTGGTGCACCGGCACGGGATAATAAATCATTGTGCCTATGCCTTGCTCGGTAAGATGCTCTTTTAGCTCATCTCGCCGCCCATCTAACACCCGGATGGTATATTGGTGGTAAACATGCTTTCCATCAGGGTCTTCAAAAGGAGTTATAATACCAGGTATATCTTTTAAGAGCTCACGGTAGCGCTGAGCTGCCTCTCTTCTTCCCTCAATGGCTTCATCTATATAGGTGAGTTTTACTCTTAAAATTGCCGCCTGAATTTCATCTAAGCGGGAGTTATAGCCCACAGTCTCATTATAATATTTCTTTTTAGCTCCGTGGACGCGGAGCATTCTCGCAATTTCTGCCACATTATCATCATCGGTGGTTATCAATCCTCCATCACCAAAGGCACCCAGTGTTTTGGAAGGAAAAAAGGAATAGCAACCCACATCACCAATAGTTCCTAATTTGCGCCCTTTATATTCTCCACCAAAAGCTTGAGCGGTGTCCTCTATCACTTTGAGATTATATTTTTGCGCGAGATTCATGATAGAGCTCATATCTGCTGCCTGGCCATAGAGGTGCACAGGTAATATTGCTCTGGTGCACTCCGTGATAGCCTGCTCGATGAGCTCGGGGTGGATATTAAAGGTGCGCTCATCAATATCTACAAATACAGGCGTTGCTCCCACCTGGCTTATAGCTTCAGCCGTAGCAAAAAAAGTAAAGGGAGTGGTGATAACCTCGTCTTTTTCTTTTATCCCTGCTGCTCGAAGAGCAATAACCAGAGCATCAGTTCCAGAATTTACACCCAGGGCATGTTTTACACCCAGGTAGCGGGCTATTTCTTCCTCAAAAGCTTTTACATTAGGACCCATAATGAATTGAGCCGACTTTAGCACTCCCTCTATGGCTTTCATATATTCACCCCAGTGCTTTTCTATTTCTGGTGTGAGGTCCAGGGGGGGAATTTTGAGATTGCTCATTCTCTCACCTCATTTAATTCTGATTATTTGAGTTTCGTTATGTTTTTGATATTCGCTGCCACACCCGGGGCAGAGAGCTTTATCCCCCTCGAAATGGAGAGAGAGGCCACACTCACATGCCCATCCTATAATTTTTGCCGGGACTCCGGCCACCAGAGCATAAGGAGGCACATCTTTAGTAACCACAGCTCCTGCAGCGACAAAAGCCCACTCGCCTATTGTGACACCACAAACGATGGTGGCGTTGGCTCCAATGGAGGCATTTTTTTTGACCAGAGTTTTTTGATAATCGGCGCTGGTATTCCGGGGGTAGGCACAGCGGGGCGTTTTGACATTGGTAAAGACCATACTCGGCCCGCAAAAGACATAGTCTTCTAAGGTGACACCTTCATAAACCGAGACATTGTTTTGTATTTTTACATTATTACCTATTTTCACATTTCTGGCTACGTAGACATTTTGCCCCAGTGAACAGTTAGACCCGATTTCAGCTCCACTACTGATATGGGAGAAATGCCATATTTTAGTGCCTTCTCCAATTTTTGCCCCCTGGTCTACATAAGATGATTCGTGCACAAAGTAACTTTCGCTCATATTTTAGCCTCCAATAGATGGTTAGCTTTTTCTAAAACCTGAACCACCGCAACAGCACTTTCCCCATCTGAATAGGGTTTTGCTCGATTTTTACAACACTCTATAAAATGAGAAAGTTCAATTTTTAATGGCTCGGCATCACCCCGGAAAACAATTTCTTCTCCTTTATCCACGTTTTCCAGTTTAGAATTGATGCTTTTTTTATGACAGGTGACGGTTTGCGCTATTTCATCATAAACTAACATACCCTCCTCACCTATCACCGTGAGGCGACGGCGCTTTTCTGGCCAGAGCCAGGAAGCGTGAAGGTGAGCAAAAACTCCCCCAGGAAAGGAAAGATGCAGGTATACATCGTCTTCAATACCCGGCTGAAGTGCTTGCTGTCCGGTAACTTTTATCTCCCGGGGTTTTTCACCAACAATATCCAGAAAGAGAGCCACATCGTGCACCCCCAGACTCCAGAGGGCATTTTCCACCGCTCTTGCCCGTCCCAGGTTCAGGCGCTCCTCATGGAGAGAGTAAAGCTTGCCTATATTACCTTGAGCGATGAAGCCTTTAATCCACCTTATAGCTGGCTGGTAAAGTAAAAGATGCCCCACCATCAGTAAACAAGAGTTCTCTCGAGCGAGGCTTGAGAGCTCCTCCGCCTCGTGCGCTCTCAAAGCCAAAGGTTTTTCAACAAATACATCTTTTTTAGCCATTAAGGCAGTTTTTGCCAGAGTATAATGAGTGGGTGCGGGCGTGGCTATGGCTACAGCAGACACTGGCATATCCCAGACATCATCGGTGCCATTTAGCAACTTGACATCGGGATAATCTTTCCCAACTTCCTTCAGGCGTTTTTCATCCTCATCCACAACGGCAGCCAGCACTCCTAAATGGTAGAAATTCTTAACCAGATTTCTACCCCAATTCCCAGCTCCAATGAGAGCAACTTTTATCTCTGATTCTGACAATGCTTGACACCCCTCTTACATTTTATAATAAGTGTAACCCGGGATAAGAAGCCGGGTCCACTCTGAGAATTTTAGTAACTATATTTTTCGTATCCAGAACAATGGAAGCAGCTGCAACTACCATCTTGTAATCGACACCTCTCGTGTGGGCGGTGGTGATAACGACAGCATCAACACTTTTGACCAGTTCTTTATCCAGAGGGTGGGAGTGGTAAATTTGACCTTTGCGCCTTACAAACTGGCAATAGGGGTCGTGGTAAATAACCTCTGCACCTTTAGCTTCCAGCTGGCTCCACACCTTTAAGGCTGGTGATTCCCGTACATCGTCAACATCGCCTTTGTAGGCAATGCCTAATAACAAAATTTTACTATTTTTCAAAGGTTTTTCTTGCTCATTTAATAAATCTTGCAGGCGAGAAGTCACATATTCGGGCATAAAATCGTTGATTTCACCAGCGAGCTCTATCAGACGAGTGTGATAGTCAACTGATCTAGCTTTGTAGGTGAGATAATATGGGTCTATGGGGATGCAGTGGCCACCTACCCCCGGGCCAGGGTAAAAGGGCATAAAACCAAAAGGCTTGGTCGCTGCTGCATCTATCACTTCCCAGATGTTTATACCCAGCTTCCGGCACACTATGGCCATCTCGTTAGCAAGAGCACAGTTTACGATGCGAAAAGTGTTTTCCAGAATTTTCGCCATCTCTGCCTCTTTAGGAGAAGATACGGTAAAAACTGGTGCCTCTAACACCGCCTCATATAGAGCTTTAGCATGCTCAAGACACAGAGGGGTGCACCCGCCCACAACTTTGGGCGTGTTTTTGGTCTTGTAGCGCAAGTTGCCCGGGTCTACCCGCTCGGGGGAGTAAGCTAAATAAAAATCTTTCCCCACCTCTAAGCCACTTGCAGAAAGAATGGGAAGCAAGACTTCCTCAGTTGTGCCGGGATAGGTAGTGGATTCAAGGACGATGAGCATATCTTTATGTAAGTAAGAGGCAATGGTTTTAGCAGTATTTACAACGTAACTTAAGTCTGGCTGTTTGAACTCATCCAGAGGCGTGGGGACACATATCGCTAAAACATCGCATTCTCTGATACGGGAAAAATCGCCCGTGGCTGAAAGATGACCATTTTGCGATAAAGTAGAGAGCTCTTCCGGCACCACATCACCAATATAGTTCTCTCCTCGGTTTATCTTATCTACCTTTTCTGGCTGGATATCAAACCCCAACACGCAAAACCCGGCTTTTGCTTTCTCTACCGCTAAAGGTAGCCCCACATAACCAAGGCCGATAACCCCCACCTTGGCAACCTTTGATTTTATTTTCTCCAGCAAAGTTGACATCAACGCTTCCCTTCCTGTCACTATTAGAATATATCATTTTTACTCTATATTATAAACTATTCTTCACCTTCACTCGTTTTATCTTTGCAAGTAACAACATATCCCTACAATAAGTTTATACTAACCCATAGGGGAGTATCTCCTATGATCCCTCATGTTGCCACTTATTCGTCACCCCTGAATGGTTCTATCAGGGGTCCATAAGTATTTAAAAAACCAAAGGAAAAAGCAAAAACTTCTGGATGCCTGATAAAAGCGCTCAGGCATGACGTGGGAAGTGGATTCCCGATAAAAGATTTCGGGAATGACAGAAAAGGAGTAACAGTAAGATACTTTCACTCATCACTTCCCACTCATCACTCTCACGCATCACTCATTACTCGTCACTGATTACTAACCTACCCGCAATTTGTAAGTCTCTTTAAACTCTCCACTTAATGGCTCAGGAACAATTGTTTCAAAATTCTCAGAAAACCAGCTGAGTTTCTTAAGAATCCTTCGCCC
>JAAYMU010000062.1 GCA_012521215.1 Peptococcaceae bacterium | reverse complement strand
TTAGTCAATGCCCCTTTTGAAACAGCAAGAAAAATCCGGCTTACATTATATTACATATTTTACAAATAAGGGTTTATTGCTGAGCGATTTAAAATTATGAAAAGTTTTTATGCAAGGCTAATGATTATAGATAATATACTAAAAAATGGTAAAGAGGGATTGGGCCGTGGTCTATAAAAAAACTCTTTTCGGCTATAAGGAAGAAGAAGTTAAGCAGCACTTGCGCAATCTGGAAAAAGATTACACCGAAAAGTTAAAGACTAAACGACAGAAATTGCGTGAAATCCTAGACAAAAATAACAAGTTAAGAAACCAAATAGATCTGGTAGCCGGCGAAACAGAAAGACTTATTTCCATCAATAGAACCTACTCTAAGTCCATTAACGTCTTTATGCAGGAAATTAAGGACTTGGAAAATAAACTGACTTTAATAAAGAAAGAAGAAGAACGTAAAAGAATAACTTCCTTTTCCATGATGGAACAAAAGGTAAAGGAATTTAAGAGCTTTTGTTCTGCTTTAAATTCTTCGATGGAAGAATTAACTTCAATTATTCAAAGGAATAAGATGAATGGCGCTCCTGCTAACAGTCAAGATTCAAAGTAAGAAGGTGAATCAATTGTATAAAAAGTCTTTTTTAGGCTATGGGAAAAAAAGTGTTGAGGAGGCAGTGGCTGAATTAGAAAAAAAATACGACCTGGAGTTAAGAGAAGTAAATAAAGAAATAGAAGAAGCCATGAAAGAACATAAAGAATTTTATGACCGGTTCAGTAAGATGATGGTGGAATATAAAAGGCTAAAAGAACAAACCGGTCAATTCAAACAATTAAAGGAATATATGCCTATTATTCTTTCTCATAAAAAAATGAGTATGGAAAAAGAAGTAAACGAATTAAAACGAGATACTGAAGAGTATATTCATAACGTTAAAAAACATTGTTTGCTGATTGAAGAGGAAATTAATAAAGTAAAACAAAAAATTCAAGTATTCGTTAATTCTCTTTCTCAGTTATTTGTACTTAGGGATGTTAAGGAATTTGAGGATCTAATTCGCCATTTCGATCAGGTATTAGAGGAATATCGGCTACGGGATAACCTTGATTCGGGTATGGTTCCCGAAGATCTATTATTTAATAATGATAATGAAGAGGAAGAGCTGGAGTCCTTAAAAGAGTATTTGGTCAGCGATAATGATAGTGATAGTCTATTAGTTAGCAATAATGATAGTGATAGTCTATTAGTTAGCAATAATGATAGTGATAGTCTATTAGTTAGCAATAATGATAGTCTAATAGGGCATACTGAGACTTTGGACCATACTGGCCATGCCGGCCATAAATCGGCTGCTAAAGAGGACCAGCATAATGGCAAGAGCCAAGAACCATCGGTTTCGGAAAAACAAAACTATATTTTGCGGGAGATAACTCCCTCTAAAATTGCAGCATCCGTTACTGACTCTCAACAAAATTTTAATAATGAAAAGATCATACCTCAAAATAATGTTAATTTCCCGGTGCAAGATGATGAAGTTGATGAGTTAACCCAGCTGTTAAAGCAGTTGATATAACTAAGGCTGATTAGAATTAGAGTCTGGCTGAGTAGTTTTTATTGGCATTCCGAACTTAATTAGTTCTGTTGCCTTTTTTTATTCCCTTTTTTTCTTTAAAAATTGTATTATATTATGGAATGTAATAGAATATTAAAATGTTCAAGTTTTAAGATATTTGCACTTAAATCTGACCTACGGAAAGGAAGAATATAATTGGCATTTAGCTTAACCAATACTTTATACTTACTTCCCGGTATACTTATCGGTCTTACTTTTCACGAATTTGCTCATGCCCAAACCGCTGTCTGGCTTGGGGATGATACCCCTCGCTTACAAGGCCGAACCTCGCTGAACCCGATAGTCCATATTGATATTATCGGGTTTATTTTGCTTCTTATCGCTCACTTTGGCTGGGCTAAACCGGTCCAGATCAATCCGTCAAATTTTAGGAATCCCAGAAGAGACGATATTCTGGTATCCCTAGCCGGCCCGGCAATGAATATTTTAGTGGCTTGTTTATGTTTTATTATAATTAAAATTATGTATCTTACCTTGGTCAACGTTTTAGATTTTAGTACCTTTTCTATTGTAGTCCGCATTTTTGCCAATGCCGCTTATATCAATATTATTCTTTGCCTGTTTAACTTATTGCCCATACCTCCTTTGGACGGTTCTCATATAGTTTTTGGCTTGGCCGGTAAAATGTACGGAGAATTTTATTTTAAGCTGGCACGTATGAGTATGGTTATATTAATTGTTTTGATTTTGACTCGGGCTTTAAACAAAATTATTTTCGGGCCCGCCTCAGCTATTTACCTTCTGTTGCAGGGTATCTTTTTATAAAGACCGTCCTGGTTATAAATACTGTCCTGCTGCTAAACGGGGCATGTTGTTTAACTGTATGGAGGGACAAGCCTATGAGTCTTAGATTTATTTATGGCCGTTCAGGCAGCGGCAAAACTTATTATTGCCTTCAGGGAATCAAAGAGCGCCTTCAACAAAGCCCGGAGCATCCTTTAGTGCTGCTTGTTCCCGAACAATATACTTTTCAAGCCGAAAGAGACCTTATGGAAATAACTGCCCAAGGGGGACTTTGGGAAGCAGAGGTTTTAAATTTCCGGCGCTTGGCCTTTAAAATTTTTAATAAAGCCGGGGGTCTTGCTTACCCTCATTTGCAAGCAGCCGGCAAATGCATGTTAATTTATAAAGTTTTGCATAGTCTGAAAGAACAACTGCCTTTTTTTTCTAAATCAGCAGAGCGGCAAGGATTTGTGAGCACTATTTCCACGCTGCTTACGGAATTTAAACGCTATAACCTTACTCCTCAGGAGCTTAAAGCAGCAGGGGATACTCTTTCCGATGAGCTGCTCAAAGTAAAATTAACAGAACTTGCCGCTATCTATAAAGAATATCAAGAATTGTTATCTGAAACCTACCGTGACTTGGATGACGATTTAACCCTGGCCGCCGTTAAAATAGAAAATACGGATTTATATCATAACGCAGAAATATGGATTGACGGCTTTTCCGGTTTTACGCCTCAGGAATATACCTTGATCGCCAAGTTGGGTCGCCGGGCAAAGAGAGTTAACATTTCCTTGTGTACTGATTCTCTTCTGGAAAGTGGGGAAGGAGAAGAAACAGACGTTTTTGCTTCTGTTAAAGAATGTTGCCGTCGTCTAAATCGGTTGGCGGCTGAAGAGGGCTTGGAAATAGAAAAACCGGTGGGCTTAAACCATCTGGAACCCTTGCCTAGATTTAAAGAGAGTGCGGAACTCTCCCACCTGGAGAAATACTTCTTTGCCTATCCCCATAAAGTATATTCCTCACCCACCAAAGACATAGCCTTGTTTTCCGCGGTCAATATTTTTTCGGAAATTGAAGCGGCGGCTCGTGATATTATCAGGCTTTGCCGCGATCAAGGCCTACGCTATCGCGATATTACAGTAATCACAGGTGATTTGGCCAATTACGGCCGATTAATAGAAGTAATTTTTAAGGAATATAATATTCCTTATTTTCTGGACAGTAAAATTGAAATAACTCAGAATCCGCTCATTAGGCTTATCCAGGCCATGTTGGATATTTTTATTGATAACTGGTCTTATGAGGCTGTATTTCGTTACTTAAAAACAGGCTTGGTGGGACTTGAAAAGCAGAGCATTGATTTTATTGAGAATTATGTTTTGGCCTGTGGTATCCGTGGCAGCCGTTGGACCAGGAAGGAGAAGTGGGATTGGAGTACGGAAATTTTGCCTTCAGAATCTAATAATAGCTCTGACATCGATCTGGAAGAAATAAATCAAATTCGGGACCGAATAACCGCTCCCCTTCTGGCTTTCAGGCAAAAGACTAAAGGCAGCAAGCGGGCGGCGGAAATTTGTACAGCTCTGTATGAATTTTTGGAGGATATTGACGTTCCTCGGCAAATAGAAAAACAGATTGAAGTTTTTCGCAGTAAGGGTCAACTTAATCTGGCCAATGAATATACCCAGATTTGGAATATTCTCATGGATGTTTTGGATCAGACCGTGGAAGTATTGGGCGAAGAAACCATGAATATTGCCAAGTTCGCCAAAATATTAAAGATCGGTCTGGATGAGTATAGACTGGGATTAATTCCTCCTTCCCTGGATCAAGTCCTGGTTGGAGACGCCCACCGCTCAAAGAGCCATGAGGTTAAAGCTCTTTATATTTTGGGCGTCAATGATGGTATTTTCCCGACAGCGGCTTTAGAAGAAGGTCTTCTTTCCGACCAGGACCGGGCAGCCCTCAAAAACATGGGGCTGGAGTTAGCCAGTGATACCAGGACCAAAGCCTTTGACGAACAGTACTTGATTTACAAGGCGCTGACCACGGCTTGTTCCTATTTAAGAATAAGTTGGCCCCTGGCCGACTCGGAAGGTAGAAGCCTGCGCCCTTCTATGATTATCTCGCGGATGAGGAAGCTGTTTCCCCGGCTTGTGGAGAGCAGCGATATTCTTCCTCCCTCCACAAGTTCCGCCGAAATGGAACTGGTAACCGGACGTCTGCCTACTTTCCAACAGTTGGCTGCTAAAATTAACCGCCAAGATCTAAAAGAAGAAAGTAAAACCTTATGGCAGGAAGTTTACCGCTGGTATGCCGGACAGGAAAGCTTCCAAACCCAATGTGAGGCTTTAAAATCTATTTTGGCTTATAAGAATATTGCTTCTCCCGTAAGCCCTGCCAAAATACTTTCTCTGTACGGCAATCCCCTTAAGACCAGCGTGTCCAGACTGGAAAAATACGCTTCCTGCCCCTTCGCCTTTTATCTTCAGTACGGCTTAAAAGCAAAGGAACGAAAAGTATTTAGCTTAACCCCGCCGGATATAGGAACCTTTATGCACAAGGTGTTAGAAATGTTCTCCCGGGAGCTTGTTGCCGACAATATATCCTGGAGAACTCTGGAACGCAGCTGGTGTGAGGAAAAAATTGCGGAAATAATAGACAACATGCTGGCCAACATGAACGGAAAAGGGTTAAGTTCATCCCCAAGAATGACGGTGCTAATGACCAGGCTAAAAAGGGTGGTAAGCCGCGCAGTATGGGTAATCGCGGAACATATTCGCCGCGGCAGTTTTGAACCGCTGGCTTATGAGATCGCTTTCGGTGAAGGGGAAAAATTACCGCCCATAATTATGGAACTGGAATCGGGGCAAAAAATTAGCCTTAGCGGTGTAATAGACCGGGTTGATACCCTGCAAACGGAAGAGGGTACTTATATTCGAATTATCGATTATAAGTCGGGGAGTAAAGATTTCCAGCTGGCTGATGTTTATTACGGACTACAAATCCAGCTTATTACTTATTTGGGTGCTTTAAAAGGAAATTGTTTACCCGGTGTCGGGGACCCGGTTTTGCCCGGGGGTATTCTATATTTTCGTCTCGATGACCCTTTAATTAGGACTTCCCCTCAAAGCAGCGAGCAGCAAATAGAAGAAGCCATTATGAAACAGCTGAAAATGAAAGGCTTATTACTGGCTGATGTTAAGCTTATTAAAGCCATGGATAAGGAGATCAAAGGCTCTTCGCTCATTATTCCGGCCAGGATTAATAGCGGCGATGTTTTAGGAAAATCTTCAGCCGCAACTCCGGAACAGTTCTCCCTGTTGCAAAAACATGTTTACAGCTTGCTCAAGCAATTAGGGGAAGAAATAAGCTCAGGCCAGGTTGAGATTCGCCCGATTAAAAAGAAAAGATATACGGCCTGCCAATATTGTAATTTTGCCGCGATCTGCCAATTCGATCCCCGGCTTAAAGAAAATAAGTACAAATTATTGCCTGAACCGCAAGAGGAAGAAGTATGGAGATTATTGGATTTCCAGAAGGGTGGGGAGACAGTTGAGTAATAATAACTGGACCAAAGAGCAACGGGCAGCCATCTCAGCTCAAAACTGCAATCTCTTGGTTGCTGCGGGAGCCGGGGCCGGCAAGACGGCCGTGCTGGTCGAAAGAATTATTCGCAAAATCACTGCTCCCGAAAACCTGGTTGACTTGGATAGACTGTTGGTTATGACTTTTACCAACGCCGCGGCAGCCGAGATGAGGGAAAGGATTGCCCAGGCCATAACCCAACAATTAGAAGCTAATCCTGCGGACCATAATATCCGAAGGCAGCTTACCTTGTTAAACAAAGCTAACATTACCACTATCCATTCCTTTTGTTTAGATGTTATTCGCAGCAATTTTCAAAGTCTCGATCTTGATCCCGGCTTTAGAATCAGCGATCAAACCGAAGCCGAACTACTTAAAATAGAAGTTCTTAAGGACTTATTTGAAGAGCTTTATGAGCAGAAAACATTAGACCAGGATTTTTACCGGCTCTTGGAATGCTATGCCGGCAACCGTGACGATAAATACTTGCAGGACATGGTTTTAAACCTTTACAACTTTGCCCAGAGCAATCCCAATCCTGAAGCTTGGCTTAAAAAAATGGCCGAAAATTTTCTGGTGCCGGAAGGCCTTGATTTCAGCCGGACTCCTTGGGGAGAGGTGCTGCTGGAAGCCCTTGAGCTGGAGCTTCAAGATATGGAACATAAACTTAGGGAAGCAGTAGGCCTGCTGCAGGCTTCTAC
>JAAYMU010000061.1 GCA_012521215.1 Peptococcaceae bacterium | reverse complement strand
GTATGGGGCTGCAAACAAGGCAGGTCCCCGCCGATAATCAATATCGCATCGGCCAATCTGTCTTCTTGCCCATTTTTCAAGATATAATCGGTCGCATATTGAATTCGCTCATTAAAATGGTCTCCTTGATCAGGGAATACTTCCGCAATTTTTTGAGGATTGCTTACTCCGGCCAGTATACTCTCAAAATAAGAACGGTCTCCTTCACGGTTATAACAAATATAAAGGTCAGCCTCATCAATAGACAGGCAGACATCAATGACATCAAGTATAAATGACTCATATAAAGAGTTAGCCTCTTCCGGGGTTAAAATTCCTCCCCTAGCTTCGGTTAAGCGAGTCTTAACCTCACCGACTTTGGGAACTTTAGTAAATACCAGCATTGCTTTTTTCAATTTCTTAACCTCCAATCATGATCATAGGAACAGGATCGCAGTTTTCTTTTTCCGGGCAATCCGAGCATTGATGGCGAAAAGGCAACGGAATTTGCTGTAAATCGCAGGGTTGAAAGCCGTATTTTTGATAAAAGCCTACGGCACTTCCCCGAGCCAAGGTGGTTATAACAAATTTTTCATTCTTTTCCTTGCATTCAGATAAAGGTCTTTTACAACATTCCCAGGGATTGGTGACCATCTTAGCCAGAAGCATACCCCCGTAACCGCTACCGTTGCAACCTTTTTTGACCCCGATAACCTCGAGATAAAACCGTTTTTCCGCTAACTCGCTGAGTTTACCGCCGGCCAGAACCTCTGTACCGTTTTTTATTACCAGGTGCTCCGTTATGTCACCTGAGATATCCATGCCATGGGTCCAGAAAATTTCTCTTAGTTCTTCTTCATCCTCAGGAAGGGCAAACAACATCTGCAGCATTGAAATAACTCCTTTTATCCTAATTTTTGATATCCTAATTTTTAACAATTATAAGTTTAGTTTTATACAATTTTAACATAATTATTTATCTCTATAATACTAAAGCAAGAAACATGCCAATTGTAAACTTTTGCTCCTACGAAGCGGCAAACAAAATTTATAGGGATTTTTTCTCCAAACCCTAAAAATTATACTTTGAAAGTATTGTATGCTATCATGGTGAAATGGAGGTAATGACTATGGAAAAGCGTATTATTCCTTTTTCTCCCCCTGACCTGGGGCCAAAAGAAATCGATGCCGTCGTTAAAGTATTAAATTCCGGCTGGATTACTACCGGCCCTATGGTGGGACAATTCGAAGAAAAAATAAAAGCCTATTGCCAGGCAGATAACGCCGTAGCTGTAGCCAGCAATTCTCAAGGATTAGATTTAATATTCAAAGTTTTTAATTTGGGCAGCAATCATGATGTTCTTACCACACCCTATACCTATGCGGCTACCATCAATGCCATTTTGCACCGGGGAATCAAACCCACCCTGGTAGACTTAAAGAAAGACACTTTCTTCATGGATTATGAATACTTAAGCGATTTGATTACTCCCCAAACCAAGGCCATTATGACCGTCGATATCGGAGGCTACCCCGCTGACTATGACGGTTTGAAAGAGATCCTTAAATCTAAAGGGCGAGAAGATATTCTGCTGCTTTCCGACTCGGCTCATTCTATTGGTGCTTGGTATAAAGGTAAGCGGGTTGGCAGCCAGTTGGATTTTCATATTTTTTCTTTCCATGCGGTAAAAAATCTAACCACCGCTGAGGGTGGTGCTATTACTTTTAATGAGCCCAGAATTGATTTTAATAAATATTTCAACAACAATACCGATCAAAAGGTTTCTAAGGACTTAAATAAGGACCTTGTTAAAATATTTAAATATACTTCCCTAAACGGCCAGTCGAAAGACGCTCTGACCAAGATGCAGGCCGGCGCCTGGCGTTATGATATCCTTACGGACGGTATGAAATGCAACATGACCGATATCAGCGCTTCTATCGGGTTGGCCCAACTGGAAGACTACAATCAAAAACTTAACCATCGCCAAGCGCTGCATAACTTATATAATGAAATTCTCGGCGCCAAAGAATGGGCAATCTTGCCTCCCGGTGAATCTGCTGACTGCCAAAGCTCTTATCATCTCTATCTCCTGCGCATCAAGGGATTATCCGAAGAAAACAGGAACATGGTTATTCAGGAATTAGCGGATAAGGGCATTTCTACCAACGTTCATTATGTACCCATTCCCATGTTTACTTACTATAAAGAAATAGGGTACTCCATCGAGGACTACCCTAATGCTTATCACCAATATGCTAATGAAATCTCCCTGCCTCTTTATTCTAAACTCTCCTTGGATGACTGCGCTTATGTAGCGGAAAATGTGGTGCAGGTAGTGGAAAAATACCTTAAAAACTCATGAGCTTCGCCAATAGAGAAAAGCGATCTTGGCTTCCGTTTTTTCCGTAATTTTATTATCTACAGCAATGCTTTGAAGATAGCTTAAAACAGCATCGCTGTATTTTTTTATATTGTGATCTTCATCTTTAATGGATCCCAGATGACCGGCGAAACGGGCGGCGGTCTTGGCGTTAACTTCCCAAGCTCGCTGGGCGCTGGTATCATAATATGAAATATAGGGGTAATAGCCTGACTTTAAGAGAAAATTAACAGACCGGCCTAAAGATTCTTGGCCCCAATCGGCATCAAAGGGAACACCAAGAATATGTTGATAAACCATGTTTTTGAGACTGCTGAACTTACGGACAAAACTGCAGGTAAAACACCACCCGCGGCTGGCCAAGGACATTTTTAACAAGCTATCTTCACTGCTTATACCAGGGCAAAGGGAAGCGAAAACCAGATCAAAAGCTTTCTCCAAGCCATAATCCTTTAAAACAATATCTTGCCAGGGCATATTAATAAAGCCCACATTTGTTAAGCCGTTTTTCTCTGTATTCAGCTTGGCGTAATCAAGCATTTTCTCGGAAATGTCCAGACCGGTTACCTTTTTAGCCTTTTGGGCAAAGCGAGTAATGAACATTCCCGGCCCACAGCCAATATCAAGTATTTCTGAATCGCGATTGTACAAACCCTGAGTAGTTAAAAATTCATCAACATATTGATAACGTCTTTCATTCTCTTGACGGGATTCTTCACTTTCAAAATTATTAACCCACTTTTTGGACCTCTCGTCCCAAAATTCCTTGGTATGAACCTCTAAGCTATCCATGAGTATATCAAACCTTCATTTATTTATTGAAACATTTTCCAAAAACGCCTCAGATCATGCCCTGATATTTAATCTATTTAATATTTGGTCTATTAATGACAAACATTTCTGCCGATTTGCCAAAAAAGTGGTAGCCGGAGCCGCCTTCGCTTATAATATCCAGCAATTCATCCGGCTTGGTAACAATAATTCCTCCCAGGGAGGTAACTCCCCGTTTCCAAAAAGCATCCGGCAGCATACTCACCGTGGGGCCGGTTATCACAATCTGGACTCCGGGCTTGGCCAGGGAAAGTAACTCCGGTAAAGTATCATTAATCATTGTCGTACCTGTAATCACCAGTAAATCAGCCTGGGGCACAAGTTCCTGAGCTCTATCGGGCGCTGCGTAGTATTGCATTTCATTCGGTTTGAGGGTTGCCGGATCAAGTTCCAAAATATGAAATTGGGCCTTGGCAGCGATCAATCTTCTAATCATGGGAATTAAAGCGCCGACCACAACTGTCTTTTTTTCAGGTTCAATAACAATATTGTCAAAAGCATCCATACCCAATTCCAAGGTGTAAGGTTTATTAGGCATCAACTCCCAACAAGAGGCACTTAAGGCATTCAGGGTGGCAATCCCTAAAGTTTTCTTTAGAATATTATCGCTAAATATATCTTGCAAATAGGATTGAACGCTGCGGCCCGATAACTTTCCGGAAAGCGGCATTGCTTTGGCCGAGCTGGGGCAACATACCGCCTGGGGTATGGATTTGATGGGGGTAAAACAAAGCCCTCCATGACCATCGCTTAATTTTACTCCGGAAAAAAATAAACCGAATACGGCACGCTCCACCGAAATTTGTTCCAGACGATCTCCCAAGATCGTTCTAACATGGTAAACGGTCTCAACCAGTATTTTATTTTTCATATTTAAGATTCTCCCTCCGGGTATTTTCCATATATGGGGGGCGGTTTAGCGCACGGGAAACATAGACTTAGATATTTTTAAGAATATGGTTTATAAATCTGGGGGAACACATGTCAGACGCGTAGATTCAGGTACTGTCAGCAGACGGATTTTAGTATTGTATAATCCTTGGAGACGCTCCTCAGTAATAATTTCCTTGTAGTTGCCTATTTCCAAATGTCCTTCCCTATTCAGAATAGCAACTGTGCCACCCAACAATAGCGCATGATCAGGATTATGAGTAGTCATGACCACCGAGAAGCCCCTGTTAGCCATATCTTTGATAACCTTCAAAACCCTTAGCTGATTGCCATAGTCCAAATGGGCTGTGGGCTCATCAAAAAGAATGGCTTTGGGTTCCAGCACAATGGCCCGGGCAATTGTGGCTTGCTGCCTTTCCCCGCCGCTGATTTCCGTATAGGGTTTATAGGCCAAGTGAGTAATCCCTAATATTGCCAGAGCGTCCCATGCTGCTTGTTTATCTTTGGCGCTTGGTTTTCTAAATAAACCAATTTGCGGTGCTCTCCCCATTGTAACATAATGTAATACAGGATAGGAAAACACGGGATTATGGCTTTGTTGAACGTAACTTATTTTCTGGGCAATTTCCCGAAAAGTCATGCTGCTCATTTTTTTCCCGCAGAGAAATATCTCCCCCTCATTTGGTTTCAATAAACCGGCCATACAATTTAACAAGGTACTTTTCCCGGCTCCATTGGGGCCTAAAATACATAAAATTTCCCCTTCGTCCAGGGTTAAAGAAACATTGTCGAGAATATTCCTTTTTACATTAGAATAAGCAAACCGAAGATTTTTAAGGTCATAAATCATTGCAGTTTCATCCTTTGCTTATAAAGCAACCAAGCATAAAAGGGAGCTCCAATAATTCCGGTTAGAATGCTTAGCGGTAGTTCTGCGGTCCCGATAGTTCGTCCAAAGGTATCCACCATAAGCAAGAAAATTGCGCCTACCAAAGCCGCCGCCGGTAACAACTTCGTATTTTCAGTTCCCACCATCATGCGAGCAAAATGGGGAATAACCAAACCAATCCAACCAATAGTCCCGGCCAGACACACTGAACTGGCTGTCAAAAGGGTAGAGCACAAAATAGCGATATACATAATTCTTCTGACATTGGCTCCTAAAGTTTGGGCTTCCTTCTCCCCCAGAGAAATAATATCAATCCACCAGGACATGGCTAATAGTACCAGCGCGCTGACAATAATCGGTGCAAGGACCCCGAGAATGGAACTCAACTTCACATAGGAAAGGCTACCCATCTGCCAATAAACAATTGAAGCTAATTGAGTTTCGGGATCAGCAATATATTTAATAAACCCAAAAATGGAAGCCATAAAGCCGCCAACAATAATCCCGGAAAGCACTAGGATGATATTGGAATCGCTTCTTATTAAACGGGGAATGGTTACCGTAATCCCAACCGCTAATAATCCCCCTAAAAAAGCAAACAACTGAATATAGACAGAAGAAAGGGCCAGCAGAATAGCAATGGCGGCTCCGATGCAGGCTCCGGCTGAGACACCCAAAAAGTCAGGAGAAACCAGGGGATTTTTGAAAATCCCCTGGTAAGTTGCGCCGGAAATAGAGAGGGCAGCGCCAATAATAACTGCAGCTAAAATGCGGGGTAAACGCAACCCCATAACCACACTAACCGTTAGCGGTTCATATGATCCGGAAAGACCAAGAACCTGATTAAAAATAATTAGCAGACTTTCTTTAGGGCTGATCGGATACTTGCCGACACACATACTCCATACCATACAAAGTAACAAAGCTATAAATAACAAGATATTAATTGGCCACCGCCGAGTATGCTGTCTTTCAGCAATTGCTGTATTACCTGGTTTTAAACACATACTTTTCTCCGTAACATTACGTCAACATTAAGATAGATGTAATTTTTTCCAAATTTAGTAGCCAAGCCATTCCCTGTCAAATGTCATACCGTATGCTAAATTATAAAAAGCATCAATATCCTTGATTAGATCAGCCTCACTGTAGAGGTCAGGATACATTTGATTCAACATCCACAAAACACCTAGACAAGATTGTACTCCCGGGAAATCCCAGAGATCCTGATCACTGGGTACTATCGCAATTTGATCGTTTTTAACGGCTTTCAGGTTGGCGAAACTGGCATCGGCTTTAAGTTCCTCAGGAGAATAGGTAGCCTGGGAACTATTCACACAAAAAATATAATCGGGATCCCAGGAAAATATCTGTTCTGTTCCTACGGTAGGCCAAGTTTCCTCGGAAACGATATCTTTAGCCAGATTGATTCCGCCGGCC
>JAAYMU010000060.1 GCA_012521215.1 Peptococcaceae bacterium | reverse complement strand
GGGCAATTATTGCCCGGAGACCTGATTGTAGTTACCGGTTTTGGAGCCGGCCTAACTTACGGGGCTCATCTAATAAAATGGACCAAAGCAAATTATTAAATCGGAATGGAGTTTAATAATCATGAACAGGAATAAGTTTGATTTCTTTTATAGACTGGGTCTTAAATATCCGCTGTTTCAAGGCGGTATGGCCTGGGTTTCAGACAGCTCCTTAGCAGCAGCTGTATCCAATGCCGGGGGATTGGGTATTATTGCCGCCGGCACCGCACCTGTAGACTATGTCCGAGACCAAATCAGAAAAACTAAACAGCTTACAGATAAACCTTTCGGCGTTAATATCATGCTTTTAAATGAATGTACAGAACAAATTGCTAATATGGTCTGCGAAGAAGGGGTTAAAGTGGTTACCACCGGAGCCGGCAGTCCCGGCAAGTATATGGCCAGATGGAAAGAAAGTGGCATCACGGTGGTGCCGGTCGTTCCCTCGGTGGCCATGGCTCGCCGAATGGAGAAAGAGGGCGCCGACGCCCTTATTGCCGAAGGGGGAGAAGCCGGAGGACATGTGGGTGAACTGACCACCATGGCTCTGGTACCCCAGGTAGTGGATGCGGTCAGTATACCGGTTATTGCTGCCGGAGGAATTGGGGACGGTCGGGGGATAGCGGCAGCCTTGATGCTAGGTGCCAGCGGAGTCCAGTTGGGCACCAGATTCGTGGTGTCTAAAGAATGTACCGTTCACCAGAATTACAAAAATCGGATACTCAAAGCCAAGGACACGGATAGCGTGGTTACAGGCAGACCTACGGGGCATAGTGTTCGGGTCTTGAAAAATAAACTGACCAGAAAATTCCTTGAACTGGAGAGAAACTGCGCAAACTTAGAAGAATACGAAGCCTTAGGCGTAGGAGCTTTACGCAGGGCCGTGCTCGAGGGGGATGTTGACTACGGCTCGGTAATGGCCGGGCAAATAGCGGGCCTGATGAAAGAAGAAAAAACCTGTCAGGAAATCATCGCAGAACTGTTTGTCCAGGCCGCTAACTGCCTTCGCGAGGCCCAGGACCTGGGAACGGTCCTTCTGTCACCTGCCGATAAAAGCAAATAAGGAAATTAAACAAATAAGGAGATTAAAAAATATAGAAATAGCTTTGAAAAAAGCATCTAGTAAAAATAGAGCGTGGAAATGGGGAGAAACATGGGTAAAATTGCTTTTTTGTTTTCCGGCCAGGGTTCGCAGTATGCCGGTATGGGCCAAGACTTATATAATAATTGTTCCGTGGCCCGGGAGATTTTTGAACAAGCTGATGAGGTTTTAGGCTATGAATTAAGCCGGATTTGTTTTCTGGGTCCCCAAGAGGAACTTAACAAAACGGAAAATACCCAGCCAGCAATCCTTACCACCAGTATAGCGGCTTACCAGGCTTTAAGGATAAGCGGCATACTCCCTGACGTCGTAGCCGGTTTTAGCCTAGGTGAATATTCAGCCTTAGTGTGTGCCGAAGTTTTAACTTTTCAGGACGCTGTTAAACTAGTGCGTCAAAGAGGTCTCTTTATGCAGCAAGCAGTACCCGAAGGTCAGGGAGGGATGGCGGCGGTCCTGGGACTGGAAGCTTCAATTATTGAAGAGGTTCTGCAAGAGGTAAAAAACATGGGCATAGTCAGCATCGCCAACTATAATTGCCCGGGTCAGATCGTAATTTCCGGTGAAAAAGCAGCTTTAGAAGCTGCAGGACCAAAATTATTAGAGCGGGGAGCCAAACGGGTCATACCTCTACAAGTGAGCGGCCCTTTTCATACCTCCCTTATGGAGCCGGCCGCCGAGAAATTACGGCAGGAAATATCCCGCCTTAAGCTCTGTGAGTCCAAGTATCCCCTAATCTCTAATGTCACTGCGGATTATGTCCGGGACGCTTCCCATCTGGCAGAACTTCTCCCACAGCAGGTAAAAAGTTCTGTTCTCTGGGAAATGACCATCAGGAAAATGATTGCCGACGGAGTCAATGTTTTTGTGGAAATCGGTCCGGGCAAGACCCTAAGAGGGTTTGTAAAGAAAATAGATAAAAATGTTAAGCTCTTCAACGTGGAGGATATGGATTCTCTGGAGAAAACAATTTCGTTTGGAGGATAACTTTATGTTAAAGGATAAAACAGCGCTGGTCACAGGTGCCAGCAGGGGAATTGGCAGAGCAATAGCCCTTGCTCTGGCCAAAGAAGGCGCAGCCATAGTTATCAATTATGTAAGTAACCGCTCTTTAGCGGAAGAAGTGGTTCGCGAAATTGAAAAAACAGGCGGAAAAGCCTTAGCGATTGGCGCTGACGTCAGTAATTTTGAGGAGGCCGGAGCCTTGGTCGCTAAAGCCAAAGAGGTTTTCGGTTCGGTGGATATTTTGGTCAATAACGCCGGGGTTACTAAAGACGGCCTAATTATGAGAATGACGGAAGAGGATTTTGACCGGGTGCTTGAAGTTAACCTCAAAGGAGCCTTCAACTGCTGCCGTCACGTTGTGCCCCTTATGGTTAAACAGCGTAGCGGCAGAATCATTAATATTACCTCTATCGTCGGCCTGGTAGGCAATGCCGGTCAGGCCAATTATGCCGCATCCAAAGCCGGTCTCGTAGGTTTAACCAAATCTTTGGCCAAAGAGATCGGTAGCCGGGGAATCACGGTCAACGCCGTAGCTCCAGGGTTTATTGAGACGGATATGACCTCAGGCCTTACGGAGAAAATGAAAGAGGCAGCTAAAGAAAATATCGCCCTAAAAAAATTGGGTACCCCCGCCGATGTGGCCAATGCCGTTTGTTTTCTTGCTTCGGAAAAAGCCGCCTATATTACCGGACAGGTAATAAGTGTGGACGGCGGAATGAGCTTTTAGGAGGAATTTTAGATGAACAGGGTTGTAATAACCGGGTTAGGAGTTATTTCTCCACTTGGCAATAATGTCCCCGGTTTTTGGGACAACATTAAAAACGGTCAATGCGGAATTGCCCCCATATCTTCTTTTGATACCACCGGTTATAAAACAACATTAGGGGCAGAAGTCAAGGATTTTGACCCTGAAGCCCTATTGGATAAGAAAGAAGCCAGGCGCATGGACCGCTACTGTCAATTTGCCATGGCTGCGGCCCAAGAAGCTTACCAAGATGCCGGCCTGGAAAAAAGTGAAACCGACCGCAACCAGCTTGGGGTTATTATCGGTTCCGGAATCGGAGGGCTTTTAACTATCGAGGAACAGCATACTAAACTTATGGAAAAAGGTCCGGGCCGAATTTCCCCTTTCTTTATCCCCATGGCAATCAGTAATATGGCTGCGGGCAATATCGCTATTAAACTCAACGCCAGGGGAGTATGTACTTCCATAGTAACGGCTTGTGCTTCCGGCACTCATGCTATCGGCGAGGCTTTTCATAAAATCAGAAGCGGCGCCGCCCAAATTATTCTTGCCGGTGGGGCCGAGGCTCCTGTGACTCCCTTGGCAGTTGCCGGTTTTTCCTCCATGACGGCCTTAAGCAACAGTACGGATCCTTTACGGGCCTCCATACCATTTGATAAAGAACGGGATGGCTTTGTGATTGGGGAGGGAGCAGGGGTTATGGTTCTGGAATCATTGGAACATGCTCTACACAGACAGGCCCCCATATATGGTGAATTGGTAGGATACGGCGCAACTTGCGACGCTCATCATATGACTGCCCCGGCTCCCGGCGGGGAAGGTGCCGCCAGATCCATGCTCCAAGCTTTACAGGATGCCGGGCTAAAACCTGAACAAATAAGCTATATTAACGCCCACGGAACAAGTACCGAGTATAACGATAAATATGAAACTCAAGCGATTAAAACAGTATTTGGCCAAGCTGCATATAATATTCCTGTGAGCTCCACCAAGTCCATGACCGGACATTTACTAGGCGCAGCAGGTGCTGTGGAAGCCATAATCTGTGCCAAAGCTGTCCAAGAAGACTTCATTCCGCCCACTATCGGTTACAGGGTGAAAGATGAAGAATGCGACCTTGACTATGTTCCCAATAGCGGGCGAAGGAGCAGGGTAAACTATGCCCTCTCTAATTCTCTGGGCTTTGGAGGGCATAATGGTACCTTGATATTTAAAAAATGGACAGAGGATAAATAAACTCGGAATAAAATAAACTCGGAATAGGCAGAGGGTAAATGATATGGAATTTAAAGAGATTCAAGAATTAATTAAACTCATCGACAATTCCGGCTTAACTTCATTTGAAATGGAAAAAGAAAGCCTAAAGATTTCCATAAAAAAAGAAGCTAATAAGATATTTTCCCAGGAAGTTGTTCAACAAGGGGTGTATACGGAGCATATAAGCGGGCCGACGGAGACCCAGACTTTCGAAACTCCTCAATATCCGAAAGTCATAGCTTCCCCGATCGTCGGTACTTTTTATATTGCCCCTGCTCCGGGTGCAACACCTTTTGTGCAACCCGGTTCCAAAGTTAAAAAGGGACAAACCGTCTGTATAATTGAAGCTATGAAGCTTATGAATGAGATTCAAGCCGACGAGGACATGGAGATAATTGAAGTTTTAGTAGCTGATGGCGAAATGGTTGAATATGGGCAGCCCTTATTTGCGGGAAAATAAAGCGGAGGTTTTTTATGTTAAACATTAAAGAAATTATGGAAATCCTACCCCATCGCTATCCTTTTCTCCTCATTGACAAAGTGGAGGAATTGGAAGAGGGAAAAAGGGTTGTCGCTTATAAAAATGTATCCGGAAATGAAAACTTTTTTCAAGGGCATTTTCCTCAGGAACCTGTAATGCCGGCGGTATTAATTATCGAAGCCCTGGCCCAGGCGGGTGCGGTTGCCATTCTTAAAATGCCCCAATTTCAGGGTAAGATTGCTTATTTTACCGGTATTGACAAATGCCGAATCAGAAGAAAAGTGGTCCCTGGAGATGTTCTTAAACTCGAAGTCGAAATTATAAAAATGAAAGGCCCGGCCGGCATAGGCAAAGCGATAGCTTCCGTAGAGGGCCAGAAGGCTGTAGAAACCGAAATTATGTTCTTTATTAAGTAGGTGAAATTTTGTTTAACAAAATTCTTGTAGCCAATCGCGGTGAGATCGCAGTCAGAATAATTAGGGCCTGCCGAGAAATGGGGATCCAAACCGTAGCCGTCTATTCGGAAGCGGATCGAAACGCTCTGCATGTGGATCTGGCTGATGAAGCGGTCTGTATAGGCCCGGCCAAAGCCAAGGATAGTTATCTAAATGAAGAAAATATAATCAGCGCCACTGTGCTTACCAAGGCGGAGGCCATTCATCCGGGATTTGGCTTCCTGGCCGAAAACAGCAAATTCGCCGAAATGTGCAGGGAATGCCAAATTGCCTTTATTGGGCCCGAGCCGGAAGTTATTGAGACCATGGGGGATAAGGCCCGGGCCAGGCAGATTATGCTGGAAGCCGGTATTCCTGTTGTGCCCGGAGTTAACGGAAGGCTTAAAGACTATACCCATGCGGCCCAAGTCGCCGAAAAAATCGGCTATCCCGTTATGATAAAAGCCGCCGCAGGAGGCGGAGGCCGAGGTATAAGAATAGTTAAGAGCAGGGATGAACTGCAAATTGCTTATGATACGGCCAGGTCGGAAGCGGGGGCTGCCTTTGGCGATGATACGGTTTATATGGAAAAATACCTTGAAGAACCAAGGCATATAGAGTTTCAAATTCTTGCCGATCATTACGGCCATGTTATCCATTTGGGGGAAAGGGATTGTTCTATTCAAAGACGCAATCAAAAAGTTATTGAAGAGGCCCCCTCTATGATTTTATCCCCGGAATTAAGAACAGAAATAGGCAAGGCCGCCGTTTTAGCCGCTAAAACAGTAGGCTACAAGAACGCAGGCACGGTGGAGTTTTTAGTCGATAAAAACGGTGCTTTCTACTTTATGGAGATGAATACCCGGATCCAGGTTGAGCATCCGGTAACGGAGATGGTTACGGGCCTTGATATCGTGCAGGAACAAATTAAAATTGCCGCCGGCCAAAGGCTTAATCTA
The DNA here is from genome assembly GCA_012521215.1 of Peptococcaceae bacterium. Taxonomy (GTDB): domain Bacteria; phylum Bacillota; class Desulfitobacteriia; order Desulfitobacteriales; family Syntrophobotulaceae; genus JAAYMU01. The sequence goes on along the minus strand of JAAYMU010000060.1, from coordinate 1,905 downwards.
ACCCAGGAAGATATTAAGCTTAAAGGGCACGCTATTGAATGCCGGATCAATGCTGAAAATCCCGCCCTTGGTTTTAAGCCTTCACCCGGAAAAGTGAGTGTACTTCTATGGCCGGGGGGTAATGGAGTGCGTTTGGACAGTGCCCTGTATCACGGTTATGAAATCCCGCCCCTTTATGATTCCATGCTGGCTAAACTAATCACCTGGGGGGCAAACAGGGATGAAGCTCTGGCCAAAATGCACCGGGCCCTTAGTGAGTTGGTAATAGAAGGCATAGATACCAATATAGATTTCTTGTTTCAGATCCTAAATAACGATAATTATATAGATGGTCACTTCGATACCTCTTTTGTCCTAAAAGAATTAAATCTTAAATAAAATCCTAAATAACAGAGCTTCTAAAAGGTTAAATTCCTAAATAGTTAAATTTTAAAATAATAGAGAACTTAAAAGATTGGTGCATAATGATTAGAATAAATAAGGTTTTCAAAAAACCACGCTATCTTGTTGTACAACAAAATACACAGGCCCCAAACAGTACCACGGCTCAAACCCAGCAGGAAGCCCAGCCGCAAGCTTCCCAAGGCCCGGCTATTCCTAATGGGCTTTGGCTTAAATGTGAAAAATGCAGTGCTATTATTTACACCAAAGATCATAGTAAAAACCATAAAGTCTGTAAAAATTGTGGCTACCACTACCGCCTGAGTGCCAGGGAAAGAATAGAACTTATTATGGATACGGGGACCTTTGTGGAGATCAACGCCGATCTCATGACTCTTAATCCTTTGGAATTTGAGGGTTATGAACAAAAACTTGCTGCCGACAGGGAAAAAACAGGCCTCAAGGAAGCCGTGGTTACCGGATACGGCAAAATTCACGGTTATGATGCCGTTATGGCAGTCATGGACAGCAGCTTTATTATGGGCAGTATGGGTTCCGTGGTAGGAGAGAAGATTGCCAGGGCTTTTGAATATGCGACCTTCAAAAAACTGCCCATTATAATATTTACCGCCTCGGGCGGAGCCCGAATGCAAGAAGGCATATTTTCGCTCATGCAGATGGCCAAAACCTCGGCGGCCGCAGCCAGGCATGACCAAGCAGGCGGGCTTTATATCTCCGTACTCACCGATCCCACGACCGGTGGAGTTACAGCCAGTTTCGCCATGCTGGGAGACATAATCCTGGCCGAACCCGGCGCTCTTATCGGCTTTGCCGGGAAAAGGGTCGGGGAACAAACAATCAGGCAAAAACTGCCTGACGGTTTTCAAAAAGCGGAATTTCTACTGGAACACGGGTTTATAGATAAAATAGTGCCCAGAAATAATCTTAAACTTACCCTGTCGCGCTTATTAAGACTTCATTTCAGGCTTTAGGAGTGCGCCGATGTTAGAACGAGAGAAAGATATCAAGGATTTGAAAAACAAAATAGAAGAACTACAAAAATTAGCCTTGGAGAAGAAAGTGGACTTTAGCGAAGAAATCAGCGTCTTGGAGGCCAAGCTGGAAAAGATGAAAGCTGATCTTATCCGCAATTTAAGTCCTATGGATAAGCTTACCCTCTCCCGGCTGGTAGAACGCCCCACAACCCTTGATTATATTCAAAAAATATTTGACGGTTTTATAGAGCTTCATGGTGACCGTAATTTCGGTGATGATCCGAGCATTGTGGGCGGAATAGCCCGGCTGGGGGATTTGCCCGTAACAATCATCGGTCAACAAAAGGGCCGGGACATCAATGAAAATGTTAAAAGAAATTTCGGCATGCCAAAACCTGAAGGCTTTCGCAAAGCCTTAAGACTGATGAAACAGGCAGAAAAATTTCAGCGGCCGGTAATTTGTTTTGTCGATACTCCCGGAGCCGATCCCGGGGCCGGAGCTGAAGAAAGAGGCCAAGGAGAGGCAATC
>JAAYMU010000059.1 GCA_012521215.1 Peptococcaceae bacterium | reverse complement strand
TGCTCAACCAACACTCCTGATCACAATATGCCAGTCCTCACCAGATGAGATTAACTTTTTACCGTCAGGGGTGAATAAAACATTATAGACGCGTGCTTTATGTAATTCATCCACGAACAAATCCTTGGGTTTTTCAATATCTACAACATAAACAATGGATGTTATCATTCCCATCGCTACTTGTTTAGGATTTTTGGGGTCAAAATCTATACTGGTTATCAACTCAGTCTTTTCATTAAAAAATTCCTCCATATATCTTTCATACGTATCTAAATCCCAGATAAACACCCCATGTGTATAGTAATCCAGGACAAAAAAGAATTTCCCAGTCGGGTCAATTGCGATTCTTCTCGGGTACTCAAAGTTGGCAGAAAAGCGGTTTATTATTTGCTGCGCTTGCAAATCATAAAGTAGAACTTCGCCATTTTTTAATCCGCCTACCGCCATTAAGTTCCCATCGGGAGAAAAGGCCAGTGAAGTATGGCAATAGGTTTCACCAGTTATTGTTTTCTCTTCGTCAAGACGGATACTTTTAATTAGCTTATTTGAAGCGAGGTCAAAGAAGTTTATTATATTATCGATCCCCATGACCAATTCATTATTCGGTCCAATGATAAATCCCAGATATTTATTATCGACGTTAGTTTCCATCAGTAATTTTTTTTCTTCGGTTTTTAAATTATAAGTAACTATTTGATACCTATCAAAAACTTGTTTTAGGTACACTATATACTCGTCGTTCTTATCGATTACCAACTTCCATACGGTGTTCTCCCAATCATCCGATTTTTCGATGACCTTGATGATTTCTCCGGAATCTATGTCAATAACAGATAAAGTAGGAATTTCTTCATCAGTAGCGACTTGTCCGATAATCAGTTTTTTGCTATCCGAAGTACAAACCATTGTTTCAATTGGACTTTCGGCCGGACAGAATTGTCGTAATACTTCCCCGTAGTTATTCATCCCCATCAACTCCTCCATGTGTCAAATTTACCTCTAACATTAAGGCAATATGAAATCCCTTCCATTAATTTTCATTGCTCCTAAAGGAGAATCATTGTTCATGCTAGAGAAATTTCTTCCTACATATGGTTTTTGGTTATAAAAATATCTAACTCCCCATTCATCTTTACTTCCTTTGGCTAAGTTATATTTCCCATGGATTACCTTTAAATTACTTTCTTTACTGGCTTCATAGTTTCTCTCCTCATCTGAGGAATCATGTCCTATATTAACCCAATGCTTAGCTAAAGGATCAATATGATCCACATGAAGTTCTGATGGCGATATCCCGTTTTTCAGGATTATTTCATCATCAATGTTTGGAGGAATTAATTTTCCCTTTCTGACTTGATCCAAATAATACTTTTTATTTGCTAGATTCTCCATTTTCCGTATCTTATCCAGTTCTTTATTTATCTCTTTTGCTTTATCGTTACGCAATTTTCTACTCAAGGTGTTAAATCCACTTCCCTTAATATACAGAAGTCTTCTAACGTCAAAGTTTTTAGGCAAATAACGCTTTTCCGGTATTTCCGTATCCATTAAAGGAATCAACTTCAAGCTTAATTCATTTACTTTATCTTTTATGAGCTTCTGTATTTTATCCGCTTCTAGCTTTTTGTCTTTATCCTTTTGAGGGTCTTGGTATTGTTTATGTAGAATTGATACTTTTATTTTCTCCATATCGATTTCTTTTCCAATAGCCAATGCATCACGCTTTAATTTCTTGTATGCTTCGTCCTTAGGCTTTAATCCGCTAATAAATTGAGTGTATTGCATCTTTTGCGATGCAATCATTAGCTGTGCGTTCTCGTCTTTTCCTTCAAAAAATATACTGTGTTCTTTACCGTCCTTTGCCTTGAATATTTTCCTGATTTTCCACCATTCAACTACACCTGTTCCCTTGTCTTTAGCCGTTTCAACTGCTGGTTTTTCTTTATTGTCAGTCCCCATCAAAGCCCGGGCCTTATCAGCCACAAAGTTAACAACTTTCTCTACAGCCTTATCAATGGGCTGACGAAGTTTCTTGATGACGTCTTTGATCTTCTCCGCGATTCCACCAATTCCTGCCAGATTTGCCAAAAAGCCAATGGCGACCGGTAGGGCTTTGGCCAGGGAGTTTTCCACCGCAGATATGGCTTTTTTCAAATTAC
>JAAYMU010000058.1 GCA_012521215.1 Peptococcaceae bacterium | reverse complement strand
CCATACAACCACTCCATTTCTGGTTGAAAAAGTTTGCATACTTTTTCAACTTTCACAACCTTACTCATTGTGATTGTACTATCTTCAAAGTTGCAATCCTATGTGACAGTGTCTTTGACGCTTACGAAATAATACTTTATTACTCAACTAAAGACCGGGCATGCCCACACAAAAAAAGCACTGAACTGTGCTCGTTCAGTGCTCATTTGTCTCCTCTTAAGCAAACACCACTTGTATTGCTTCCAAGGAATGCAGGATATCCTCTCGATTTTCAGCTAACACGGCTTGGATAGAAGTTCCAAGCATGGCGCCCAACATAATCCTGGATACTGCCGTAGGATATTTTTTCAACTTTCCTTTGTGCCATACGTCCTCAAGGATATGCTTTTCAATAAGTTTCGCTACATCATGGAAAAAGTTGCTAAGAAGTTCCCGTAAAGAATCTGACCACAAAGCCATACTGCTTAAGTCAAAAAGAAGCGTGAGCAGCTCAGAATCTTCCTTAAGCATACGTTGAAAGTACCGGGTCAAAGCAGCTGTCTTTTCTTTTTCTGTTTCCCCAGATTTTAAGATATTCTCAATCTCGTTTAAATATTGTTGAGATAGCATTTTAACTACTTCAATAAATAAGCCTTCTTTATTTTTATAGTAATAATTTAACTGGCTTAACACAACACCTGCTTCGCCGGCAATGTCCCGCAAGGAAGCATTGGCATAACCTTTTTTAGCAATACATTTTATTGCTGCATCCAATATCCTTTGGGATTGACTGGTTGTATTGGTTTTGGCACTCATTTGCTATTCTCCTAAGAAGTAATTGAAATCTATCTGGACTCTTAAGCTTAAACGGCTTTAGTTTTAGGGGTTAAGCGTTTAAAAAGTATTCCTAAAGTATTCGGACCACAATGACTGGAAATAGTACAGCCGGCGTCAGTTTCAATTATTTCTTTAAAATCCCCGTAACGCTGAATGGCCTCTTTTACTTTTTGTACTGTAGCAGGATTGCACGGCGAATGGGTAATAAAAATCCTGCTATAATCGATATCCTGCTGGCGGTCTGATAATTTATCTTTTACGTAGTTTTCCAAGCAACGTTCAAAACTTCCTCTGTACTTTTTGCCAACCTTCATTTGGCCATTAATAACTTCTATGCTCGGTTTTATGTTCAGTAATTTCGCTCCTAGGGCTTCAAGCCCGGAACAGCGGCCGCCCTTGTGTAAATATTCCAAGCGGTCAATGACAAAGCTGGCGTCGACTTTAGGAGTGGATTCCGTCAATTTGCTTAAAATTTCCGGTACTTCCATATTATCTTTAGCCATTAAAGCGGCATCAAGGACAAGGTGACCGCTTCCGCTGGATAGATTGCTTGAGTCGACGACATAAACATTGGAAAAGCTCTGCGCGGCTAAAGATGCATTTTGATAACAGGAAGAAAATCTCGAGCCAATACAGACATGAATAACTGCCGAAAATTGGGGTGAAAATTTCGCAAAAAATCGCTCGTATTCATAATGATTTACTGCCGCGGTTTTACATGTTTTCTTGTCTTCATCTACGTAGCGGAAAATGTCTGCTGGCGTAATATCCACACCATCTCGAAATTCCTGATCCTCTACAAGTATGATGAGAGGCATTAAGGAAATGTTCAATTCGCTTAAAATAGCAGGAGAAAGATCGCAAGTACTATCTGCAGTTATTTTGATCATTTTTTGATATACCTCTTTTCTTAATAAGTAGACACATTCATATTTAATTCGGACGTTTGTATTAAACTTATAATACATTGCTTTTTCTTGCCATGTCAAGACCGTTCAGTTAGTTGGAGACCATCCATAATTGGAATGACCCGACTCCCACACCTATTATAAGTAAAGTATTTATGAATCCCTTTAAAAAATGCAATGATGCAACCCTATTCGGATCACCATCAAACCTTTTTAATTTGCGGAATAATAAGCGTGAGAACGTAAAAACCGGCCATAATTATTTTTGGCCGGCCTTAATAATTCTTAATCTTTTACTAATTTTCGGTCCTTTCTCAATTCCCACTTCAGTCTTCGGTCTCTTCATTTCCGGCATGAAGGTTAACATGCCTTAAGGGCATAACAGTGGAGATAGCATGTTTATATACCATTTGCTGTTTTCCTTCGAAATCAAGTAAAACCGTGAAGTTATCAAATCCCTTTACGGTACCTTTGAGTTGAAAACCATTTATAAGATAAATTGTAACCGGTATGTTCTCCTTACGGGTTTGGTTCAAGAATAAGTCCTGCAAATTAATCGGTGATTTATTCATTTAAATACCTCCATCACCATTTTTTGTTTATTCTACGATTGTACACGATATCATGACACTATGCAAGCTTTGTTATAGTCCTGTAATATTTTGTCAACAATTATGTCTAAATCATTTTGAGTGATATCATACCATTTTATTCTTGGATCCCTCCTAAACCAGGTAAGCTGCCTTTTGGCAAATCGTCTGGTATCTCGTTTAAATAAGCGCAGCATTTCATCCCAAGTTAACAGCCCCTTTAAATATAAAATCACATGCCTATACCCTATACTCTGCAGGGATTTTAGTTTAGGAGAATACCCTTCTTTTAATAAGGCTGAAACTTCTTGTACTATACCATATTTTACCATATCGTCGCAGCGCTGGTCAATTCTTTGGTAAATAATTTCCCTTGGAGCGGTCAGGCCAATATATAGTATAGATTTATCTAAAGCAGGATATTTACGTTCTTCATAAAAGCGCTGGGCGGATAAGGGTTTTCCTGTAATCTCAAAAACTTCCAGCGCCCGAATAATTCTGGCCTTATCATTAGGATGTAATTTTCGGGCTGAGAGAGGATCGCATTCTTTAAGCTTATCATACAAGGCAACTTGGCCATTAACCCTGGCAAATTCAAGCCATTTCTGTTTAATTGCTGTAGAGCCCTCTTCCGGGAAGGTAAACCCATCCAGGAGAGCACGGATGTATAGACCGGTTCCGCCAACAATAATGGGCACGTGGCCCCGGGCTTGAATCTCACTAATCAAAGCCCTGGCTTTGGCCTGAAAATCAGCTGCCGTAAAATTTTCGTCCGGTTCAAGCACATCTATCAAGTGATGCCGAACCCCTTTTTGTTCGGCAGGCGTAGGTTTGGCTGATCCTATATTAAGCTTGCGATAAACTTGGACGGAATCACCGGAGATAATTTCTCCCTTTAGCTTTAAAGCCAACTCCACACCTAAGGAACTTTTTCCTACTGCCGTAGGACCTATAATCACAATTATGGATTTCATCAGGAATTTCCTCCTGGCCATGTATCAATAACACCAAAACTAACACTACTGTACTTTCCGCCGTCAAGGAGTCTAAAGCCCAAGCGTTTAAACTCTCCACTCCCATTTCTTTCTTTCAAAACCACCCGGCGACGGGCTACCCTGCAGGCCTCCTTCACAGTTTCAACTTTCAAAGGTTCAGGTACGGACAAATTCTGGAGAGGTTTGATGGAAGGAGATGTGTCGGCCAAGGTATCCCTAAACATAGGGTCAAAATATATTACATCGACCGAACAAGCAGGCAGCTTCCGTAGGAAAGCATAATGATCAGTACAGACGGTTTCTATCCTGTCAGCCGCCTCGGCAAGTTCCTCCCAGGCGGCTAACTTGTCGGTTCCCTTTATTTTGGCCGGCTTAAGTTCCTTAAAAGAAGCCAAACCCTCACTTACTAAGAAGTGAAGCAGTACGGAAGCCTCCAGGGCAATAACCTTGCCCTCCTGACCTACTGACCAGGCTGCGATTAATGCGTCTGAAGCCAATCCCATAGTGGCATCGAGAAAAATATCGCCGGATCTTAAGCCGGTCGCTTGCAGAAACCTGTCTTTGATTCCTCGTTTAAGATTGATCATCCGTAAAAGAGCCATGCTCGGGTGGAAAAAAAGATTATCCCTTTGGTGTTCTAATATTAAGTTCTGTTTAGTAACTCTTAATAAAGGCCAATTTGCTTGCGCCGACACGGAATTAGCAGGAACAAGATTGAGCCCGTACTTATCCTGAAAGTAATCAATCTTGTGGTTTAGACTGTTATCGGTCAGCCTATAGTTTATTGTTATCTGTTTATTCCGGTTAATCATATTTGTTTCCCTTAAAGCTGTATTTATAGTATTGACATTAGCCCCTTTTGAAAACACAAAAAGAGGAGAGATAATTATGAAAAACAATATTGTCCAAATTACAACCGCCTATGATCATAAAACCATGCTCAAAGATCTCAGCAATTTGAAAAGTACATATCCTCAGATAGAAATTCTTAATATCGGCAAAAGCGTTCTCGGTCGTTCTATCCCCGCTGTACGGCTGGGAAGCGGCAAACGGCTAATTCACTATAACGGAGCCTTCCACGCTAACGAATGGATTACTTCCCTACTCTTAATGGTCTTTATAGAAAAGTGTCTTGAGGCTGCTCATTCAGGCCAAAGCCTAGAAGGATTCGAGATTTCCAAGCTATTAAAAGAAAAAACTTTATGGATCGTGCCCATGGTTAACCCGGACGGGGTTGATTTAGTGTTGAATGGGTTTATTACCGATAACAATCCTTACTACCGCAAGGTAATGCAGGCCAATAAAGGATCAAGCAATTTTAAAGGTTGGAAAGCCAATATTAGGGGCGTGGATCTAAACGATCAATTTCCTGCTTACTGGGAAAATGAGAATGCCCGCCGAGAAACCTCCGGACCGGCACCCATGAATTATCCAGGGCCTTTTCCCTTATCCGAACCGGAAGCGAGAGCAATAGCCGATTTTACCCGGGAAAATGATTTTCAAATTGTAATGGCTTTTCATACCCAGGGAGAAGAGATATATTGGGGGTACAGAAAATTCGAACCTTCCCAAGCAGAGATTATGGTTCAACAATTAGCTAAAGTAAGCGGTTATAAAGCAGTACGTTATGTTGACAGTGACGCCGGCTATAAGGACTGGTTTATTTATAAATGGCGCAAACCTGGCTTTACCATAGAATGCGGCTCCGGACAAAACCCTTTGCCCCTTGAGCAGTTCCCTTCTATTTGGGCCAAAGCCGGAAAAATAATGTTAACTGGGTTGCAATTAGCGTAGATATCTCCTAAGCCGTCATTCAAGTCCGATTAAATTTGTTTTCCAATTCTTTCTTGGAAATACTTATCATGGTGGGTCGACCATGGGGACAGGACAATGGATTGGGTCTGTTGCCTAATTCTTGAATCAACTGATCCATATCTTGAAGGGATAATTTGGCGTTACCTTTAAGCGCTGACCGACAAGCAATCATATCAAGCCAGCTTTCCATTAATCCCTCCTGGGTTGGCGGGATAGATTTACTCAGGACTTCATCTAGAAACTTAATTAAAAGTTTTCCCGGCTCAGATAAATTCTGGGCAATGGGAACTGCTCGCAAAAAATAAGTCCTATCCCCAAAATTTTCGATAATAAAACCCAACTGGTTTAGTTGTTCAAAATACTCGAGCATTATTTGCTCTTCCTGAATTGTAAGTTCAACGGTCTCAGGAATAAGAAGCATCTGGGAGTGTACTCCCTTTTCGTTAAGCTGCTGCCGTAAATCATCGTAGCGAATACGCTCGTGAGCTGCATGCTGATCTATGATATATAAATCTTGATCATCCGTACAAAGAATATAGGTATTGAACAACTGACCCAGGGCCCTTAATTCTTCAAAATCAACCTGTTCACGTTTCTTATCTTGATTTTGTTCTTGATTTTGTTCCTGATTTTCAATATATAGTTCTCTATTTATTTTAACATCTTCGTTCCTTGCTATGCCGGGTGCAGGTTTATACAATAATTTCAGCTGTTCCCAGCTGTTGGTTGCCGTTGGACTAGAATCATAGAACTTATTGGGTTCGCCTATTTTCCGACTCCTTGGGCTTAAAAGCTTGGTTGTATTTTGGGAGTTTTGAGACTTTTGATAATCATGAAAAACCTGGGGGTTATACTCTGTTTGGTTATCCTGTAACGATCTTACGGGCCTGGCTTTCAGTAAGGCGTTGCGGACTGAGTTGCTGACTAGAGTGAATATTGCTTTTTCATCTTTAAATTTTATCTCCAGCTTGGAAGGATGAACGTTGACGTCATAAAATGCAGGGGGCATGGTTAAGGTCACAACAGCATAGGGGTATGTTCCTGCCGGAATTAAGGTATGATAACCTTCTTTAAGAGACTGATACAAAAGCTGAGAACGAATAAACCGGCCATTGACAATAAAAGTTACCCCGTTGCGCGATTTTCTAACCAGTTCGGGACTGCCGATATACCCGGCTACTTTTATGCCCCGGTCCTCAACTTCAAAAGGCAGCATTTTCCGAGCTATTTCGTTCCCCAAGACTACTGCTATAGTATCCAGTAAATTACCCCTGCCCGAGGTATTTAAGACCAGAGTTCCGGAGTGGCGGAGGGAAAAAGAAATACTCGGGTTTGCTAAAGCCAACCTGCTAACCATATCCGATATCACCCCGAACTCAGTATTAGCCGAACGCAAGAATTTCCGGCGAGCGGGTGTATTGTAAAATAGGTCCGAAACTGTAACATCTGTCCCCGGCGCACAACCGGTTTCAGTAAAAGAAACTACCTGGCCCCCTTCAACCCGGATTTCCCATCCTACGGCGTCTTCCTTGCGGCGAGATACAATACTCAATTTAGATATGGCGGCAATACTGGGTAAAGCCTCCCCCCTAAAACCCAAGGTGGCCAAATTATTTAGGTCGTCAATCTTAGCGATTTTACTGGTAGCATGGGGCAATACTGCCAGTTGCAAATCCTCGGGGGCCATACCCCAACCGTCGTCCCTGACTCTGATCTGAGATTGTCCCCCACGATCCACACTAATTTCTATTTTGTTAGCACCGGCATCAATGGCATTTTCTATAAGTTCTTTAACCACAGAAAGAGGTCTTTCCACGACCTCCCCGGCGGCTATCTGATTAATGCAGTGCTGGTCAAGAAGCTTAATTTTCGGAGGCAAACAAGTTCACTTCCTTACTCTTTTCCCAGAATAACACTTGATTATGAAGCTGGTTTTGCAGCAGAAGAGTTTGAGCAGACTTTTTGTAATGCTCGACCAGGTCATAGCCTGCTTGCTCACAGGCCGGACAGGCCTCAAAAGGTATTTTTACCAGCATGGCTTTCTCCATTGTGGCCTGGTTGCGGGTGTTTATAAACACAGTCCCGCCGCAATGCTGACATTCCCGGATAAGATCCTGACGTTGTTCTCTAAACATTTCCGTATCATAAAAGATTTCTTTCTCCACACTTACCCATTTCCCCGCCGGTAGATGCTTGCTTTGTCCTTGAACATAGCGCCAATTGGGCTTAATTTGCTGGAAGTACTTGTGCAGATTATCTATATAAGAACGGACCGGTTCTCCGTGCAAAACCCGACGGCTTATTTTTTGCGGTTCTTTTACTCTGGAATAATCCTCTCCGGCTAAGGCCAACAAAATAGCCAGGTTAACGTAAGGAAGGGCTCCCTGGATGGAATACCCTCCTTCCAGGACGGCTAAATCGGGACGAATCATTTCCGTGATTTTCCCGTAACCCCTTGCTGTGACGTTCATGGAAGCCAAAGGATCAGTAAAATGGTTATCCTGGCCTGCAGAATTGATAATAATATCGGGTTTAAATTCTTCGACCGCCGGCAAAGCCCATTTTTCTAAAGCATAAAGAAAACCTTCATCCCCAGTACCGGGGGAAAGCGGGATATTTACTATAGTTCCCCAGGAATTTGGTCCTCCTTTTTCTTCGCAGAAGCCGGTTCCCGGATAAAGGGTCCTACCATCCTGGTGAATGGAAATGCATAACACGTTGGGATCGTAATAAAAAATATCTTGGGTCCCGTCACCATGATGGACATCGGTATCGATAATGGCTATTTTCTTTACGCCATAATAAGTTCTTAAATAATTAGCCAAAATAGCTTCATTATTTAGGGTGCAAAATCCTCTGTTGCCCCAAACAACGGTAGCTGAATGATGACCGGGCGGACGAACAAGCACAAAGCCGTTCGTGATTTCTTGAGCCATCAAGGCTTTCCCCAAAACCAGGGAACATCCTACGGCAATCAGATGGGCATCCAGTTCATGATGCTTCGGACTAGGAAAAACAGCTTGGGTCCTTAAGACATCTTGCATGTTTGCCACGGCAGGAGAATACTGTTTTATTTGAGGAAGATCCATGACTCCCTCTTCAAATATTTGTTCTTGAGTATAGAGTAAGCGTTCCTCCCTCTCCGGGTGGGTTTCCCCCAGTGACCAATCAAAAGCCGGGAAAAACACGATTCCTGTTTTCTTCATAATATAACCCCTTTCCCTAGGCCTGTTAGGAAGATGGCCCATAATCCTGCAACTGAAACGCACCCGGGGGCAAATGTACCCGCCCTCTGACTATTTGCCCCACAGTTCGGTAACCTTCAATTAAAGGAAAATAATCGAAGGGTTCCATTTCCAAACGGTATTCATCTAGACCCATATCCTTAGCCTGTTTCGAAGCTAGGGTCTTTAAGAATTGTTCCACTTCCCGATGGGGTCTCAAGGAACCACGCCATTCCCCTTGCTCACCTGTTTCTTCAATTCTGTATCTTTTAAGACTGGTATCCAGGTTAAGAGTCCAGGAAAAGGTCGGTTTCGCCATAGCGGCGCCCACAGCATTAACCACCATGGCATGGTCTGTCAGGGTAACCGTGGCGTTCATTCTTTGAGCCAAGGCTGCGGCTAGGCCATAAGCTCCTCCTCCACTGAGCTTAATAGGAAATTTATAATCAGCCCGAGGATTAAGCACCTGCCATACTTTATAGGCCGGTTCATCCCGCCATTGTTTAACCAGTATCCCAATGGCTTCAGCAATTTTTTCAACCATGAGATCTAAAATATTTTGAGCAATTTCTCTAAAATAAGGTGTTTCCCTTTTCCCCTCCGGCAAAAGCAAAGACATGGCTTCTTCCGCCCGGGCATAGTCTCCAAAATCCACCAAGCCAAGATAGCGCAGGGCATCGGTAGTTGTAGGTTTACTGCCACCCAGACAATAAGCAGGCCCTAGACGGTAGCTGGCCAAGCTAAAGTTTTTATTCTCCTTGCCTTCGACAGCTGCTTGTTCCCCTTCCGTAGGCAGAACAACAGAATCGCCGCCTACAGCAATAGATTGAACCGCCAGAGAATGAACATTAGTTAAAAAGTCCCCTATGTGAGCACCTCGGGATGATAATAATGGTTTTCCCGATAGAACAAGCCCAATATCGGTGGTCGTACCCCCGATATCGACAACAATATAGGTATGCTCAGGGTTACTTTGAGCCAAGGTTCCCAACAAACTTGCCGCCGGACCGGAATAAATAGATTCCACAGGTCTGATATTCTCTGCCGGTTGCATGCCCCCATTGGCTTTTAAAATCTTAACAGGAGCCTGTAGCCCCCGGGCACGGACCGCTTTGATTAAACCGTCGCGAAAATCGGTAAACAAATCCTGGGCAGCAAGATTAAGGTAAGCCGTTAGAGAGCGCCGGTAGAAATTGCTTTGCCCCCACTCACTTCCTAGGGCCATAGAAAGCTCCGAGATTTTCTTTTGCAGATATGCCGCTAACTGCTGCTCCAAAATATAATTGCGGTGGGAGAACTTGCCGGAGACAACAGCTAAGGTCTTTTCGTTTTTTTGCTTATTTTCCAGATGCTTATTGATTATTGTTTCAGTCAAATCTTGCAGTTCTTGTTTATCCAGGGCAGCGATCTGCCGGCCACGATAATCCAGTTCTCCGCTCAACACATGGTAGGGAACAGGCCAAGACAGGGAAGTCAGTTTCATGCCTGATCCTGGGAGAAGAATTAATTCTACCTCCGGCAGCTGCTTTTGCAGAATGGCATTGGTTACTAAAGTGGTACTTACCGTAATACTCTCAACTTCATGCTTGGGGGAAATTTCTGACGCTATGTTGAGAGAATCTAAAGCCTCCAGCACCGTATCCAATAGTTGATCCGGCTTGGTTAGCACTTTGCCTGTTTGTCTAACCTGACCTGATCTGATTAATACCGCATCAGTATAAGTTCCACCTACATCAATACCAATTCTTATACTCATATACCCTCCACATAAATACAAAATTTAAAAGACCTATCAGAAACCAAACAATACTCTGTAATTCAGATAATCTTTGAGGAGCGGACCCGGTTAACAATATCGTATAGATACTCTAGAGCCTGACGGGGTGTAAGATTATCGACGTCCAATTCCTCCAATTCCTCCAGCAACGGATGGGTCTGAGGCAGCTCAAACAAGGAAGGCTGCAAGGCATTGGTGTCCACAGCCTTGACCAATTTGCGGGGAGTCGAAGAACTCTCCAGTTCCCGCAAAATCACCGCCGCTCTTTTTAACAGTGGCTTAGGTAAACCGGCTATCTTGGCAACCTGAATACCATAGCTGCGGTCAGCTTTACCAGGAAGTATTTTATAGAGGAAAACCACATCGTCCCCTTTTTCCTTAACCGCTACATGAAGATTAAAGATTTGAGGAAATTTCTCTTCCAGTTGGGTTAATTCATGATAATGAGTGGCAAAAAGGGTTTTGGTCTTTAGAGAATTGGTCTCAACCAAATATTCCGCTATAGACCAAGCTAAACTGAGGCCGTCAAAAGTGGCCGTGCCCCTCCCCACTTCGTCCAAAATAATTAGGCTCTTAGAGGTAGCGTTTCTCAGAATATGGGCTACTTCGTTCATTTCTACCATAAAGGTACTCTGGCCGGCAGCCAAATGGTCGGCAGCCCCTACCCGGGTAAAGATACAATCAGTTAAAGAAATCGAAGCTTTTTGAGCCGGGACAAAGGATCCGATTTGAGCCATTAAAACAATTAAGGCCACTTGCCGCATATAGGTGGATTTACCGGCCATATTGGGGCCGGTAATCAAGGCCAAGTGCTTATTACTCGTGAGATAAGTGTCATTGGGCACGAAATGATCTGTAAGGCGTTCTACCACCGGATGCCTGCCTTCCAAAATATTAATGGTGCCGTCCTTTCTAATCTCCGGTTTATGATAATCATAGCGAACCGCAACCTCCGCCAGGGAAACAAAAACATCCATTTCCGCTAAGGCCTGAGCGGCTTTAATTATGTGAGCTGAATGTTTTAAAACCTGATCTTTAAGATCCAAAAAAATTTCATATTCTAAACTAACAAGTCTCTCCTGGGCCGTAAGTACTTGTTGCTCATACTCTTTTAACTCAGGAGTGATAAAACGTTCGGCATTAACCAAGGTTTGTTTACGGATATAATCTTCCGGCACCAGATGGGAATTGGCGTTGGTAACCTCAATATAGTAACCGAAAACCTTATTGTAACCTATTTTAAGAGAACGGATTTTAGTCCGTTCCCTTTCCTGATTTTCCAAGCGGGCAATCCATTCTTTGCCTCCGGAAGAAATAGCCCTTAACTTATCCACTTCCTCCGAAAAACCGTTTTTAATAATGTTTCCTTCTCGAATGCTGACGGGGGCTTCGGGATTGAGAGCGTCCCTTAGCGTTGCTGCCAATTCATCCAAGGTGGAAAGGGCCGGTACATAACTTTTAAGCTCTTGGGAATTGTTTTCGATAATAATATTTCTTACCCGGGGCAATAAAGAAAGAGTGCTGCCCAAAGCCAGCATATCTCTGGCATTGGCCCGGCCAAGGGCCAGCTTTCCCAAGAGACGTTCCAGATCATAGACAGCTTCAAATAGCTTATGCAAATCACGGCGTAAAAAAGTATTGTTTGCCAGTACTTCCACTTTGGCCAACCGCTCTTCAATTTTGCCAATATCCAAAAGGGGCTGCTGAATCCAATTGCGCAGGAGACGGGCTCCAAAAGCAGTTTTAGTAAGGTTAAGAACCGAATAGAGCGTATGTTTTTCCCCATCCCCTCTTAAGGAATCAACCAGCTCCAGATTACGACGCGTCCACTTGTCTAGAATCATGGTAGCGTTTTGCTCTACCGTGGAGATTTCAAGAATATGGCTTTGCTCGGAATTAGGGATATTCTCCAAGACATATTGCCACAAGCCGGCGGCAGCTTTAGCTGCGGCGTTCATTTCGTCCAGAAGTCCGGCTTGTTCCGGAAATCTGATCTTTAATTCTTCAGTCTTGCTAAACCAATTCTTGTCTACAACACTCTGATAGTATTCCTGAAAAAAATCAGGCGCTACTCCCTGTCCCCTGGGCAAGACCAATTCAGCGGGCTCAATTCTGTGCAGTTCAGCCAGGACAATCTGTAGTGAGGCACTCTGTAATATACAGAAACTTCCCGTAGTAATATCCAGGTAAGCCAAACCCCACTCTTTTGCTTTATAAACACTGGCCAAAAAGTTATTCTTAGTTTCTGAGCCGATAATATCTGTTGTACCCGGAGTTACGATACGTACAACTTCCCTTTTGACAATGCCCTTGGCAGTTTGGGGATCTTCTACTTGCTCGCAAATAGCCACTTTATAACCGGCAAACACCAGTTTACTTAAATAGCTGTCCGCTGCATGGTAAGGCACCCCGCACATGGGAATTTTTTCACCTTTCCCTGCTTCCCGAGCCGTGAGGGCTATTTCCAGGATTGGAGCAGCCAGTTGGGCATCTTCGCCAAACATCTCATAAAAATCACCCAATCTGAAGAAAACAATAGCGTCACCGGTTTGGGACTTAATCTCCTTATATTGCCTTAACATCGGTGTAGTCATAATATCCCCCTACTTCTGCCTACTGACTACTAAGCTCTCCAAACAAGGTCCAGGAATTGGCCGAAGTTATCTTAACTGTGAGTAGTTTTCCGACCATACTATCCGTCCCTTTAAAAACAACAATTTCATTGCCTCTGGTTCTGCCTGTCAGCTGTTCAGGATCCGATTTACTCGGGCCCTCAACCAGTATTTCATACTCTTGGCCCAGCATATTCTTTCTCCATGCTAAACTGCGGGCATTCTGCAACTCCATAAGCTTTTGCAGACGCAATTTCTTAACATCCAAAGGCACCTGATCCGGCATAGTGGCCGCAGCGGTGCCGGATCGTGGCGAGTACATAAAAGTAAAAGCCTGGGAATAGTGTACCTTACGCACCATATCAAGAGTTAATTCAAAATCTTCTTCTGTTTCCCCGGGGAAGCCGACAATCAGATCAGTAGTCAGCCTGGCTTGAGGTATTTCTTGCAAAATCCTCTCTACCCGCTCAAGATAATATTCCCGGGTATACTTTCTGTTCATAGCTTCTAAAATTCTGTTACTACCTGCCTGTAAGGGTAAATGGAAATGCTCGCATAAATGCTTTCCCTGGGCCACGGTAGTAATGAGCTTATCACTTAAATCCTTGGGATGGGAAGTCGTAAAACGTACTCGATAAAGGCCCTCTAGGTCATCAATTTCCTGCAACAAATCGGAAAAATCATAAGCAAATCCGTCTTTTAGGCCATAAGAGTTAACATTTTGCCCAAGAAGGGTTACCTCCCGGCATCCCGTTTGTACTAATTCCTTAATTTCCTCCAGAATTACTTCCTTCGGTCGGCTGCGTTCTCGCCCCCTTACATAAGGCACTATACAGTAAGCGCAATAATTTTCACAGCCGTACATGATATTGACAAAAGCGCTAAGTTTCCCTTTCTCAGCTAAAGGGGCAACTTCATTGCATTCATAGGCTTCGGGAGAAACCAAAGAGGCCTTCTGACCATTTAAAGTACGTTTTAATAATTGGTCGAATTTGGAATGGTCAAAGGTACCGGTCCAAATATCCACATGGGGTGCTTTTTTCTGCAACTTTTCCAGAATTCCGGGCTGCTGAACCATGCAGCCGGCTACCGCAATTATTAGTGAAGGTTTTTGTTCTTTGAGTTTTTTAAGCTGCCCTATATTGCCGATAATCTTATTTTCGGCACTTTCCCGGACACAACAAGTGTTGACGATAATTAAGTCTGCCTCCTCCGGCAGATCCGTTTTCACATAATCATTTTGAAGGGCAACAGCAGTAAGGGTCTCGGCATCTCTGACCGACATTTGGCAACCATAAGATATAGCACAAACTTTTTTAGTATTTGTGGTCATTCATTTCAGTCCTTAATTTTAATACATCCCTTATACTTAATATCAAGGTGTTTTAATATCTATCAAATCTTAATTGTTTATCCTACAACTTAACCCTTAGGTTGGCCCTGATAAAACAAAGCGATAGTTCCGGGACCCACATGGCTCCCGATAACACAACCAATATCGGAAATAATGATGTCTTTTACCTTAATTCTCTTTTTTATATCTTCGGCTAAAGATGCAGCTTCAGCAGGGCTGTTGGCGTGAGAAATTCCGATAGTCTGCCCTTCTCCATCAACAATGTCTTGCTCCATAATGTCAAGGAGCTTACGCAAAGCGGCCTTTTTAGATCTGACTTTGCCGAAGACGTCAATTTTGCCTTGAGGATTGATATGTAAAATCGGCTTAAGGTCCAGCAAGCCGGCAACAAAACCTGCGGTTTTGCTCACCCTGCCGCCCTTAACCAGATATTCAAGGGTATCAATAGTAAAGATATATCTCATTTTGTCTCTTACGGCCATAATCTTTTTTATCACTTCATCCCGGCTTTCGGTAGAAAAATCTTTATTTTCCCCGTTTTCTTTAAGAATTTCATAGCCCAGTATTGCTTGCAAACCAAAACCAAAAGAAGCACCTAAACTATCAATAACATGGATTTTTTGGGGTTCGCTGCACATATCCCGAGCCATTAGCGCTGTCTGATAAGTTGAACTAAGGCCGGAAGACAGATGAATGCCAATAACTTCGTCTCCTTCAGCCAAAACTTTTTCATAAGCTTCTTTTAAAACGTTCAAATTAGGCTGAGATGTTTTGGGAAGATCCTTATAATTTTTAAATTGGGCATAAAATTCCTTGGGGAAAAGGTCTACCCCTTCCTGGTAGCTATTCCCATCAATATATACAGGCATAGGTACGGTTACAATACCCAGTTGGGCAGACAGTTCCTGCGGAATATCGGAAGAGCTGTCAACAACTATTCTAATTGCCATAATAAACCTCCCATTATACTGTTATATATAATTCTTGCTAAATAAATACTGTTTGTCAACTAAAAGTAGTTAAAAAAAAAGCGCTATAGTGCGCTTTTAATTCTGAAATATTTAAGTAAAAAGTTTATACAAGCTTAATACTCTTAATACTATGGAAGATAATTTAGTGGATTAACTGTGCTGCCATTTACTATAACTTCAAAATGAAGATGGGATCCGGTTGATTTCCCGGTCGAGCCTACCAATCCGATATTTTGTCCTTTTTTAACCTGATCACCGACGCTGACTAAGAGTTTCGAGGAATGGGCGTAACGTGTAGCTACTCCATTACCATGGTCCACAATAATACAGTAACCATAGTTTCCAACATACCCGGCCAAAACTACTTTGCCTGCAGTCGCAGCATAGTAAGGCTGTCCGGTCACTCCGTCAATGTCAATACCGGTGTGGAAGCCACGAGAACGGTACCCGTAATAAGAAGTAATCCTACCGCTGAGCGGCCACTGCAATCCGTATACTGCACCTGATCCACGGGAAGTGCCAACATAAACAGGCTTAACAGCAGGGCCCTTGGCAATAATTTGCTTAACCGGTTTGGCCAATACTTCTTCTTTGACCACGGTTTTTTCTAACGTTTTGCCGTTTTTCTCTACGTATTTATAAGTAACTTCTTTTTCGCCATCTTTACCTGCTTGCTGAACAACAGATTTACCGGCAGCGACTTTGGTGCTGGTTACGGTTTGGACATCAAAAGGAATTACTTCTTTAACAACTTTTGTTCCTTTACTAATTACGGTCAGGAAAGGTTCAATTTTGGCCAGTTTAATGGTCTGACCCGGTTGAATAATTGTATCTTCAGTAAATCCCGGGTTAGCTGCCAGGATTTCATCAACCAGCATATCATGCTTACGGGCAATCAGCCAAAATGAATCATCCTTTTGAATAGTATATTCAGTCTCAGCTGCATCCCCTTTTAACAAAAAATCTAGGGCTTCATCAACCGATTTTATATCACTGGGATGAACTTTACCTGCAACTTTGGTTACTTCTTCTTCAAATTCAGCAGAATCAACTATGTTCTTTTCGCCGGGTTTAGTAAAGTATTCTTTGTATTTGGTCAAGACCAAATCTGCTTGTTCAGTATTTGCCAGATAGACAACCGTTTGCCCCTCAATTTGGATTCCACAAGCGTTAATATAAGGTATTATCGCATTTAGCAACAAGGCAAAGGAAATCTTGTTAGCAGCATATTCATCTTTTTTTATTCTTGCTTTTTCATATTCAATTTTATCGTTGGTATGGGCAACTTGTCCGGAGACTTCACCATGCTTCTGCAATACTTCCTGTACAATTTGTTCAGCCTCAGTTTTATTCTGAGCATATCCTATATTTTTGCCGTTCACCGTAATACCGACAGCCGAAACCGTAGTACTAAGATAAAATATTCCGGCACCTAAAATAATAACACTGAGAGCACTTATCCCAATTGTCTTGGGAGATTTCCAGGAAATATTTTTTAAAAAGCTTACGAGTCGTGTAAGTAATTTTGCTTCAGTAACTTTATTGATATGTTCTTTAATCTTAACCTTATTTAAAATATTTTTGGCTTTATTAAAAAAAACAGACATTCTCTGTTTTAAGCCATCTTTCTCAATCATTCTCTCCCCCTTTATGTCCAAGTGCCGTTCCCATTATAGCATAAGATATTGGATAAAGATATAATAAATTATTAAAATTTGGCTTTGCCAAATTTTATTTTTTTCCAATTAGTTTACTATTTGGCAATCCTTATGGTTGAAAAAATAGATTTAATTTTAGCCGAAGCTACGTTTAAATTTGTTAATAAAGGATACAATCCCCGATTGTCTTCCGGTTTTCACTTTTTTGCCTAATAGTTTTCTTGCTATATTCAAAACAGAGCGAGAGTACTCGGAATGAGGATCGGAAAGAAAAAGTGGTTTTTGGTTTTTCAAAGACCTGCTTACTTTTTTATCGTCATAAATCCAGCCCAGAACCTCAGGCTGGACTTTGAGAAACCTAGAAGCAGCCTTA
This sequence comes from Peptococcaceae bacterium, assembly GCA_012521215.1. Classification (GTDB taxonomy): domain Bacteria; phylum Bacillota; class Desulfitobacteriia; order Desulfitobacteriales; family Syntrophobotulaceae; genus JAAYMU01. The sequence continues at coordinate 6,345 of JAAYMU010000058.1, read as the reverse complement.
TTAAAAGTCTGGCTGCATTTTTTCGCTTCAGCCTCACTTTCACAACGATTGATAATAAGGTAGGGTTTAATATCCGGGTTACGGTAAGCCAAGGCTTTAGCCAAAGCATAGGTATCCATCATAGCATGGGGTTCCGTATTAGTAACTAAGATTAAATCATCCGCCGATTCCAAAAATCTAAGTACAACTTCCGAAATACCCGCTCCTGTATCGATAATAAAGATATCGCTTTGTTCTTCCAGATCGGCAAAGCCGGATATAATCCGATTAAACTGGACAGCGTCAATACTCGTTAGAACAGAAATGCCACTGGAACCGGGAAGAACTTTAATACCCGACGGCCCAGGGATTAAAATATCTTTTAGAGTACATTCTCCCTTAAGCACATTGGTTAAATTCAAACGGGTATTTAGCCTCAACAAAACTTCAACATTGGCCATTCCTATATCGGCGTCAAGAATAATTACTCTTTGTCCTAACGAGCTTAAAGCCAAACTTAAATTAATGGCCAAGGTGGTCTTCCCTGCCCCCCCTTTACCACTGCCTATAGCTATAACCCGTGATTTCCTTTGTGCATTTTTAGGAACAGGTATAGTAACACTCCAAGTTTGTTTAGCCGGCTGGCGAGAAATTACCTGGGACGTAAATTCCTGCTGCGAATTGATATCGAGCCAACGAATTGTTGTTCCGATCGGAATAAGAAGTAAATACCCCTTATGCAAAGTAATATACAATTCCAAGCGATCGTGATACACTTCTTTGATTTCAGTAGTATATACATCGTGGAATAGTTCCGAATCAGTTGTAAAGCTGAGTTTTTGTCCCGGGTAGAATGGTAGCTGATCCATTATTATCCTCTTTCTTTAATAGCGATTGATTTCTACAAATTTATAATTTTCTACAAAAGTATCAAGTTCCCCTTCTTTACAAATAAAATCTTCTAGGAAAGTACTTACTCTATGCCATTTTATAGTAAGAATCATGATATAGTTCAAATCTATGGCAAAGTATAATTATTAAGTATTACCCTATAGCAAGCCCTTTATGGTATTGTAATAACTAAAAAATGGAAAGGCAAGTTCAGCCTAAAAAAATACTAAGAGGAGTTTAGCGCTATGAAGACATTAGAATTATATAATACGAAAAGTATACTGTCATTTGAAATATTTCCTCCTCAGGGCTCTGACCCTTTAACTGCAATTCATAATACAGTTCAAAAATTAAAAGAACTTAACCCTGATTTTATAAGTGTGACCTATAGTGCTGGAAAAAGTGAAAATAAGGCCAATACTTTTGAAATAGCCTCTGTAATTAAAAATCACTATGGTATCGAAAGTGTTGCCCACCTTCCAGGCCTTCATCTTTCCAAAAGGGCTGTACTTAAAATACTAGATTACTGCAAATGTTCCGGAATTGAAAATATACTTGCCTTGCGAGGTGATACAAATCCCGCTTTAACACCACATAATGACTTCAGGTATGCCAGCGATTTGATTTCCTTCATCAAAGAAAACGGAGATTTTAATATAATAGGGGCTTGCTATCCTGAAGGTCACATCGAAAGTCCAACTATTATTGAGGATATTCGTAATTTAAAAAACAAAGTAGATGCAGGGGCAGACCAACTCATAACGCAGTTATTTTTTGATAATAACAGCTTTTATTCCTTCCGAGAGCGAGCGGTTATAGCAGGAATTAACGTTCCAATTAAAGCCGGAATCATGCCGGTTATGAGCAAAAGACAAACTGAACGTATGGTTGCCCTTAACAGAATAAAGCTTCCAAAAAAATTTATATCTATTATGAATAAATATGAAAACAATCCGGAAGCAATGCGGGATGCAGGAATTGCATATGCTGTGGATCAGATCGTAGATTTAATAACCCAGGGGGTTGATGGAATACATCTCTATACTATGAATAATGCTTACATTGCTTCTCAAATCTATAAGGCCATAAACACCTTGCTTGTAGCATAAATATGCCTCCGCTCTATTCAAAGCGGAGACATATTTTATTCAAGAACAGTATATCCGTATTCGCTAATCAGTTTTTTCAGTTTCGAAATATAGTCAAGAGCCAGCATGCTAAGATGTGCTTTCTTGTTGGCAATCCAACCTATCAGCATTCTTTCATTCGTCTGAAGCGGCACGGAAACAATGTTATCTCCGTTTAAATCACTGCATAAAAGGCCCGAGCAGATAGTGTATCCATTTAAGCCAATTAAAAGGTTAAAAAGAGTAGCCCGATCGCTGACATGGATTGTTTTTCGGCGAGGAACTGTACTTAAAATCTCTTCTGAGAAATAAAAAGAATTATACTCACCTTGTTCGAAAGCCAGAAACGGGTAGTTTTCCAGATCTTCGAGAGTAACTGAACTGTTCTTAGCAAGAGGATGCCTGGAACTAACAAAAATATGGGGCTTAGCTTCGAAAAGGGGATTAAATATCAAATGATTTTCTTTTAACAGCTTGTTCAAAACTTTTTCGTTGAAATTACTAAAATAAATAATCCCTATTTCACTGCGTAAATTTTTTACATCATCAATTATTTCATATGTTCTTGTTTCCCGTAGGGTAAATTCATACTCATCTACATCAAGACCTAAAAGTAATTCTACAAAAGCATTAACTGCAAAAGCATAATGTTGAGTGGAAATTGAACAAAGTTGTTTTGAGGGTTTTTTACCTAAATAACGCTGCTCCATAAGTTCTGTCTGCTCAATAATCTGACGTGCGTAGGAGAGGAATTCAGTCCCGTCAATAGTTAAGGATATTCCTTTGGCTGTGCGGTAAAATATTTCTATTCCCAGTTCTTTTTCAAGTTCTTTAACTGCCGTCGATAGACTGGGTTGGGTAATAAATAGCTGTTTAGCGGCTTCAGTAATGGAGCCGCATTCAACTATCTTTATAATATATTTGAGCTGTTGCAGCGTCATAATTAAACCTCCACCGCAACATTAAAGGCGGAATGATTGGCATACTGAATATTCTTAGCCTGGTCACAGTCACCGACTAGGTAAGTTTCAGGGACAATACAACCTAAACGCTCCACCAATTCCTTGTTAGGTCGCATACCGAAGGCCTTAACAATGGTATCCGCTTCTATAATGGAATGGTTCCAATTTCGATCTTCTATTTCTACTCCATTTTTAAGGAATTGCAGCACTTTATGCTCCCCAATAAATTTGACTTTATGTTGATTTAAGAGATAGAGCAGCATAGGCCGGGTGGCAACCACCATATCCTTGGCAAATTGCTCCACAGGAATCATATCCACGACAGTAACGTCTTTGCCTTCCATGGCCAAAGCCAGGGCGCATTCCATACCGCTCACTCCGCCACCACAAACAACGACTTTGGATCCGACTTGGACCCTACCGTTATCCACATCTAAAACCGAGTGAACATTTTCGTTATCGCTTCCTGGAATATCAAGTTCCACCGGGCTGGACCCAACCGCGATAATAATAGCGTCCGGGTTTTCCTTGCGGATGCTATCCTCGTCCGCCTCAGTGTTTAGCAAAATTTTGGCCCCGCAATTCATAGTGGTGTCTACATTCCATTTCAAGTAGGCACGTAAATCCCCTTTGAACGGAAGTGCACTTATTTCAGGCAGATGACCGCCTAGTCTATCCTTTTTTTCCATAAGTACGACTTCATGCCCTCTTTCCACCAAGGTTTGAGTAGCCATCATTCCGGCTGTCCCACCGCCTACCACTACCACTTTTTTCTTTCTGCGAGCCAGCGGAATTTCCCGGTATTTAGTTTCCCTGCCCACTACCGGATTGATGCTACATCTGACCTGGCCCCCGAAGGCAACAGCACCGACACAACCTTCCCAGCAACGCAGGCAAGGTCTAGTTGTTCCTTCTTCCCCGCGGTAAGCCTTTTTAATAGTCTCCGGATCGGCGAGCAGCTGCCTGCACATGGCCACAATGTCAGCTTTTCCGGAAGCTATTATTTCTTCGGCATCTTTAATAGTATTGATACTGCCGACTGTGGTTACCGGAATTTTAATATCCGGATCCTTTTTTACCGCTTCGGCATATTTTACGTTATGGCAATGAGCATGATAGTAAGGCGGCATAGTCCAAAAAGCCGCTTTATTATGTTCCACGATCAGACCTACCGAGACATGAACTAAGTCAATATATTCTTGGGCCAGTTTAATAAACTCTATGGTTTCTTCTAACTCCATGCCGCCTTCAACCATTTCCTCAGCACTGATCCTCATTTCTAATGCTAAGCTCTGGCCGACTCTTTCCCGGACGGCCTGCAGCAGTTCCAGGCCAAAACGAGCCCGGTTTTCAAAGGAACCGCCGTAATAGTCATTGCGTTTATTGGTGTAGGGAGATAAGAACTGGGCAATTAGATTACCGTGAGCGGCATGAATCATGGCCATATCAAAATCGGCTTTAACTAACCGTTCTGCGCAGTCAGCATAGGCTTTTATCACTTGGTCAATATCGTCTTGATCCATAACTTTAATCTTCCTAGGACCACCCGGAGTAGGAATAATACTGGGGGCCAAAGCATAAGGCTTGCGTAAAAGCTCGGGCAGAGAGCCTCTGCCGGAATGAACCAGTTCAATGGAAAGTTTGGCTCCATAACGGTGTACTTCTTCGGAAACGCGTTTTAAGCCTGGAATTTTATTATCATTGGTAACATCCAGTTCCCCGTAAGCATCCGCTCCTGTATCATTGTCCACCGGAGTGGCGCCAATAGTCACCAGGCCGGCTCCGGTCCGGGCCTGCATGCCCAAAAATTCTACGAATTCTGTGGTAACCTCGCCGGCAGCATTTGATAAGCAACAGACCATAGGCGAGAATTGAATGCGGTTTTTAAGCGTAAGGTTGCCTACCTTGATCGGTGAAAATACATGTTGGAATTCATTAAATTTTGCCATAATAAAACCTCCCTTTCCCCTCTTTTTTCCATTCTAGCATTCTGAACAGGCTCTGTATAATATGAAAACACAATGCTTTCATAAGTAAAGCTTATCGAGGTCTAAGAGGTCTTGTTGGCCGGTGGATTGGCACTTAATCCCTATCTTTTCTTTGCAGGTAATCATACATATCGGCAAGATCGTAGCTGCGGTCAGGTAAGCTGTACACAGGATGCTGATTAAAAAGTCCTGTTAATAACTGTTTGGTACAAAAACCCCAAGCTTTGTAATTATCTTCTTTCTGGTAATAATCATTTATTAGTTTCAAAACAGGTTTTAAATCATAGCGGTTTTTATTGGCAAATTTTTTTTCAACATAAGGCAAAAGACATTCCAAAGGGCAATTTCCAGCACCTCTGCCCATCCCTTTGACGCTGGCATCGGCATAAACCGCCCCGTGTTCAATAGCGGTAATGGTGTTGGAAAAAGCAAGCTGCATATTATTATGGACATGGATACCAATCTTGCTTTCCGGTAGTTCCTGTTTGTAGAGAGTAATCAAATTTCTGATCTGGTCCGGATACAAAGCCCCATAGCTATCCACGATATAAACCGTTATAAACGGTATAACCTGTTTAACCAACTGCAGTTTTTTCCTTATTTCTTGAGGCTGTTCTTTGGAAATAGCCATAATATTTAAGGTTGTTATATAGCCATTCTCTTGAAAAAACAAAACATCTTGCACTGCTTGTTCTATCTGATTTAAATAGCAGGCCACCCTGGCCATAACAAAGGGAGATTGCGAGGCCGGGGCAATATCTTCTCGGTCGAACTTGCCTACATCCACCATAAAAGCCAGTGCGGGAGGATTTTCTATATTATTAATAAACTGACGGATATAACTATCCGGGCAAAATTTCAGAGGACCGTAAGCTTGTTTATCGTAAAAGCTGCCGGATGTTTTATACCCCATTTCCACGAAATCTACATGAGCTAAAGCCATTAATTGTAAATGGTTTTGAATATATTTATCTTCAAAACTAAAATTATTAGTCAGTCCTCCGTCACGCAGCGTACAATCCAGGATTCTTAATTTAGGCATGAATGTCACCTCCATGATGCTTACGTAATGCCTAACAAATTAAATATGTATAATTTTAAGCTCCTCCAATCACTTATTAAAATTATTTATGATTATAAACCTGGAAGGATGTGTTAGCAAGTAGTGCTTTAAAACACAATGATTTAATAAAAAAAATTAAAAAAATCCCGAGATTTTTGAATTTTTTTCTCGGGATTTATGATATCGGGGATTCACTCGGGTTTATAGACAGTCTTCCTCGATTTAGGGATTATCATTCCATAATCCTCCGTTACCATCTCGTTTAACCTATTGCTCTTTATCGCTCCGAAGACATAGATTGTATCAAGAAGTAGAATGATGGCAAAGAAGTACAT
>JAAYMU010000057.1 GCA_012521215.1 Peptococcaceae bacterium | reverse complement strand
GGGGGCTGGTATTAATGAGTGATAACGTTAACAAGCGTATACAGTATGACTGCTCAGACTGTAAAACCTACCATTGCGATAAGCGTAATAGCACGTATCCTTCATTTTGTCCCACAACAGCAACGGATAAAGAACTGTTAGAAGATATTAAGAAAATCTACATCAGAAATCCTCTTGTTTCCAAAATTTATGCATTCTCAACTGAGATTGAGGGGCTTTATTACGGAAAGCTGACCCGTATTGAGGAGATAATTCTGTTTGCAAAAAAAATTGGTGCAAAGAAACTGGGTATTGCGACATGCATGGGTTCCATAAATGAGGCGGTAGTATTTACAAAAGTTCTGAAGGCAAAGGGTATTAAGGACTATTTTTGTGTCAACTGCAAGGTGGGTTCTGTGGAAAAGACGGAAGTTGGCATTCCGGAGGAGCATAAGATTCACCCCGGAAAATTTGAACCAGCATGCAATCCGATTCTTCAGGCAGAGATTCTCAATAATTCACATACTGATCTCAATATACTTATTGGCCTATGTGTCGGACATGATGCTCTTTTTACTATGTATTCCAAGGCGCCATGTGTAACATTTGCAGTTAAGGACAGAGTATTGCAGCAAAATCCCATGGCTGCAATTTACGGTGTAAATTCTTATTATAAGCGCCTATTACAGGAGGATGGTGATGTCTAGTAGCTCACAAACGAAATCTCTTCGTGGTAACCACGAAAAAGTATTAATCAAAGCATAATAACTCTCCAACAGCATGCGCCAGCAAGGACATCCTAGCCAAAAAAATAACTTCAACATATTCGACCGGCTCGATTGAGCCGGTTTCCTCTTGCTTTCTGAAACAAATTCGAAAATTAGACAGGAACTAAGATAAAGAAAAAGAATATTACAAATATGGTTAATTTTGTATGGGCGGTTGTTCAGATATATTGCGACTCAGATCAAAAGAATAAGACAGAAAATTATTCATGAGGAGTTGTTATAATGATTTCATCTTTCTTTACTCAACATGCCGATCAGCTTAAAAAAGCAGCCGAAACTGACAAAGTCAAAGCTATAAGAGAATCTGAAGAATACTATTTCCAAAAAGCCCGGGATAAGTATGGTGAGTATTTGCAACTTAATGCTGACCAGGCTGTTTTGGATTCTCTTATCGATCAGACTGACAAAAAACCATTTTCTTTTGAAAGACTTCTGACCAGTTATGATCAAGACAGTATTGAATATAAAACTCTGAAGATAATTGGGGAGCTAATAAGTTATATCGATCAGAATGCTGCGATGAAAAATACCTTAAATGAATATCCTGATAAGCGAACCATCGCTTTAGCTTTTGTCCGGCAAAATGTTTGGGTGAAATATTTGTTAAAGTTTAAAAGTGGTACTAGTCTTGAAGATCTTCCAGAGGTTATCCAAAATGCATTACACTACCTTGAGCACCCAGAGCTAGAAATAGCTGTCTTAAAAGAAGACCGGAGAAAGCTGATCCAAGGTGTACTTTTTGAAGAGAAAGAAGGCAATCTGTTCCAAGCAATGCAGGATCTTAAAATACAAGCTAAAAACCCTTTAAATAACGGCTATTTGTATTCTGTCATTTTACATTCGGAAAACATTCGGCCTTTATGGGAAAAAAGCAAAGAAAAAATACTTAAAGGGACTGGTAAAGAACAAAGAATCTGGGTATATGCCCTTGGGAAAAATGACTATAAATGGGATGAATTCAGAAAAAAAAGGATAATGGCAATTGGCTGGGATAAAATAGGGGGCTTGACTAAGTTTCAATCAAAGGAAGAAATTAAAAATGAGCTAACCCGGATATACGGACCGGAAAATGGTTATGCAAATGATGGATTGGCATTATGGCAGTTCTGAATGATGTTCAGGTTGGAGACAGGATTATTGCCAGGGCAGGAGGCAAAACACTTCTGGGGATTGGTGAGGTAACTTCAAACTATACATATGATGACAACCGTGAAGAATATAAACATATCCGCCAAGTGAAGTGGACGAAAACGGGTCCTTGGAAACTTGAAGACAAGTTTGCAATCAAAACCTTAACGGATATTACGCTCTATGAAGAATTCGGGCAACAGGCGGAAGAGCTTATTAGCAAAATCAGCAATGAATCTTCAGAGGAATCCGAGCTTTACACCAAGCAGAATTTTATGAATGATGTTTTTATCAGCGAAGCACAGTACGATACTTTGAAGGAGCTGCTGGAAAGAAAGAAAAATGTTATTCTTCAGGGCCCCCCGGGAGTGGGAAAGACATACTCTGCAAAGAAGCTGGCCTATTCTATCATCGGTGAGAAAGATGAAACACTGGTCAAACTGGTGCAATTTCATCAAAGTTATTCCTATGAAGATTTTATCATGGGCTACCGGCCGATGGAGGGCGGGTTTACTCTCAAAGAAGGAGTCTTTTATAAATTCTGCAAGAAAGCAAATACGCAACCTGATAAGCCACATTTCTTCATTATTGATGAGATAAACAGAGGTAATCTCAGTAAGATTTTCGGTGAGTTATTGATGTTGATCGAAGCGGATAAGCGTGGCAAGAAGATGACACTGACCTATAACGATGAAGAGTTCTCTGTGCCTCCTAATGTCTATATCATTGGAATGATGAATACTGCCGATAGGAGCCTGGCGATTATCGATTATGCTCTCCGCCGCAGATTTTGTTTCTTTGATTTGGAACCTGCTTTCCATAAGGATGGTTTCAAAGATCATTTAAGGAAAAAAAAGGTTGAGGAGTCCCTTATCGATAAGATTGTCCGCAAATTCTCTGCTTTAAATAATAAGATAGAAAACGATCATAATCTGGGGAGAGGTTTCAGAATAGGGCATAGTTATTTTTGTAATTGTGATAAAGCCGGTAAGCTATGGTATGACAATATTGTTAAATATGAAGTGGCTCCTCTCTTATAAGAGTATTGGTTCGACAGCCCGGAAACTGTTAAAGACCTTGTAGATGAACTTCTAAGGTAACGATTATGAGCACACAGCCGAAAATACCCATCAAAAACATCTATTATATGCTTTGTTATGCCTGGGATATATTAAAACAGGATGAGACAACCTTGACCGGAGTGGCGAAGTTTGACCACATATACAATCTGCTGGCCAGGTTGTTGATAAACGGTACCAAGAATGTTATAAAACGTGGCTTTCACCGGAAGTACCAGGAGATGACTGAAGAATTGTCACTAGTGCGGGGAAGGATTGAGGTTACCAGCACCTTGAAGCAGCTTCCTTTCCTGAACAACCGGTTGGTTTGCCAATTTGATGAATTTACTGCTAATGGACCTTTTAACCGCATCCTCAAAACCACGATAAGCGCTTTGCTGAAATATCCTGAGCTTGACTTTGGGCTGCGCAAAGAACTAACGGATATCAGGTATTATTTCGTTCGCATTGATGAAATAAGACTCGACCCCTGGACATTTTCACAGCTCAAATACAATAGAAACAACCGCCACTATCAATTGCTGATGAATATTTGCGAGCTGATTTACACTGGCCTTATTACTACAGAAGACAGCAATTCCTTGAAGTTTGCTGATTTTATCCGGGATGGAAAAATGGCTGCCTTATTTGAAAAGTTCGTATTGAATTTTTACAAAAAGCATTTGCCTTTGACTAAGTATAAAGTCCATTCACCAAATATCGATTGGGGACTGGATACAGAATATGATCATACCGGACTGGAATATCTTCCTCAGATGAGAACGGATATTGTCATTGACAATAATGTAGAGCGAACGCAAACGATCATTGACACCAAATACTATGCTTCTGCCCTGGCCAGTGGAAATTACGGAGAAGTCAGGAAGCTTCATGCCGGCAATCTGTACCAAATATATGCCTATGTTACCAATAGTCCATATAACGGAGCTGTTTCCGGGATGTTGCTTTACCCCACAACAGAACATGAGTTGAATTTGGACTATAAGATCAAAGGAAGAAACATTAAAGTTAAAACTCTTGACCTTTCGGTTGAGTGGGAAGATATTTCCTATAGGTTGTTGGAGATTATCGAGGGTTGATACCATTTCGGGTATGAATAGTCTTGCAAATTATGTGTTTTAGATATAAATACTTTGATTATAACCTAAAGGACGGTCTTTCAAATGTCCAAAATAGCTTTAATATCATGCACGAGAGCAGGAAAGAGAATCACAGATGCCCGGCTGTAAAGCTTTATTCCAAAAGCCCTACATTTCGATTAGCATATACTTATGCGAGAATGATAGCTGATAAGATCTACATTCTTTCGGCAAAACATGGGCTAGTTTCTGCGGATACAATAATCGAGCCCTACAATGAGACATTGAATGGAGAACCGAAGGAAAAGAAGCAAGCTTGGAGCAAACTAGTGCTGTCCCAGTTAGAAAAAAGTGTTCCTTTGGGGCAGGATGAGTTTATTTTTCTGGCAGGAAAAGGCCGTCAAATCACATTAGCTTTTCAATATATCCAACAGGTATTAAAAGAATGTCAACGGTTAATATTTAAGATTGACAACTTAATGGCTCCCGAATGGAATAACCTGTATGGCAATAGGATTATCCCATACCAGTTGCCCCTAAGAGGAGCAAGAAGAAACCGGTAAATAGATCTATTATGGAGGACAAATGCTAGACTACATCATCACTTACACCAAAGTAAAATTTTATCCCTTAAAGCCGAACAAAGAAGATATCAAAATCGAGGATATCGCTCATGCTTTGTCTTTAATGACCAGAGCCAACGGTCACTGCCGGCATTTTTATTCCGTGGCCCAGCATTCCTTGAACTGTTATCAAGAAGCTAAAGCCAGGGGTTGTTCCGAGCGGGTGCAGCTTGGGTGCCTGCTGCACGATGCCAGTGAAAGCTATATTTCCGATTTGACAAGACCGGTTAAACGTAATATGTCGGAATACGTAGCGATCGAAGCCAAACTGCAGAATATGATATTTGACAGGTTTGGACTAGGAGATTTATCTGAAGAGGAACTGGAGCAGATCGAAGAAATTGACGACACCTTGCTATATTATGAATTTGAAGCTCTCATGGATTATCGGATCTTTAAGCAAAGGCCGACGAAAACAGCAACCCATGCTTTTGATTTTGAGAACCCTTTCAAAGTAGAAAAACAATTTATTTCTGCCTTCCAAAGACTCACCGGTCCGAAGTAAAAAGTATATAAGAGCCTCCGGGCTCTTTTTTTATATCCTATTCATAGCTAAATAGTTATAAATTTTTTCAATGTTAAGAGGAATGAGTTAAAGTGGGTGGAATATATTTACAATTATTAATTTTTCGAGAAAATGAAAACTAAGAAATTGTTCCGTAAGTAAAGAAATGAGGTGATTAAAGGATGCTCAAGAATGAGCTCGAGTAAAGAATCCGTTTACTTCAGGAGAAAATTGAAAAACATTCTATGGAAGCCTATATTGTTACGGCGGAAGAAGATATCTGGTATTTGACCGGTATTACCTACAGACCTGAGGAAAGACCTTTTTTCATAGTGGTATCACCTAGGGGCAAACCAATCTTGGTCGTTCCTAAACTGGAAGAAGCTCATGTCCAGAAGGGGATTATTGACTGCGAGATTATTGCCTATTGGGAATACCCCTCGCCCCCAGACAAGAATTGGTATGATATTTTAAACGGAATTCTTGAGAGGTTTAATAGAATCGGAATTGAAGTCAATGTAAAGTCAGATGTATTTCTCAACATTGAGGCCAAAGAATTAGTCCCTGCCGGGTTTGTTGCCGAGCAAAGGCAAGTTAAAAACCCGTTGGAGTTAAAGATGATTCGTTCCAGTGCCAAGATCTGCGACGAAACTATGAGAACTCTTTTTAACTCTGTCTACCCAGGAGTAAGTGTTATCGAAACTTTTGCCATATCGAAAAATGTTCAGAATGGCCTTATTCGAGCAGGGAATTTTGACCCGATTACTACCACCCTTTTGACTGTGGCTTGGCCTGCGCCCTTAAGTGCCATGCCTCACAGTATTCCTGGCCTTAATGATCGCTTGGGGCAGGGGCCTAACCTTGCTATGTGTTACTTTCGAATCAACGGCTATGCTTCGGAATGCGAGAGAACTTTCTTCCTGAAACCCCCTTCCCGGGATGAGCATGAATTATTCCAGCATATGATGTGCGCTCGGGATAAGGCTTTAAGCAAGCTAAAAGCCGGAGTAAGAGCTGCTGACATTGATGCCGAAGCAAGGGAATACTTAATAAGTAAGGGGTTAGAAGAAAAGTTATTACACCGGACGGGACATGGAATCGGACTGGGCAATCATGAGCAGCCTTATATTGCAGAAGGCAGCCAGGATATTTTGCAAGAGAATATGGTGATCAGTATTGAGCCTGGAATCTATGTGGAAGGGCTTGGCGGATTCAGACACTCTGATACAATGCTGATTACAAAAGACGGTTATGAATTATTAACCGGATTTCCCCGGAACATAGAAGATGTAACCATTAATAAATCTAACTGGGGCTCGAGAATAAAAGGAAGTATTATTCGCAAGTATTTAAAACTATAGTTGGTAAAATTTTAACAATCAGATGCATTTACATAATCTGGATCAGTCGAATATGGTATAATAAAGCAATACCCAAAATATGGAATAAGTTGCCTTCAGACATCGTTACCTAAAAAAGGAGGGAAGAAATGGAATACATATCCTTAAAAGGTGTCGAGAAACCTGTATCACGGATCTGTATGGGGACAGCCTGGTTTAGGCCCCATCTGGAAGATGAGATTTTTATGCTCCTGGATGCCTATCTTGATAAGGGCGGAAACTGCATCGATACCGGGAGGTTTTATGGAGCATCCCAGGCGGAATCTATCCTCAAAAAATATTTTGAATCCCGGGGCAACCGAGATCAGGTGATCCTCGTCGATAAATGCTGCCACCCGATCGTAACTCCGGATATGGTTCATTGCTTTGATTATTGGCGAGTAAAGCCGGATCTAATGGAGGATGATTTGTATTTCAGCCTGTATAATACCGGCAGTGAATTTTTCGATCTCTATCTGCTTCACCGGGACGATCCTGCCATGCCTGTCGGCGATCTGATGGATCGAATGGAGTACTTTGTAGAAAAAGGGCTTATTGGGGCCTACGGTGTTTCCAACTGGGAACTAAGCCGCGTTGCGGAGGCGTTGAAATACTGTGAGCAAAAAGGTTACCGCGGACTAAGCGTCAATAGCCCCTCATTTTCCCTGGCCCAGGTACGTAAACCCAGGTGGTATGGGTGCGTCTACGCTGACCATAACTATGCCATGTGGCATATGGACAAGGAACTCCCACTATATTGCTGGAGCTCCCAGGGAAACGGCTTTTTTGCTGAGGCATTTCCCTTCGATCAAACAGCCCCTAAGGATGTGCAAGAGGCCTATTACTACGAAGATAATTTTACACGTCTGGATAGAGCAAGAGAGCTGGGAAGAAAATATGGGGTAGCGCCCATTAATATTGCCCTTGCTTATGTGCTGAGACAGCCCTTTCCGACCCTGGCAATCGTTGGACCGCGAAATCGCGATGAATTGTCCTCCTGCTTAAGGTCCCTGGAAATCCCGCTGTCGGAACAGGAGATCAATTATCTCCGTTTGGAAGTGGACAGTTATTAACGGCATAGTTAACCTAGGAAACATGGCTGTAAATTGCTGAAAGAATCTAAAAGGATCAGATAAATAATCTAGAGCGTTCGGCATGTAATAAACGGAATAAACCGCAACTCCTATACAGAGGCGGTTTATTTGCGTTTATGAAATGATTATAGATATTATAGTAACAAATTATGGAAACATCTTGAGATATATTGTAAAATGAATGCAAATTCGAAATCAATCGAAGATTACCACATGTTGGCGAATAAAATTGTTACCGAGATGAATATTAAAACATGAAGGAGCGTGAACGAAATGAAAAAAGAGGTTAAAAGCAATGTTTCCTGGGTGGGTAAAGTCGACTGGGAACTTCAAAATTTTCATGGCTACGAATACTCCACGCATAAGGGTTCAACATATAATTCCTATTTGATTCAAGAGGAAAAAACTGTTCTGATTGACACGGTATGGAGCCCCTTTGCCGAAGAATTTGTAGAAAACCTGGCCAAAGAAATTGACCTGCAAAGAATTGATTACATTATCGCAAACCATGGAGAAGTCGATCATAGCGGGGCACTTCCCGTCCTAATGAAACATATTCCAAATACACCTATTTATTGTACGGCCAATGCGGTTAAGTCTTTAAAGGGGCAGTTTCATCAAGATTGGGATTTTCAGGTGGTAAAAACAGGGGATAAGTTGGATATTGGAAACGGCAAAGAACTAATTTTTGTGGAAATGACAATGCTACATTGGCCTGACAGTATGGCTACTTATCTGACCAAAGACAATATCCTGTTCAGTAACGATGCTTTTGGTCAGCATTACGCAACCGACTGTCTGTTTAATGATTTGGTGGATCAGTGTGATCTGTTTAATGAATCAATAAAGTATTATGCCAACATATTGGTCCCTTTCAGCCAAATTTTGCGCAAAAAGCTGGACGAAGTATTAGCTCTGAACCTGCCGATAGACATAATTGCCACAAGCCACGGGGTAATCTGGCGGGACAATCCCATGCAGATTGTGGAAAAGTATGCGGAGTGGGCTAATGATTATCAGGAAAACCAAATCACGATCATTTATGACACCATGTGGAACGGCACAAAAAAACTAGCTGAAAAAATTGCCGAGGGAATCGGGTTAGCCGATTCGAATGTTGTTGTTAAGGTATACAATCTCTCTAAAAGCGATGAAAACGACTTGATTACTGAAGTATTTAAATCCAAAACCCTTATTCTGGGTTCGCCGACCATTTCAAACAGTATTTTGCATTCCATGGCAGGCTTTATCCAATTGATCAAGGGGATGAAGTTTAAGAACAAGAAGGCCGCAGCCTTTGGCTGTTATGGCTGGAGTGGTGAGGCAGTTAAAGTAATGAACGGCATGCTTGAAGACGCCGGTTTGCATTTAATCGACGAGGGGTTCAGAAACCACTGGAACCCGAATGAAGATCAACTGGCGAAAGCTTTGGAATATGGTAAAAAAATTGCCAAAGCGTAAAAAAACAAATCAAAAAGCACTTGAAAACTATCACAACTTAATATAAACTAATTACAACTAACATAAACAACAAAATTAATCGCCATATTTGAATGATCTATAAATCTTCCGATATTTACATTTGATTCAGATTGTTCCTGTTGGATAATGTTAGTT
>JAAYMU010000056.1 GCA_012521215.1 Peptococcaceae bacterium | reverse complement strand
GCTACACCATACAAGGCTTTAAATATACTTTTTGAAAATTATAAGTTTAGAGACGTTGATAAAGTTGTAGATTTTGGATGTGGTCGAGGCAGAGTGGCATTTTATTTGCATAATCGTTTTCATCTGCCGGTAACAGGAATAGAAGCCAATTATAAAACCTATGAAGAAGCGCTTGAAAACAAGGCCCTTTACAGATTAAGGGCCGAGCATATCAATGCACCTCTTAAATTTAAATATGGTCTTGCTCAGCATTATAAAATTGACAAGAAAGATAACTGTTTTTACTTTTTCAATCCATTTTCAGTGCATATATTTAGAAAAGTAGTTCATAATATTTTGCGTTCTGTAGAAAAAGACAGAAGAACAGTGGATTTAATTCTTTATTATCCAATACGTGAATATAAGGATTTCCTTAAAACCAGTACACCCTTTTCAATTATAAATAAAATAAGGGTGCCTGGAGGGAGTGATAAAAAAGAAAAGTTTATTATATACCGATTAAGAGAAGAGGTTTTTGATGAAGACGACTACTGGGTTTCATAAAATGAAAGAAAGTACAATTTCGTTCAATCGCTAAAGGAGATGCCTTCAAATGAAGACATCTCCTTATTTCAACATATGACAGGGGAGTATTATTGAGGGAATTGAACTTTATATTTGGAAAACATATCGAAAGCATCATCGATCTGTTGCGGGGTAGCTACATCGGCTTGGTACTCTCCCAGATTAAATAGCTGTTCAAATAAATTGCGCTGTAACTGTTTTACACCGTTCAAATTATCATTAATTAAAGTGTAAAGTTGCTGGCACAATATTTCCTTAGAGCCTGTGGTATAGGCCTCAATTAAATATTTCTCACTGGCCAGCGTGTCGTTGAGCCTATCCCGAACATTAAAAGTCTGGTCCTTTTCTTTGGGAAGAGCAGGGGACTTGTCTTTACCGATTTTTTGTACTCCAAATTGACTTGTTACTATTGAGTTGGTATCAATCATTGCATAATCCCTCCTTGTTGTCTTGTTGCTGCCTGTGTACCTTGGCTGGAGTTTTGCTGAAGGTAGGACAATAGAGAATCATAGTTTTGCTGATGTACTTGCCGGGCGTTTTCAAAAACCCCTTTGAAATTAGGGTCCACCTCTTGTTGTGCATAATGAGCGCATTTTTTGGTCATGAGCAGTTCCCAGGAAAGAAAGTCTTTGATGTAATTCAGCTCTTTTACAGATAGCATTTCCATCCTCCTATAGAGTATTTTTCATCTATAGTATGAGCATAAAAATTAATCTTATGTACATTATGGAAATTCGACTAATAAAAAACCCTCCCCGGTTCTAGGACCAAGGAGGGTGCTGGCTTTACAATTTTACCAGTTGCTGCTGCGACGAGCTTGATAGCAATCACGGCAATAAACGGGTTTGTCGCCTGTAGGTTGGAAAGGAACTGTGGTTTCTACACCGCAATCGGAACATACGGCAGGAAACATTTCACGTGGAGCGCGAGTATAGCCATTTCTTTGAGCTTTTCTGGCTGCACGGCACTCGGGGCAACGACCTGGTTCGTTAGTGAATCCTTTCTCAGCATAGAATTCTTGTTCAGATGCGGAAAAAATGAATTCCCGGCCACAGTCTTTACAAACTAAAGTCTTGTCATTATACATAAAAATGACCTCCTAGATTATATTACCCGTCTACAAGGGAAGTACGTTCGAGATCTTCCCTGAGCCTGAGGCAATCGAGAAGGTCTTACTAAATCCACAAGATTTACGAGCAGTATATAGTATATTCGAATAAATGGCAAATGTCAAAGGTTTAATTATGAAAGTTTTTTAATTTTACGGAAAATTAGCAATATAGCTGCTATGGCCACACTAAGGCCTGAAATCCCCAGCCCGGCATAAAAACCTTGTGGCCTGAAAACCAATGCTATTTGGTGTACTCCCGGCTTAAGTTTTACCCCGAGAAAAGCATTGTCGATTACGCTGGGAATAGTTTTCCGGCCGTCAACAAATACCTTCCAGCCGGGATCATACGGTATGGATGTAAATAGTAATCTTTTATCCTGCACGAAAACCTTGCCCTGCACTAAAGTCTCCGTGATCACCAGATCTTGGATTGCTCCGGCTTGCAAAGGAGTGAGAGCTTTAGCAAGATTCTCTTCATTCAAACCGTAAAAGTATTTTTCTTTAAAAGAAAAATTATCGGTGGCACAAGAAACTTTAACGTTTAATTCTTCACCTTGTTCATGATAGCCCAAATCCACTATTCTTTTATTATAAATCGGCAAGTACTCTTTGATTTCTTTTTCATTTAAAAAGATTCGGCAACTTTCATCATTAATGGTATGGAAGCAGGCATAGACCTGTTGATTTTCAGGGTTTAAAAGGGTATACTCCACCACCCCGTCATGATTGTTTTCATGTTCACGGTCCATGATTTCGAGCGGCTGAAAAAAGTTGATGCGCTCCTCATTACCTAGGGCAAGATTAAACAAGGTATTTTGCAGTCGGAAAGGATTGTTATCCTTGGTGCTGTCCAGGGTCAAAAGGGATTCGTCAGCCAGGAAGGCTAAAGGCAAAGCATACTTATTTTCATAGCCTGCAAAATTTTCGCCGTCATTAACTTTAATATATCCTAGTCCTTTATGGCCTGCAGAGACGACATATTTAACAGCCAGTAAAGATTCGGTAAGGGGAGTAGAACCGGCAAAGTTTATCGATTTATAGCTGGCAGTGGTCAAAAAGCCCAATTGATGTAAAGTCTTGTTAAGGTTAGCTTTAGCCATGGAGCTGAAATGAGTAATCCCTTTATAGTTAAGATTCATGGGATCGTTATAAGTTCTGCCGCCAATCCGGTCCAGGCGATAAAAAGCTTGGTCCTGGGAATGTATTTGAGTTATTACTGTCTTTAGCTCCGGTAAAACCCGCCGGTATTTATCTTTACTTACATAACTAAACTCATGGTCTAAGCCGTTGACTAAGTACCGGCAATTAAGCAGGCTTTCTGCCAGGACCAAGATCATCAACAGGGCAATAATAGCGCTGCGGGTTTTAGGAGGCTTAATTTTATTTAAACCTGCCAGCAATATCGTGTAGAAAATAATAAAGAAAGCACTGAGCATTAGCAACATATCCTGCAGGTATGGATAGTTCATTTTTTGCAGGATAAGCATGACCAAAGCCCAAAAACCCCCCGCTTTAATAATTGCTGGGACCGGCAATTGCTCCAATTGGGAAAAGCCTTTGACCGCTAAGAAGACAAGCAAAAAGGAAAAAACGAAGGAGTAGCGGTAGGGGAACCAATTGGGATGGTCGAATCCGTGCCAGGCTAAATTAAAATTGCTAAAAGCAAAACTGATAACCATAAATCCAGCTAATGCAGCATAAATAAGACGTTCTTTTAACCTGATGCCGGTGTTGAGAAAATATAAAAGGGATAAAATAAGGGGCAAAAGACCGCAATAAATGTTAGGCAACCCTTGACTTTTCAAGGAGTCATAAGCCCCAAGAGAAATCTTACTCCCCAAATCAAGTAACTTGAAATTTAGGCACCATTTGCAAATAGAAGGGTCGGGCCCTCCTTGCCCGTTCAGCAGGGCAAAGAATGTTGGCACGAGCACTATAGCAGCACATCCGGCGGCTAAAACAGCTGAACCGGCAAACAGTTTCAGCTTAGATAGTAGGTGGCGAATTTCCCGCCAACTATGAGTGGAGAAATAGGCGGCCAGAAAATAGAAACAGGAGAAGAGGGCGATCATGTATGCAATATAAAAGTTGGCCACGAGGATATAGAGCAGAGAAAAAAAGAAGAGCAGGTAGTTATCTTCTTTAAGGATTTTTTCCACGCCTAAAATAAGCAGCGGCAGAATAAATACCCCATCCAGCCACATAAGATTGAAACTGTAAACAATAGTATAGGAGCAGAGGGCGTACAAACTGGCAAATATAAATAAGGGCCCCTGGGTAATCTTAAAAATCCTCTTTGCTGAGAAAGCAAAACTTAAACCACAGCAGCCGACTTTCAATAAGGTTATGAGCAGCAAAGATTCCGGCAGTCGGTCTTGCCCGGCCAAGAGAATTAAAAGAGAGAAGGGACTGGCCAGGTAATAGCTGAAAATACCTAAGAAATTAAGTCCCAGGCCTGCCTGCCAGGAATAAAGCAGGCTTTTTCTTTCGCTTAAAATTTGATAATAGGTTGAATAATAATCAACATATTGGCCGCTGAGATCAGAAATCAGAATGGTTTTATCCCCATAGGGTCCAATATTCAATTGGCAATAGGTAATAAATAAAACGGCAACGGGAATGAAAAAGGAACAAACATAAAGAACCCAAGGTTTTGAATTAAACATCTGTTACCCCCGGTGGCCTTTAAAAACAAAGAATTTGCTGGCCATATAGTTGAAGATAATAACCAGAATATTGGCTATTATTTTGGCCCCAACATCATCAATCCCAATCAGGCTGACAAGCAAGATCATAGTCATAATATCCAAACCATAGGATAAAACCCTAGAAAATAAAAAAGACCCGAATTCTTTGCTTATGGCCACAATACTTGTTTGTCTGCTCTGAAAGACAAAGACTTTGTTGGTCCCAAAGGCAAAAAGGACTGATAAAAACCAGGCTACGGTTGTGCCCACCTTATAGTCCGCGGAAAATACATTTATAAAGATAACGTAGCTTAGGAAATTAACCAAAGTGGTTAACCCACCAAAGACCACGTACAAAACTATTTCTTTGTTCAATTCCTTTTTACTCATAAACCAGTTGGCGCGCGGGTATTTTTTTCCCATTGTACTCGTCCACAAAGTAAAGCGGCCGCCTTTTGCACTCATTAAAAATTCGGCCAATGTATTCACCGATTATGCCCAGGGATAAAAGCTGGATGCCACCCAGGAAAAGTATAATCACCATCAGGGAAGGATAACCCTGTACCGGGTCTCCATAAACAATTGTTTTGACCATTACAAAAATCATATAGATAAAAGCAAACAAAGATATAAGAGCACCGAGAAAACTTGAGAAACGCAGAGGAGTAATGGTAAAACAAGTAATACCTTCTATGGCCAAGTCGCATAGTTTAAAATAATTCCATTTAGTTTGCCCGGCTGCTCTTGGTTCGCGGTCAAAAAGCAGTTCCTTTTTTTTAAAGCCAATCCAACTAAACATACCTTTAGTATAGCGTTGAGTCTCTCGCAGTTGTTTGAGGGCCTCCACGCAGCGCCTGTCCAATAAACGGAAATCGCCTGTATCTTCTTGGATCGGGATATTGCTGAGTTTTTGCAAACATCTATAAAACAGCTTCGAGGTAGATTTCTTTAGCCATGTTTCTCCCTGGCGGTTTCTTCTTTTGGCATAGACATCATCATATCCCTCCTCCCAGTAAGCAATCATTTGCGGAATTAATTCGGGAGGATCTTGAAGGTCGGCATCTATAATCACCACAGCATCTCCTGTGGCATAATCCAAACCTGCTATCATAGCGATTTCTTTCCCGTAATTGCGAGAAAGATTGACATAGGAAATTCGTGGATCCTTGCGTTTAAGCTCCTTGATTATTTCCAGGGAGCGGTCTGTGCTACCATCATTAATAAATAAAATTTCAAATCGGTATTTGCTTAAATCGGCTAAAACTCCCTGTAAACGGGAATAAAGTTTATTCAATACTTGTTCTTCATTATAGGCAGGGATTAAGATAGTAATTCTCTTCAAAACACTCCACCGCTTGCTTAGTACTTTTGATCAGTATTTGTTATAAATACTGTCTTTGGCTATTAGCCTTACTGATATCTTGTACCTATTTGCCAAAATTATGCATTATTAAAGAAATCAATTCCCAATTTTTTGTCGCTCATGCTACAATTAATCTAAAAAACAGGCATGGGGTACAAGATGTATTACTT
>JAAYMU010000055.1 GCA_012521215.1 Peptococcaceae bacterium | reverse complement strand
TGACAGATATCAGACTGCCGTAGCAGTATCTCAAACAGGCTGGCAAACTTCTGATTATGCGGTTTTAGCTAGGGGAGACGATTACGCTGATGCACTTTGTGCAGGACCATTGGCCTATAAATATGATGGGCCCCCGACTTGACCGAATTAGTGCATACATCAGATCAATTTAAATGTGAAAGAAGCCCTTGAATATGTTCTGGGATTTTTGGCTTCACAGGATATGAAGTTCCATTGATTGAAATGATACCGGAGCGAATAGGTTTTAGTAGTTTGACGAATTTATTGATGCTCAGCCCGGTTTTACCTTCAATATGGCGCGCAATGGCGAGCGCTGTAAATACAATAGTCAGGTGGGCTTCAATAGAATCTCTCTTGTGATGAAAAATTGGCCTGGCCTTCAGATCAGATTTAGACATGCGAAAAGATTTCTCCACTTGAAATAACTTGTGATACGCATCGATTACCTGCTGGGCAGGAATACCCAAATCCGTAACATAACCCTTGATGCCAGCTTTGCGGCGTGCTTCAGCAACAAGTGCTTCATTGATTTCGCGTTTAGCTCCATTAATCTTTAAAAAACGGTTCCGCTTAATATCTGCTTTTTTCTCCACTATCTTCTGTGCCTTGGCCAAAGTCTTTTCAATGTTTGAAAGATCCAAAGCCGCCCGCTTTTTTCGATATTGATAAATTACGCGACGCTTTTGTTTTTTCCCTCCTATTGTTACAGTCATGCTTAAGTCAAAGATTTGACCGTCCTTCATCTGTACACCTTCTTCAGCCAAGTATTCTTCAATCTCGTAGGGCGTTTTGGCTAGTCTAGACCCAATGATGTAGTGATACCCAAGCTCTTCGAGTTCCGCAATATTCCCGGCTGAAAGCATGGCAGCATCGGCAGTGACGGTTATATTTTCTAGTTTGTGACGTTTCTTAAAGCCGGCGAGGACCGGCAGAATGGTCTTAACTTCAGCCCTGTTTCCTTCGAAGCTTTGGATCTCTAAGGGAAAGCCACTGCTGTCAACCAGCAAACCTATTATTATCTGAGGTTCCAATCTGCGCTCCTTGGAAAGACCACTCTTACGGTATTCATCTTCTTTTTGTACTTCGAAATACAGCGTAGTCACATCGTAAAGAACAAGTGTTAGCGCGCACATCTTTGTATATCTGAAACAGGCCTCACTGATGGTATTCCTGTATCCCTTCTCCACAGTTCGCCGAAGGCAGCGGTGAATAGATGTATTAGACGGTGCATCCAAGCCCAGTTCTTCGAGGACACGTATCGTATCAAGTTTAGATACCGGCTCAATGATCCGTGCCAAAACTAGCTGCTTAAAATCAGGATCGTTAACATCTTCAAAGCCTAGACATTTGTAGACACTCTCCAATGTATCCCACAAAAGGCTGGAATACGATTTCTCAAGACATATGTTAGGATTAGTGTCCTGATCAAAGTTGAAGCTAATTTGCCCTTCATTCATTTTTTCATGGGCAAGTGCAAGAAGAGCCTTGAGTTCGGTTTCATTATGGGCTGAACCGATGTGCGTGATACCGATGCGTTTCCGCCCGTGTTTATGCTCAATTTGAACGGCTGTAGCACCGCTTTTTGTTTTTACTTTCCTGATGTGACTGGTCATGTCCCGATTATATACTAAAAGTTAAGTTTTTTGCAGGTTGTTAGTGACCACATTTTCGTCTTTTCTAAAAAAAGAATGCCCATTTTTCAAGGCTTTCCGGGTCCGACCAGTCGATTTTTAGCTTCAAGCGGTCAAGTCAGGTAATATTTTTACCATTGGTCCTATAACTATGGGCCCTAAAAGTAAATTATTATATAGAAGAAATAGGAACAAAGTGCTATAATATTAATTACTAATATAATCCAAAAATACAAATGGTCCTATAACTATGGGCCCTAAAAGTAAATTATTATATAGAAGAAATAGGAACAAAGT
>JAAYMU010000054.1 GCA_012521215.1 Peptococcaceae bacterium | reverse complement strand
AATAATAACTTTCCTCCCCTCACGTCTCACCCTGCCTTCGGCAATTAATCTGATAGCTTCAGGGTAGATCTGATGTTCTACTTTTAATATGCGCTCAGACAAGGACTTGACGTCATCCTCCTCATAAACCGGTACAGCCTGCTGTAAAATAATGGGCCCGGTGTCCATCCCCTCGTCCACAAAATGTACCGTACAGCCGCTCACCTTAACCCCATAATCCAGGGCCTGCTTGTGAGCGTTCAACCCCGGAAAAGCAGGCAGAAGAGAAGGGTGGATATTGATAATAGGATATTCAGCTTGGCGAATAAAATATTTGCTTAAAATCCTCATATAACCGGCCAGAACCAAAAGTTCGATCTCCAGTTCTTCCAGCCAATTCAAAATATCAGTTTCCTGGGCTCTCTGATCCTCATAACTTTCCATAAGAAATGCTCTGGTTGGAATATTAGCCTTTTCAGCTATCTCCAAGGCTTTAGCATTAATATTATCGGATCCGACCCCTACAATATGGGCTTTTAAAGTACCGCGCCGCCAATGATTTATTAATGATTGCAAATTGGTCCCTCTTCCCGAAGCCAGCACTGCTATTCTCACCGATATTTCACCCCTTGTCCGGGAACTACCGTGCCTATAATTAACGGTTCCTCACCCTCAGCTTTTAAGATGCGGATAACTTCCTGTTCATCTTGAGGATGGACCATAAATATATAACCAATTCCCATATTGAAAGTCCTTAGCATCTCATCCCGATCAACTTGTCCTTTTTCCTGCAATAAGGTAAAAATCGCCGGAATCTCCCAGCTGGAAGTTTTTATTTCTACTCCCAGTCCCGGAGGCAGGATGCGCGGAATATTCTCTGTTAAACCACCGCCGGTAATATGAACCATGCCGGGAATATTTACTTTCTCCAGAACCGCCAATACCTGCCTGGCATAAATCCTGGTGGGCGTCAATAAAACATGGCCCAGGGGCTGTCCCAGTTCGGGGAATTCCGTAGTCCAGGGGCAGCCGGCGAATATTTTTCTAACCAGGGAAAAACCGTTACTGTGCACGCCGCTGGATTTCAAAGCGATTAAAATGTCACCGGACCTTATTTGGGAACCGTCAATTATTTTATCCTTATTAACCGCTCCCACACAAAAACCGGCGATATCATATTCCTGTTCAGCGTAGAAACCCGGCATCTCAGCCGTTTCTCCCCCAATAAGGGCACAACCGGCCTGGCGACAGCCCTCAGCCACGCCCTGCACAATTGCGGCCACCTTATCCGGAACAAGTTTGCCCACTGCTAGATAATCAAGAAAAAACAAGGGCTCCGCTCCTTGCACCAACACATCGTTGACGCACATGGCTACAGCATCCTGACCTATGGTGTTGTGGATATCTAATTCAAAGGCCAAGCGCAGTTTGGTCCCTACCCCATCGGTCCCCGCAACCAGAACAGGATCCGGATATTTCTGGGTGTCGACGGCAAATAAGCCGCCAAATCCTCCCAGTCCCCCGAGAACTCCCGGCCGCCAGGTCCCGGCTACTGCCGGTTTTATTTTTTCTACCGCTTGGTTACCGGCCTCAATATCTACTCCCGCATCTTTATAAGTTTGTCCCATTTTATTCCCTCCAGCAAGGATCAATAAATCTTAATCGGATAATCGCCGTTGAAACAAGCCAAGCACACAGAATTATCAGACAAAGCTCTTTTCAGCCCCTCTTCGGACAGGTAATAAAGGGTATCGGCTCCGACAAATTTTCTAATTTCTTCGATATTCATTTTGTTAGCAATCAACTTTTCCCGTTCCGCAGTATCTATCCCATAATAACAAGAAAAACAAACAGGTGGAGAGCTGATTAACAGATGTACCTCTTTAGCACCACAAGCTCGGACCATTTCCACCAACTTAGAGCTGGTTGTTCCCCTGACAATAGAATCATCAATCAGTACTACCCTGCGGTCCCGTAACACTCCGGAGTTGGTATTAAGTTTTATTCTTATCGAAACTTCGCGCAATTCTTGCGTAGGTTGGATAAAAGTCCTGCCCACATAGCGGTTTTTAAGTAAACCCTCTTCAAAAGGAAGACCCAAAGTCTGGGCATAGCCAATAGCGGCAGGTGTTCCGGAATCCGGCACAGCTACCACCACATCAGCATCCAGCGGACATTCCCTGGCCAGCTCAACACCCATCTGCCTTCTGCTCTCCCAGACATTGACTTGATCTATAGTACTGTCCGGGCGGGCAAAATAAATATATTCAAAAGAACAAAAGGCTGTTTTTTCATTAGGTAGACCTTGGCGGGAGTGAATACCCCTCTCGTCGATGGTCACCACCTCTCCCGGTTCAACATCCCGAACCAATTCAGCGCCAATAGTATCAAGAGCGCTACTTTCCGAGGCCAGACAATAACGCTCTCCCATGCGGCCGATACAGAGCGGCCTTACCCCATGGGGATCACGAACCCCGATAATTTTATCCTCAGCCATAATAAGCAGCGCATAGGCCCCTTTAAGATCAATCATGGTTTTTATAATAGCATCTTCCAAGCTATACCGGCGATAACGGGCAATCAAGTTTAAAATAACTTCACTGTCAATCGTGGTTTGAAAAACTGTCCCTCTGCTGGCCAGCTCCTCTCTAAGATCAGCGGCATTGGTCAAACTGCCGTTATGAGCCAAAGCCATCATCCCTTTTTGAAAATAAACGACCAAAGGCTGAGCATTGGAGACCATATTTAAACCTTTAGAAGAATAACGTACATGCCCTATAGCCATTTTTCCTTGGAGCTCGCCTAAAATTTCAGGGGAGAAAACTTCCGAAACCAAGCCCATTCCTTTATGCTGTTGGATCTTGCTTCCGTCCGAAACGGCAATACCCGCACTTTCCTGTCCTCTGTGCTGCAGGGCGTACAGTCCGTAATAGGTAGTACGGGCTACTTCCTGTTCCGGAGCATATATACCGAATAAACCGCACTCTTCCCGAGGTTTATCATCCCACAAATAATCCATGCCTTAAGGCTTCCTTTCCTTTTTATTATCTAAACTGAAGTTTTGCACCAAATTACCGTTTTGCACCAAATTACCCAGTTAATTATTTTCGACTTTTAACCTTCCATGATCTTCCGGATAGTTGACTCATATAAAGGCCGGTATTGGCTTAAAGGGACATCTAGGCACTCTTGGCCGCCAACTTTTATCCTAAGATTTTTTCCTTTACTTGAGCCCAAATGGGTAAGGGGAATATGGCACTTCTGAGCTAAAGTTTCCAAGGCTGCCGTTTTTTCCTTGGCAACGCTAATAATTATCCGGCCCAACCGTTCACCAAAAAGAACTTTTAGTTCGTTTCCTGACTTGATATCAATTTCGGCGCCACAGTTTATGGTCATCTCAGCCAAGCAAACAGCCAGTCCGCCTTCGCTGATATCGTGTGCCGCCAGCAGCAACCCTTGTTTATTGCCCTCTAAAATAAAATCAAGCCTCTTTTTTATTTCTTTCAGATCCGGTTCGGGTAAACTTCCTGCCTCCAGTTGTTCAAACCTGGCCAGATACTCCGAACCCGCCAGTTCTCCTTCCGCTTCCCCGACTAAATAGAGCTGTTCTCCTTCAGAACTGAGTTGATTCTTTAACACTTGCCCCAAATCTTCCAGCAGCCCTATCATGCCGATCATGGGAGTAGGATAAACTGCCTGACCTAAAGTTTCGTTATATAAACTGACATTACCGCCGGTTACAGGGGTATTAAGAGCCCTGCAAGCTTCTGCCACTCCGGCGCAAGCCTGCTCAAACTGCCAGAAAATCTCCGGTCTCTCCGGATTACCAAAGTTGAGACAGTCGGTAATGGCCAGCGGCTTAGCCCCCACACAAACAATATTTTGGGCTGCCTCCACCACCGCCAGTATCCCTCCGATATAGGGATCCAGATACACATACCGAGAATTACAGTCTGTAGTCATGGCAATAGCCTTGGAGGTTCCCCGTACCCTTAGTACTGCAGCGTCCCCTCCCGGAGCAACAACTGTATTGGTTCCCACCTGATAGTCATACTGCCTGTAAATCCATTCCTTACTGGCAATAGTTGGGCTACTGATCAAGGCTAAAAGAACATTTTCCGCGGAATCCTTCAATTCAATGTTTTCCAACTTGGTATTTTTCAGCTTTTGATAGTAATCCGGTTCTTGGCTTGGCCGGTGATAGACAGGAGCCTCATCGGTCAAGGCTTTAACCGGTATTTCCGCAACAAGCCGGCCCTTTTCTAACAAACGGAGCATTCCGTCATCCGTAACCCTGCCCACGACTGTGGCTTCCAGTCCCCAGCGGGCAAATACTTCCTCCACTTCCTTCTCCCGGCCGGCCTGAGGTACGATTAGCATGCGTTCCTGGGATTCTGAAAGCATAATTTCATAGGGAGTCATGCCCGTTTCCCGGCAGGGGACCAGGCTCAATTCCATTTCAATGCCGCTGTTGCCGCGGCTGGCCATTTCCGAAGAAGAACTGGTTAAACCCGCTGCTCCCATATCCTGAATCCCTACTACAGCTCCGCTTTGAATGAGTTCCAGACAGGCTTCCATTAAAAGTTTTTCCATAAAGGGATCCCCGGCCTGGACCGCTGGGGGTTGGGCTTCTTCACTGAGTTCTACAGAGGCAAAGGTTGCTCCGTGAATTCCGTCCCGACCGGTTTTAGCACCTACCACCATTACGGGATTACCGACTCCCGTTGCTACTCCTTTAGCGATATCCTTATGCTCCAAAAGTCCTATCGCCATGGCGTTCACTAAGGGATTGCCGTTATAACTGCTGTGGAAATAAACATCTCCGCCTACAGTCGGAATACCGATGGAGTTGCCATAGCCGCTGATTCCACTCACTACCCCGTCTAAAAGATATTTATTGTTTTCCTCAGTAAGAGGTCCGAATCTTAAGGAGTTAAGGACCGCTACGGGACGCGCGCCCATAGTAAACACATCTCGTAAAATTCCCCCTACCCCGGTAGCCGCTCCCTGGTAGGGCTCAACAGCTGAAGGGTGGTTATGGGATTCCATTTTAAAGGCCACCGCTAAATCATCGCCAATATCGACAATACCGGCATTTTCTCCGGGACCCTGCAGTACTTGAGGGCCTTCGGTAGGAAACTTCTTGAGAACCGGTTTCGAAGTTTTATAGGAACAGTGCTCCGACCACATAACGGAGAAAATCCCGACTTCCAAGAAGTTAGGCTCCCGACCCATTAGTTTTTCAATTCTTTGATATTCATCATCGCTAAGGCCCATATCTCTCCAAATTTTAGGCTCCACCTTGCGACCTCCCTTCCCAGTGCTTAAGGATGGATAAAAACATTTCTC
This sequence comes from Peptococcaceae bacterium, assembly GCA_012521215.1. Taxonomy (GTDB): domain Bacteria; phylum Bacillota; class Desulfitobacteriia; order Desulfitobacteriales; family Syntrophobotulaceae; genus JAAYMU01. The sequence continues at coordinate 6,537 of JAAYMU010000054.1, read as the reverse complement.
TGCCATCAACACTGCCGATTATTTCTTCCACCGCTCTCTCGGGATGAGGCATCATGCCCAACACATTGCCTTCTTTATTAACTATACCTGCTATATTATCCCGAGACCCGTTGGGATTGCCTGAAGTATCAGTATTCACATAGCGGAAAACTATTTGGTTATTATCCTGTAAACGCTTTAAACCCTCATCATCTATGGTATAGTTACCTTCGCCATGACTAATAGGGATTTGAATAAGCCGGCCTTTCTCGTACTGATTAGTAAAAGGAAGATCGCTATTTTCTACCCTTAAGTATTGAGGTGCACAGATATAACGCAGCCCGACGTTGCGCAAAAAGGCTCCCGGCAAAAGTCCGCATTCAGTTAGGATTTGGAAGCCATTGCTAATACCCCAGACCAGCCCTCCGCTCTTAGCGAAGCGAATAACATCCTCCATAATTGGTGAATAACGGGCTATGGAGCCTGGGCGCAAATAGTTGCCGTAAGAAAATCCCCCAGGAAGAACTATAAGGTCAAAACCTTTTACTGAAGTCTCCTGATGCCAAATCATAACCGGATCTTCCCCGACTAACCGCCAAGCCTCTAAACAATCAACTTCACAGCTTGATCCTGGAAAACGTACAACACCGATTTTCAAATTCAGCCCTCCAGTTCAAAAGAATAATCTTCGATCACAGGATTAGAAAGAAGCTTCTGACAGATTTCGTGCATTATTTTTTCTGCCTTGTCCTTATCATCCTCGTTTAAAACTACTTCCATAAATTTACCGATACGCACAGATTCCACCGGGTACTGCATACTCTTTAATGCCTTTTCCGCAGCACTGCCCTGAGGATCCAAAATACTCTTTTTTAAAGTCACTTTAACTCTGGCCTTAAGCATTAGTAATAGCCTCCTTGATTTTTTTTGCTAAACATTTAAACATTCACCTTCGATTTGCTGCCAATGCAGACCTTAGTTAGTATTATTAAAATGCGCAGCCTGTAAAACATTATCCTTAGCCTCGACTTGCTGAGCCATTTCCTGTCTGAAGGTTTGCAAGGCTTCTCTTAGCCTGTCCTCCTTTAAGGCCAACATTTGAACTGCCAATAAAGCTGCATTGCGGGCCCCGTTAATTCCGACCGTAGCCACCGGTATTCCCGGAGGCATTTGCACTATGGCATAAAGAGCGTCAATTCCTTCCAGGGCCCCGCTTTTAATCGGGACTCCGATTACCGGTAAAGTCGTGGCTCCGGCAATTACTCCAGGAAGATGAGCCGCCATGCCGGCTCCGGCGATGATTATTTGACCTCCTTCTTGCTCGAAATCCTCAACCCATTGTATAGTTCGTTTTAAAGTTCGATGTGCCGATGATACTTTTAACTCGTAAGAAAGATCAAACTGTATCAGAATTTTCAGGGCATCTTCCATCACCGAAAAATCTGAATCACTGCCCATTATTACTCCTACCGAAGCCATGAGAGGTCCCCCTTAAGTACAATTTTGATTATAGAAATATTGTACCTGACAATAGAAACATGGTCAACGAAAAATCCGAACATTTTGCATAAAATAAATATAATGTTCGGATATTAAGTTCTAAAGATAGAAAAAGCCCGGTTTCCGTTATTTAGAAACAAGGCTGCGACACAAGAACTTTTGATATGCATTATATGAACTAATATGTACTATATGAACTAATATGTACTATATACACTATATGTATTTATTATTTTGTACCAAAAAAAGCAATTCATTCGCTAATATAAGAAATATAAGATAATTCCTACTCTAATATAGGGTAACCGAAGTTACTTTATGAGTTTTGGCAAAACTCTGCTTATCCATATTGAAATATTTATCATTGGAGGCAATGACGAATTTCTTATCCTTGATATAACCTGCATCCCAGGTAGTATCGATGCTTATCCATTTCCCGTCTACAAAAGCTTCATTCCAGGCATGTTTTTCGTAAGATTTTAGCACATTATTCCAAGCTTCACCGTAAACCACCCGGGTCGGTATCCCGGCTGCCCGAGCCAGGGAAGCAAAGACAAAAGAATAGTCGCGGCAGGTGCCCTTTTTACGGGCCATAATATCGGTGGCGGTATTCATGGCGGAAATTCCTTTATAGTAAGCCTCCGTATCATAAACAATATTCTTAGTTACCCATTCATGAATTGCTCTCGCCTTCTCAAGCTCACTCATATCGGCAGTGATTAAGGTTTTCACAAGATCTTGGACAAGCCGGCTTTCACTTTCTACATAGCCGGAAGGGGTTAAGTTAAAGTAATCCTCATCCGAAGTATTCTGAACTTCAAAACGAATTTTACCGTCAAAACGATTAGCGTTTAATCCGGCCCATACCGTGTATTTCCCGGGTCCAAAGCGCAGCCAGATCTCTTTTTCAAAGCTGCCGTTCTTAACATCTACCGGATAGACCGTAACCTCACCATTAGGCCCTCTCAGGCAGAGCCAGATACGGTCTTCAGAGCTTGTCCCTTTAATAGTCAGGACTTTATCATAGGATGTATTATTGACAGAAGGGGTAGTGATTTGGATTTTGTCAGTAGCAAAACCTATACTGTAAGCAGCAAATACCGGGACAGGGGTTACAGATAAAACTAGTACTATTGCTAAAAGCAAGGCTACAAATCTGGTGTTTATTTTCTTATTAATCATCCCTATCACTCCTCTTCCCTGTCAAGCAAAAAACCTCTCCGGGTTAACCTGAAGAGGCTGTAGCGACAAAAAAGAAGAGTATCCTGCACTTCGGCAACCCGGCGGCCATAACCCTAAAGGGTCTTAGGCCCGTAGCTTTGCGTCTCCGCCTTTCGGCGGATTTGCCTTTATCGATTTGCTATGTGGTTTTCATATCATGGAAAATAAAAATACCTGCAACGAGTTACCGTTACAGGCATTATCTTTACACAATAAATAACTGCACTTTCGGTAACCCGGCGGCCATAACCCCAAAGGGTCTTAGGCCCGTAGCTTTGCGTCTCCGCCTTTCAGCGGATTTGCCTTTATCGTTTGCTTTAATGAATTTTTTCCCATATACATTATAATAGTTACAAACCAAAAATGCAACAAATTTTGGCAAAAAAGTAAATTATTTTAGTACTTAATAAATTTATCCCCGGGGACGTTGCAAATGAAGCATTTTTCCGGAACAGATTTTTCAATATTTCCGCAGACCGGGCAGAGATAATAGAATACTTCTTCTGCCTGATCAAGGTTTTCTAACGCTTCCTGGTAAAGCTTGGCATGAACCTCTTCCGCTTTCATTGCAAAAGTAAAGATTCTGAGAGCGGCTTTGTTCCCTGCGGCTTCAGCTTCCTTTACAAATGCAGGATACATCTCCTTATATTCATAAGTTTCGCCTGCAATACCATCTTTGAGGTTATCAGCGGTGGAGCCGATTTTCCCTGCGAGTTCAAGTTGTTTTAAGGCATGTATAGTTTCAGCATCAGCAGCCACCCTGAACACTTTAGCAGCATTAAGCTTTCCTTCAGCCTCAGCTTTTTTAGCATAGGCCAAATATTTTCTGTTAGCTTCAGATTCTCCGGCAAAGGCCTCCATTAAATTTTCAAGGGTTTTATTTTCACTCATCGGTTTTTCCTCCTTATTTTTATCTATAGATTTTATCAGTTTTTCCACTATTTCTCTAGGAAAAGCTTCTAAATTTTGATCGAGCAGAGACTTTAAGAAATTCTTAGTGTTTTGGCTTTGGGGCAGCATATATCCTGCTTCTCTTATGATATCTTCGGCCATAATATGGTTGGATTTTTCTATGGCGACAGCCAATTTTCCAGGTAGGCCGGCAGCGATATTCTCCTGCTCTGCCTTGCTGCGCAGAAGCACTTTCATGGCGTTTATGACCGCCTCGGTTTTAGGTTGCTGGGGTGGATACTCTCTAGGCACCATGGAAATCGCACCGGATGGACAGGCATCTACGCAATCACCGCAGCCGATGCACTTTTCAACATCAATAATGCTGTTTTCGGTGTCTGTTGCTCCGGTAGGACAGACATAGAGGCACAAGCAGTCTTTGGTACATAAACGGATATTTCTTACTGCATATTTCTTGGACATTCTCCTTACCTCCCTTCAACCTTTTCAAATTTCCAATTCGGCACTTTACAAACGGGACAAACTTCCGGCAATGTATCTCCTATGTATACAAAGCCACAAATTGTACAGACATAGACGCCGGTGTTTTCAAGCATGGCGTCGCCCTCTTTCTGATATCTGGCTAAAAGGGACTTTAAAATGCGTGTAACCTTCTCGCTCCAGACCAGAGCACGGAGCGCACCCCGATCTTTAGCCTCAGATGCTACAGCATTGGCGTTGGGGAAAGCTTCCTCAAGATCTTTTTCTATAAGTTCAAGCAGTTTACTGAAACCGGGATTTTCAGCAGGTGCTGATACCGATTTAAAATAATCGGCCAGTTCCATAAAGAGAGCTGCTTCTTCCGCTTTATACTGTTTTTCACAGCCGCGCGCCAGATTGGTGCAGAGGGCACTCATCTCCAGCGGAGACAACTCCTTAATATCTGCGGACTTAAGTACAGCTTGCGGTTTTTTCTCAGCAGGGGCGACAGATTCACCCTGTTTCTCAAATTCTTCTTTTGAAGCACCGCATAATGGACAGACCCAATCATCCGGCAACTCTTCCCACTTTGTGCCCGGGGCAAAGCCTTCTTCCGGTATGCCTTCTGCTTCATCATAGATGTAGCTGCAAACGGAACACACATATTTTCCCATACCATAACCTCCTTTTTCTATAATGGAAAAACATATCAATTGTGAAAGTATTCATTTGCTTGATTACAGAATTGATATTTACGGAGCCATTGAAAAACGGCAGTTTTAAAAAATTACTTAAGATGTTACCTAATTAATTATAGTAATTATTTAATTCTACATATTATTTAATTCTACAAAGATCTTTGATTACCTTCACAATTGGCTATTTTTTTAACCCAGCAGCGGCTGACTATGTTGAACAAGTTGTAAATTCCTTCACCCCTTGATTGACATAATTTTCCTTCTTAGATATGTTTATAGCATAAAACAAAACATGTGCTTTTTTATTAAATAAAGAGGAGAGGCAAAGAGATCAATGACAGAGCATACATTTACTTTGGGAATAGATATTGGTTCCACTACTTCCAAATGCGCAATTTTGAAAGACGGCCGGGAGATTGTAGCCCAGTCCCTTATTACCCTGGGTACGGGCACCAGTGGTCCTGCACGCTCTATTGAAGCGGTGCTAAGGGAAGCGGGCCTCAGCAAGGACGATCTTACCTTAACGGCTGCCACCGGCTATGGCCGCAATTCAATGCCGCAAGCAGAGCTTATTTTCAGTGAGCTAAGCTGTCATGCCAAAGGAGCTTGCTGGCTATTCCCTGCTGTCCGAACGGTAATCGATATTGGCGGCCAGGATGTGAAAGCCCTTACTGTTTTGAAGGGCAGGCTGGATCAATTCGTGATGAACGATAAATGTGCTGCCGGTACAGGCCGCTTTCTGGAAGTTATGGCTCGCATTCTGGATAAAGACCTGTCCGAAATGCCCGCGCTGGACGCTTGTTCCCAAAAACGGATCGATATTAGCTCTACCTGTACGGTTTTTGCCGAATCATGAAGTTATATCTCAGTTAGCCCAAGGGGTAGATACTTGTGATCTGGTGGCGGGTATTCACCGCTCTGTCGCCAGCCGGGCAGCAAGCCTTGCTAAACGCTTAGGTATTATCGAACCGGTCTTCATGACCGGTGGCGTTGCACAGAATTCCGGTGTTGTTCGGGCTCTGGAAAAGGAACTCGGTCTAAAGGTCAGGACAGATCCCCGGGCCCAGTTGGCAGGCGCAATCGGGGCCGCTCTTTTGGCCTGGGAACAAAAAAGAGAGGAGAAATAGAGAATGGCGGAAGTTAATAAGCAAGATATCAAACCGGCGAAAATCCGGCTGAAAGAGATAGCGGACAAGGCTACTCAAGATGCTTGGGAAGCCAAGAACAGAGGAGAAAAAATCGGCTGGTGTGCTTCCAATTTTCCGCAGGAAATTCCCACCACCCTGGGGATTCATGTTGTTTATCCAGAGAATCAAGGGGCGGCTATCGGGGCTAAGGGCGGCGGACAACGGATGTGTGAATATGCCGAGGGACTGGGTTACTCCAGCGACATCTGCTCCTATGCCCGCATCAACTTTGCTTACACCGATTTAAAGGAATGTCCGGAACTTAATATTCCCCAGCCGGATTTCTTGCTCTGCTGCAATAATATTTGTAACTGTATGCTTAAGTGGTACGAAAATCTGGCCTTCCAGTTGGATATTCCACTGCTTTTGATTGATATCCCCCGCCTTGATGCCTACGAATGTGACCAGGATCGTATTGATTACATACGAGCTCAGTTCGACGATTGTATTCGTCGCTTGGAAGAAATATCCGGCAAAAAATGGGATGAAGACAGGTTCAAAGAAGTAATGGCTATCTCCCAGCGCAGTTCCAAAGCCTGGCTGAAAGCCGTTGATTATATGAAATACACCCCCTCCCCTTT
>JAAYMU010000053.1 GCA_012521215.1 Peptococcaceae bacterium | reverse complement strand
ATTTTTTCAGAAAACCATTTTTACACCATTATATGGACTCAACTTTTTTTGGATCATAAGCTTAAAATCTTTATTTAATGCTGCTATTTCTTCTATATTGCAGTCCGTATTAAACCCTTCCTCAACGTTAAAATCTCCCGATTCAACTTGTTTCATTTGTAAAGCCAAATTTTCAATAGGTTTAGTAATACTCTTGGTAAGCTTCAAACCAATAAAAGCAAGCAGACCTAATATTCCAGTAAAAAATAAAATCATAATATTTCTTAAAAGCATAATTTTTTGATTAATATTTTCAAACGGGATAATGTTTACATAGACCCACCCGGTATAAGAGGATTCAGTATAGGCAATGAAATATTTTTTCCGGTCAACAGTTTTAATTCCGTAGTTTTTTCCCCAAGTTAAACCGAAAAAATCATCTTCCAAACGAATATTTGACTCAGTAGTAGAATAAATGTTTTTCCCTTGCGAAAAAATTTGCAAATACAATTCAAAACCAGGGTAGATGTGAGCAATTTGGTTAATTAATTTATTCATATCAACCCGGATCACTAGCAATCCTAAAAAGTCCAGTGACAACCCGGAAATCCGTCTTATTACCCGGGCTGATTTTAACATATTATCAACCACACCGGGCTCAATCCAGACATTTTTTCCCCCGTATTTTAAAGCTTCCTGTAAAATCTGTTCGTTTTGTTCCTTATTCAACCCTGTTTCCACACCCACGATAAACTGACCGCCTTTACTGTCTACAATGCTGATAGAGGAGATATAATTTTCTGAGAGAGAATAGGAAAGAAGAATTCCTTGGAGATTCTCCGTCGCCTGATAACCGTGGTAACCTTGAGGAAGATTCTTTATAGTTAAGAGTTGTTGTTGCACATTGGGATCAGATAATATTAAAAAAGAAAGTTTCTCAATTTTTTTTAGTTCATTTTCCACGCTTGTCGATAATAAATTTAAAACTTTAGCAGCTTCATTATAAAGTTGGGCATCATAGAAATTAAATGCTACTCTAAAAGCAATAATACTAAGCACACACATAATTAAAAGGACGGTAAAGAAAAAAACAAATAATTTATCTTTTAATTTACAACGTTTAAACCGGTAAAAGAAATAAATTTTTTTCATTTAGCCACCTGACTCTAAAAAATTTTAGGTATTTTACTAACAAAAGAAAATACCCTTTACTACGCTTTACGGCAAGATTCTTCTTGAAAAAAAAGTACTTTTCCTTCGTCCGCAGATTGACGGGCCCGTAGACAGGCTTCAGTAATATAAAAAGATTCTTCGGCGGAAACAAGACATTCCCCTTGCCCTTTAGCTTGTTTCAGGAAATCAAAAAAAATCTCTTCTTCGGGAAGAAGCGGCAGTTCCTTAATCCCCGAACATTCTCCGTTGATCAGAAAAACTTTATGTTCACGGACTTCAATAATCCCTTTTGTTCCGACTACTCGGAGACGGTCGTCATCATGAGTAGGAGCTTGTTCCGGGCGAAGATAATCAACAGATACAGAAGCAAAAATTTCATTAGTAAGGGTGAAATGACACAAAGCGGTTACTTCTAATTCTCCGTGGTCCTTATTATATTTTCGGGAATGGGTAGCATAAACGGACCGAAATTTTTCTCCGCTGAACCAATATACCCAATCAATGGCGTGACTGCCTACCCAAGGGATTGTTCCACCGTAAGTATTACGGTGTTTGAAAAATTCTTGCCGTAAACCTAATTTATAAGATTTTTGGGCATTCAGCATACGAATATCCCCAATCATACCTGAACGTACACTTTTCCATGCGGTCATAAACCAAGGTTTATAGCGCAAACCAAACATGGCGGCCAAGTATCGGCCAGAAGAGGCATGGGCTTTTTTAACTTGTTCAAGTTCTTCAAAAGTCAGGGCCACCGGTTTTTCCACAAAAACATGACTCCCTCTTTCCAGGACTTCAACAGTGATTCTGGCGTGGTCATTAAAATGGCAGGCTACTGTAACAATATCCGGTTGTAATTCATCAAGCATTTCTCGGTAGTCTGAATATACCCGGATTCCATCGTCTAAAAGGTGATAAATTTTTTCTATTTTTTCTCTCGGAGATCCAGGAGCTATTCCCACAATTCTGCTGTCTTTATCTTTACGTACCCCGTTGAGAACATATTTTATATGACCCGTAACCCCTATCAGACATATTTTCATTTTTTCATTCCTCCAGAAAATTTTTAGTTTTTCCTTCCCGTGCCCAAGTGACTCCGGTCTCGGAAGGCAACTTCCACTGTTCATAACACTCTGTCAAAACTTGGTCCAGACCAGCCACATATAACCCTGTCTTTTCACCTAGCTCGTCTGTTTGTACTCTAATAAACTCGTCAGGAAACGAAAAAATTGCGCCTACTTCTTGAATCCCATTGACACATATCACCTGTGCCAAAGCAGCTTCCGGACCACAAGGAACGTCCTTTCCTGCTTTTATGGCTTCCATGGTCATCCAGATTTTATTGTCTCTTCTGGCAAACGGGTCACCATATACCCGTTTCTCTCCGTTTTTAAAAGTAGCCACAATGTTTTTCCCTAGATTTTGGTTATAATTTACCACAGCCTCTTCAAATTCGAAGCAAAATACAGGTTCTAGCTTTTTCAAGGTGGCATGGCTAGCATAATATAACAGTTCAGTACCATCTGTAGTCTGTATTCTTAAAGCAGCAGTGTCGTAATTTTCTATCTCATTGGCCCGATATAACTCAGCGGTAACAATAGAGGGTAAGGCACTTTCTCCGTAATTTTGCCCTAAGACAAAAAACATATTATGTAAAAAGTGAGCGGTGGCATTATTTACTACACTGTCCAACACCCAATTCCCCTGGGCATCTTTAATTTTTCCGGCCCACGTGTTACGCCGGTAATAAGCAAAATCCCGTGGCCACAAAACAATGGTTTTCAACCGAAGCGGCCGGCCTAACCGACCGCTGATAATGTCTTTTTTCAATTCCAAAATAGCCTCACTGAAAGACCACTGGTACCCTACAGACACCAGTTTATCGGTGCTTTTCTTGACTGCAATAATCTCTTTACCTTCCTGCACAGTAGCACATAACGGTTTCTCACAAAGAACATGAGTGTTTTTTGTGACAGCTGTTACTATTTGTCTGGCATGAAATTGTATAGGTGAGGAAATAATAGCTAGATCAGCATGGCTTTCGGTGTAAAAATCCTCTAACGAATTGTATAAAGGTATATTTTTACTTAAAAGTTCCTTTAAACGTAAGCAACCAGCAGGGTTAGGTTCAACAATCCCAATAATCCGGTAATCCTCCCGTGTCTTGCAATCTAGAAGAGCATTTACGTAAAAGTTACCGTATCCCCCGACTCCCACGAGAACGACAGTAATAAGTTCACTCATGACTAATCACCTCATATTTATTCCTAGTTTCTGCCGTAAATTTTCTCTTGCTGATACATCCGCCAGACCTGTTCAAACCAAAAGTTGTCTTCAGGTATATCCCGCACTGGTACCCATTTAGTCAAATGGGATTCCCCGCAAAAACGGTACTCCAGTGTATACTTGTTCAGCTCGGGTAATTCGGGGCGGAACCGCCATTCGTGTCCCAAACCTTCGATAATTTCACCGCTATCATCGAGCACAAGATAAGAACCACGACTTCCGCCCCCTCGTTCCAAATAAGCAGCAATACTTTTTAATACTGCCAGGTGAGTTAGGCACAACTGTCTATTCTGGAAAAATTCTACTATTTCTGAAGGATTATTCAATTTAACTTCATAATTTAAGATTCGCCGGTACTGGTCTTCAGCTTCCTGTAAAGCTATTTGGACAGACGAAAGGGTACGGATATGCGCCCCTGCTTTACTCATCCGGTGCTGAAACTCCCGCCGAAAAGACTTCATATCCTGTCCGTCCCCACCGACAGTACACAAAGCCTTGGTTATAACCGCTAATTTAGCCGCAATTTGTTTGGCGTACTTACTTAAAAATGTATTTTTATCTATCGTTATCTCCCGATAACAATGGGCAATATATTCCGCCGCCCGATAGCCACCGACCTGACCGGAATTGAGGGCTGAACCTCCAGGACGGTATACTCCATGAGTACCACAGGCTTCACCAATAGAAAATAAGTGACGGAGATTGGATTCCCACCAAAGATTACCTTTTAAGCCTCCGTTATTATGCTGGGCACAAACCGCGATTTCCAAGGGTTCTTTACTTAAATCGATCCCATGCTCCAGATATAATTCTATAGCCAGCGGATTCATCTGTCGGAGACGTTCAATTGGTGTATCTCCAAGAGCACCGGAATTTTTTAGATAAATATAGGCTTCAGTAGAAAGTTCTTGCAACCGAAAATCGGACCATCCTGCTTTGGGCTTTGGATTATGACAAAAATCTAAATAAACCCGGCGCCCATTAAGAACCGTTTCTTGGAAAACTATAATATCAATCAAAGAAGAACCAAAGTTGCAGATTTTCCGGCTGTCAAAAGGCCACTGATATCCTTTGAGGAAGATCCTGTCGGCTAATTTAGACATGCCAGGGAAATAATTATTTAAAAAATCTTGTTCATTTGAACCGTCCCGATCCGTACTGTAATATCTGGGAATCACCTGTTGATAGCTGCCAGATACGTTCCACCGAAACTTGACTGAGGCTATACCGTACTGCCATTCTCCCAGATTAACAGCTTCCGCTCCAGCCTCCAACGCTACACCAGTACCACCCAGATGACCTTCGGGATAAACCGAAGCTTCGTAAATCCCTCCTGGTCCACCGGTAGCCATAATAATATTCTCTGCCTGAAAAAGCACAACAGATCGCAGACCTGAAGCAGCCTTAGTTTTATCTATGGCTATAGCCCCGACAACCCTTGGTTCATGGCCTTCATCGTCGGTTAACAGAAAAATTACCTCATGACAGTCAAGAAGGGGAATTCCCAGGTTACGTGTTTGCTGCAATAATTTGGTGAACATTTGCTGAGAGGTCCAAGGCCCTGAAGAAGTGGCACGCTGTTTGGGGTCATGGTCCGTTTTATAGCCCACAAAACCACCGAAAACATTATGGGGGAAGGGCACACCTATTTCTACCAAATGAAAAAATTCCTGGGCTGACAAAGAGGCTTCGATCAGAGCTATATCCCCGTGCATAGCTCCGCCTTCGAACAAAGTCCGGGCCATTTCATAAACTGAATCCTCTTCCTCTCCGAACAAGGATAATTTATAATATGTTTGTTTGTCTGAGCCCGATTTACTGGAAGTTCCACCCCCCAACTCCTCTGTTACAATTAAAACATCTTTAACACCGAAATTAACTAGGTGACACGCACAATTCAAAGCAGCCGCACCGGAACCTATGACTAAAGTGTGACACCGGTATACCGGAATATCAACATCATATTGCTCAACAGTAATAACTTCTTTTTCCATTTTCTCACCTTGCCCCTAATTTTAGTTATCTTTTTACCCAAATAAATTTAAGGAATCAGTACCGCTTTAACCGCCTTTTTTTGGTCCATAAGAGTTAAGGCCAAATTAGCTTCAACCAAAGGCAATCTGTGACTGACCAGAGTTTCAAATAAGGAAGGGTTTCTCAACACCCCTTGCAGTGCCATTCTGGTATGTCGGGTATCACTTACCCAGATTCCCTGGTAAGTTAAGTTTTTACGGACTATATCACAAAAACAGTCAACTTCCACACTACCGTTGGGGTCACCGAAACCGGCAGACAAGTAAATTCCACCAGTTCTTACTAAAGATAAACCCTCTTTTACCGCTGCGGCTGTTCCTACTGCTTCAATAGCATAATCAACTCCTCTACCTCCGGTAAGCTCCTTGATAATTTCCTTTCGCTGCTCCTCTGAAGTGTGTTTACGGTTAAGCACCGTAGTTACACCGAATTTTTTAGCCATTTCTAACCTCTTGTCGGTTCCGCCAATCATAATTATCTCCCCTGCTCCGTGCAGAGAGGCAAAATAGGCAGCAAAAATTCCCAAAGGTCCCGGTCCTTGAATCAAAACAACATCTCCTGTTCTGGGTTTTACATAATCAAAACAATGTGCTGCTGTAGCTCCCGAACAAGAGGCTGAGACAATTATTGCTGGGTCGATATCCGGAGGGAGTTTAAAAATATCAGTATCCGGAGAAAGAATAATATATTCGGCATAACACCCGTTAAGATAAGGCCGCTGGTCACAAGGTTTTGTTATTCCGTATACCCAACGCCTGGGACATAAGGCCGGAGTGCCGACTACAGCACAGTAATAACAATGTCCGCAGGACACCCCTCTGTTCCAAATAATGTAATCTCCCGATTTTAATTCTTCTTGGTCCACCGAAAATCTTTTTCCTTTAATCTCTATTATCTCTCCGACCCCTTCATGGCCTAGGATAATCGGCAAAGGAGTTCTAGGATCATTCCCTTTAAACATGTGAAGATCCGAACCGCAAACCCCGGCCGCAGTTATTTTAACCAGAATTTCTCCTTCACGCAGCTGCGGGATCTCTATCTCTTTTTGTTCCAGTTTACGGCCGAAAGCCGTTAAAACCATGGCTGTACTTTTCATAAATTACACCCTCTCATGTTAAATGTTAAAAAATAAAAATTATAATTTAACCAAATGTGCGGGAAACTTCTTGAAAAATGGGTGCATAAGTCTTTGCATCCCTGACTACGCATCCTGTCCGGGACCCCAGCCGCATCAATTGTGAACATTTACTACAAGTAATACATGATTTTTCCGGTTTAAGCCCACGGCCCAATAAAAGGTCCCGAGCAAAATCAGGATAAGCAAAAGCCTGTCGGCCAAAACCCGCCAATTGATGTTTACCATAACTTACATTATAAGCAGCAGCTTCCCCTCCGAACTGCCGCAACCAACTGTAACCTGTGCCTACCACCGGCACTTCAGGAACTGCTTCCTGAATGTGCATGGCAACAGCAAACAATCTTGCCACGCCTTGCAAAGGATGTTCTGGAGCTTTATAGCCGTTCGGTACCGGCTGGTCATACGGCCTATTCACATGCGGATTGTAATAAGGTGTTCCAGCTGTAATGTTTAATAAGCTAACCCCCAGCATCTCCAGTTCCTTAGCCAGCCTGACCGGTTCAGAGAGATCAGGTTGTAAAGAATTGCCCAAAACAGTACCCCAAGAATTGACGGTATCTACCATATCAGTGGCATTCAAGCGTACGGCAATAGTAAGTTCGGGAACATAACTTTTCACCAGTTGGATGATCTCTTTAAGTAAACGGGTCCTATTCGTATAATCCCCACCGTACTTACCGGTCCTTTGCTTTGCTGCCAACAGCTCAGACAAGAGATAACGATGGCAAGCTTTGATATCTACAGCATCAAAACCGGCCTTCTTGGCCAATCGACTGGCTTCAACAAAAGAGTCTCTAATGCGCTCCAGTTCCCGGTCAGTTACAACTGGATAATTCTCATCTATACCCACAATATGATCAAAAACACGATCGTGCACTGCAATTATGGGTTTTCGATCACCCGTTGGTTTACTAAATCTACCAGAATGGGTAAGCTGTACTATACAAAAAGGTTCATGTTTATACTCTTTCCAGGCTGCTTGTTTCGTTTCCTCTACCAACCTGGCCATAGTATCCACAGTCTTTTTATTGAGCATTAACTGGTAAGGATTAGAACGTCCTTCGGCCAAGACCGCTACGGCCTCAAACCAAATTACACCGGCCCCACCTATAGCGTAACGCAAATAACGGCGGAAAGTCAGTTCTCCGGGTTCGCCCTGATGAACGGCATCAAATCCTTCCATAGGTTGAACCACCAGCCGGTTCGGGATGGTTTGTACACCTAAAGTTAAGCGCTCCCCAAGTATTTGATAATCCGGTTTAAAACCAATATCCAAACTCCGGTCTGTACATTCATTTTTGATCTCTTCAAGGTTCTTATAATGAAATTTAAAAGCCACCTTTCTTCCTCTCCTTTCTTTATCATATTTCAAAGACTTTACTAGTTTCCCGGCAAGTCCGTCAAGATGAGCCGGGATCAATTATCAACTGCGGTGACCGTCCACAACTGCCCCTCTCCAGAAAACGCGGGGTAACAACTATTTTTTTTCTTTCCTTAACTTTGCCATTCATTACATCAAGCAGCAAGTTAGCAGCCTTTTGACCCATTTCCTCTAATGAATAATCAAAAGTAGTTAAGGAAACTTCTTGCGCCAAAATTGACAGGCGGTTATCAAAACCGATTAAAGAGTAATCTTTCGGAGGGTAAAGATTAAAATCAGCCAAAATCCGTTTGGCTTGTAAGGCCCGGACATCGTTATAGGCAATTACCCCCGTAGGTGGTCCGTACTGTTTTATGTAATTAATAAGGTTTTTCTTGTCTCCGTTAAGAAAAGGTATAACCCGATTAAGGGTTTGCTCTAAGTTAAAATGACGAACAGCCGCTCGAAACCCGCTGATTCTATCAGCCAGCGCACTACATTTTTCATCCCCAGCCAAATAAACTATTTTACGGTGTCCCAGAGCAAACAAATACTCCACTGCCTGAAAAGAAGCACCAAAATCATCCAAAACGATACAATTAACCGGGTGTTTTCCTAAATGTCGGTTAACCAAAACAAACGGAAAATCCATTTTCTCCAAGCCCCAAATAAAATCTTTATGAAATGGGGCTAAAGTGAGAATAATCAAACCATCAACCCGTTTTTCCCGGGCTAAACCGGTTAAAAATTTATCTTGACCGATCAATTCCTCTACTTTCAACAAAATATTGTAACCATGTTTTCCTAGTTCCAAAGCAATAGCTAGTATGGCATCACTAAAAAATAATTCTGAACGCATATTATCTTTACTTAACCCTAAAACCACAACTCCTATGGTTTCCGTACATTTTCTAACCAGCGCTCTGGCACTGGCATTGGGAACATAACCCATTTCTTTGGCGATCTTAACTATTTTTTCCCTCGTTATCGCGTTCACTCTGGAATCTCCTGATAGGGCCAAAGATACTGTAGCCTGAGAAACACCTAGCATATCAGCTATTGTTTTTTGATCCATAATATACACACCCTTTAATACGTATTAAATTATATTTAAAAAAATAAATTCTCTGTTTATCTCTAAATACCTCCTAGCAATTAACGATCAAGTCCAGATTAGTGTGTAAATTCCTCAGTTATTAATAAGCTTATCTGATATACGCAATATTGCTTTGATCATTGGTTTGTTTTTGCT
>JAAYMU010000052.1 GCA_012521215.1 Peptococcaceae bacterium | reverse complement strand
TACATAAATAATCCGCCCGCTATCATCAACCCAAAATACCCCATCGGGTATGTTTTCTAAGCTGCTCATAGCATATCTAAGGCGTTTATTGGTTGTCACCTTATTTTTCAACCTATCTAAATATTTTCCAATCCCAAAGTTAATCAATGGGTACCATCTCCCCGGTAACAAAATCTACTCCTGGGCCTGTTTCCTTAAAGTTTCTGCTAAACTCCAAGCCATATTTTCGCCGCCAAGCATTCGGGCTAATTCTTGAATTCGTTCCTCTTCGTTTAATTCTTGAACCCGGGTCAACGTGCGCTCACCAATAACCCTTTTCTCAATCCCAAAATGTTTATCCGCCAAGGCCGCCACCGGCGCTGAATGAGTGATACATAAAACTTGGCGGTTTAAAGAGATTTTCTCCAACTTCTCCGCAACTTTTTTTATTGTACGGCCGCCCACACCGCTGTCCACTTCATCAAAGATAAAAGTATCTACTTTCTCCACTTGGGACATGAGACTTTTTAAAGCAAGCATGAGTCTGGACATTTCTCCACCGGAAGCCACTTTGATCAAAGGTTTGGGCGGTTCACCAACATTGGCAGAAAAATAAAACTCCACCTGTTCCGCTCCATCCTGAGAAGGTTCGGTTACTGGATTAAAAATAACTTCTACTCTGGCTTCCGTCAGACCCAAATCTCGGAGTTCTTCTTGCAAGCTTTTTTCAATTTTTTGAGCTTGAATTCCCCGGTAAAGACTCAATTTTTCTGCCAAAGCATTATATTCCTCTAAAACATCCTTTTTCTCCCTTTTAATGTTTTCATTTTCTTCCTGCAAGTGGGATATTTCTTCCAGTTCTTGTTCCATTTCTTTCTTTTTTTCCAGCACTGCATCTATATCCAAAGAATACTTTCTTAATTTTTGGAGCTCAACCAGTCTGGCCTCGATTTGGTCCAACCTTCCGGGTTGGAAATCCAAATTGTCTTTATAAGTTCTTAAATTTTCTATATAATCCTCCAGGTTATAGTAAATATCCCGCAGGCCGGTATAAAGGGTCTCACTTTCCGGATCAAGATTAGTGAGTTCCTCCATATTGCGCATAGAGGCGCCAATTTGATCAAAAGCCGCCATATAAGCCAGACTATTCTCACTGCCATAAAGCTGTTCGTAGGCTTCGTTGACTAAGCTCACTATTTTTTCAGCATTTTGCAAAAACTTCTTCTCTTTTTCTAACTCTTGCATTTCCCCGGGTTGAGGATCAATTTGTTCTATTTCTCCAATCTGGTAACGTAAAAGTTCTTCTCTTCTCTCCCGGTCCCTTTCCGAACGTAAAAGTTCCCTTTCCCTGGCTAAAACCTTGCGGTAGCGCAGAGCCGCTTTCTTTACCTGGGATAATAAATCCTGGTGTTCTTTTCCTCCAAAGCGATCGAGCAATTCTCGATGATTATCTACAACCAACAGAGACTGGTGCTCCATCTGACCATGGATATCTACCAGCCCTTCACAAAATGTACGATATAAGGTTAACGGGACGGTTCTCCCTTGGACCCGGCACAAGTTTTTGCCGTTTTCATTAATCTCTCTGTAGAGAAACAGCAATTCATCCTCATAGGGATAGCCCTCTTCAAGCAGAAAATTAATGATGTTTGTCGGTAGATTGGTAAATACTCCTTCTACACAGGCTTTTGCCCTATTATGACGAATAAATTCGCTGCTGGCTCTACTGCCGAGCAGGATGCCCAGAGCATCGACCAACATGGACTTGCCTGCGCCGGTTTCACCGGTAAATACCGTTAAACCTTTATCCAAGTGCAAATGAACATCTTCCATAAGTCCAAAATCTTTAATCCGCAACTCCAGAAGCATGTAAATAACTCCCTCCTTGGCTTTGAAGCCTTGTTGGCGTTTGCATAGGTCAAATAAAACTGTCCAGACGCTGAAGAACGGTTTTTACGGCTTCTTTTGGTTTTATCAGTAGAAATATAGTATCATCACCGGCTACCGAGCCGATAACTTCCTTCCAGTCAACATTATCTAGAAGTAAGGCCAAGGCTTGAGCATTGCCAGGAATAGTCTTTACCACGATAATATTTTCACTGAAATCAATACTGACGACAGCCTCTTTTAACATTCTTTTTAACCGTTCCTGGTAACTTATGGGGAGGGATTCATTGCGCAGCGCGTAACGGTATTCATCCCCTCCGCTTGGGACTTTAACCAATCCCATCTCTTTAATATCCCTGGAAATTGTAGCCTGGGTTACGGCAAAACCTTCTTCTAAGAGTCTACCGGCAAGGTCTTCCTGAGTTTTTATTATTTCGTTGGTAACGAGATCACGTATTTTTTTCTGCCGGCGAGCTTTCATTGGTTTTCCTCCTGTTCTTTTGGATAATTACCCAGTAAGGGGACAGTTTCTTTTGATTTAGATAAATTCCTTGCAGGACACTAAATTCCTTCTTATCTAAAGATGTTAAAAAGGCAAGAAGGGCCTCAGATTCTTCCAAAGCATGGTTGTGGGCGCGATACACCGTGATAGCCATCAAACCTGTTGCCCTAAGAAGATTCAAAGCCTGGGCTATTGCCGGCACAGTAGTTTCCGCTCTAGTCGCTACCTTACTGGTACTACCCGGCAAATAGCCAAGATTAAAAACTATGGCCTTAATGTCGGGGGGAACATAGGCAGCTATTTCGGAGTGAGAGGCTTGTATTATTTCCACCCTCTTTTCCAAATCATGTTTTTTTATTAATTCCCGGGTGGAAGTAAGCGCTTCTTCCTGAATATCAAAAGCATAAACTTTCCCCCTGTCGCCTACGCATTGGGCCAGAAACAAGGTGTCCCGGCCCCGCCCTGCCGTCGCATCCACTACAACATCGCCAGGTTGGATTACGGCTTCTAAATAACTGCGCAACAGGTTTTGAATGTCCTGGATGCCCCTTGATGAGTTTAGCCAAATCCCTTTATTCATATTATAGACGCCAACCTTTTCTTCTCAAAGCAAAAACAAATATCGTATATATATTGGGCTACATTAGCAGTATTTTGGTTATTCATGCCAACGATCCCGCAGCTTTTCTCTTACAATTTTCGGAAAACTCCGTCCTGCTAACCGAATAAATTTTGCTTTCAGTGGAATTGATTCCACCCTAATTGTCTCCCCGGGATTCATGACCAACATATTCCCGCCGTCAAAAGTAACCCGACAGATTGTACCTTTTGTAAAGGTCACATCAATTTTTTCGTGCCGTGAAACAATCATCGGTCTGGAGGAAAGGGAATGAGGTGAAATCTGAGTGATAAGTATTGCTTCCACATCAGGGCTGACTATCGGACCGCCGGAGGATAAAGAGTAAGCTGTTGAACCGGTAGGGGTGGCAATAATCAAGCCGTCTGCCGGGGGACTGGCAAGGGCTTGTCCGGAAAGTTTAACTTCTAAAGTAATCATATGCTCAGGGTATTCCCTGATGAAAACTACGTCATTCAACACTGTATACTGCATTTTTTTCCCGGACCTGGTTAAACTGGCCCCCATCATCATTCTTTCTTCAATCGAGTACTCTTTACTCATTACTCGTTTTAAAGCGGAATAAATATCGCCCCGTTCTACTTCGCATAAAAAACCCAAGCGCCCAAAATTAACCCCTAAAACCGGAACACCAAAGGATGCTGCTTCCCGCGCCGCTTGCAGCACTGTTCCATCTCCCCCTAGGGAAAGTATAAAATCAAGGTCCTCAATTACCCGCTTATTATGTTGCCAATCAAATACTGTTTCCCAGCCCTGTTGTTTAAACCAAGTAGTTAATTGGGACGGAAGGGTATCAGTATTTATTTTGGTAGGATTTACATATAAGCCCACGCGGTTCGCCATTTTTTACTCCGCTTCCTCTTGGGCCTGCTGCACCAAAGTCGGGACAAGGGACAACCAAGCCATACTTTGGGCCTCAGGCCCACTTTTTTGTAACCAAGCCAAAAATTCTATATTGCCTTCCGGGCCGCGGATTGGAGAATAATCCAGCCCCCGGACTGTAAATTTTTGTTGCTCGGCTTTATTTAAAACTAATTCAATTACCTGCCGGTGGATTTGTGGTTCTCTTACTACCCCGTTCTTGCCGACATTTTCCGGCCCCGCTTCAAACTGGGGCTTAATAAGCACAAGGGCTTCGCCTTCCGGTTTAAGCAGGGAGAACATGGCAGGAAAAATTTTAGTTACGGAAATAAAGGAGACATCACATACAATAATATCTATTTTTTCCGGCAGACTTTGTTCCTGCAAATACCGGGCATTGGTCCTTTCTAGGCATACGACTCTTTTATCATTACGTAGTTTCCAGTGCAGTTGCCCGTAACCAACATCAATGGCGTATACTTTTTGCGCCCCGTTCTGCAGGGCGCAGTCCGTAAACCCTCCCGTGGAGGCGCCGATATCGGCAACGATTTTATTCTTAAAATCCAGATTAAAGACCTTAATCGCTTTGGCCAATTTCAAACCGCCACGCGAGACATACGGGTTAACATCGCCTTTAATTGTTATGTTTGTATCTTCTTCAACCATCATTCCCGGTTTGTCAAGCCGGATATTTTCTTCATATACTTTACCGGCCATAATCAAAGCCTTAGCTTTTTCCCTGCTGTCAGCCAAACCTTGCTGTACTAAGAAAACATCCAGTCTGGATTTTTTTTTAGCCACTTGCTAAACCTTCCCTTTTATCCCTGCCTGCTAGTTTCAAGGCAGTTTTGACTATTTGTTCGGAGTTTATTCCGTAAACCTGATGTAAAACAGCAGTAGAGCCATGTTCAACATAACCCTTATAACCTATTCTTTCAACTTTTATATCCGTAAATCCCTTGCTCTGAAGAACTTCCAGTACGGCACTGCCGACCCCCCCGTTTAGGATATGATCCTCTACAGTTACAAGCTTCCCGGTCTTTTTAGCCAGAGATATAATTAAATGCTCATCGAGAGGGTTAACAAACCTTAGATTTAAAACTGCAGCGTCAATACCCATAGTTTTTAATTTCTCCGCCGCGTGCAAACACTTATAAACTACAGGTCCAAAACCTATGAGCGTAAGGTCTTTACCGTCTCGAAGCAGTTCCGCTTTTCCCTTTTCTATCAATTGCATTTTTTTATCTATCTGGACACCCAAACCCGCTGAGCGGGGATAACGAACAGCCACCGGCTGCCGATAGGTAAAAGCTGAATAAATCATATGCCTTAATTCATTCTCATCCTTAGGTGCCATTAATGTCAAGTTTGGTATAGCCCTGAAAAAAGAAATATCGAAGATACCATGGTGCGTAGGCCCGTCTTCCCCTACTACTCCGGCTCGATCAACGGCCAAGACAACAGGTGCATTTTGCAAGCATATATCATGCAGGACCTGATCATAAGCCCTTTGATAAAAAGTTGAATACATAGACACCACAGGTTTAAGATCACCGAAGGCTAAGGCGGCTGCAAAGGTTACGGCATGTTGTTCGGCAATTCCTACATCGAAAAATCTATGGGGAAAAAGCTCGCCGAATTTGCTTAACCCTGTTCCGCTTCCCATGGCTGCCGTAACAGCAACTATACTGTCGTCCCGTTCAGCCATTTCACAAATAGTCTGACCAAAAACTTGGGTATAGGTAGGGGGTGCTTTCTTTTTGATTATTTCACCGGTTTCTTTGTTAAAGGGCCCCACCCCGTGGAAAACATCTGAACTTCGCTTGGCCGGTTCATAACCTTGGCCCTTACAGGTCACCACATGTATGAGTACCGGTCCCTTTTTTTGTTTGGCCTGCTTAAGGACCTGCTCTAAACTGGGGATATCATGGCCGTTTATTGGTCCTAAATAGGTAAATCCCAATTCTTCAAAGACCATCCCCGGCATCAAAAAATATTTAAGCCCGTCTTTGGCTTTACCTGCTGCCTTGGCTACCGATGACCCTATAGCGGGTATATTAGTCAAGAAGTTTTTTAATTCCTCTTTCCTTTTTTCATAACCCGGTGCTGTTCTTATTTTATTGAGGTAAGAGGACATGGCGCCCACATGAGGGGAAATAAACATTTCATTATCGTTAAGAACGACAATGAGGTTGCTGTCACTGCTGCCGGCATGATTTAAAGCTTCGTAAGCCATACCGGCACTCATAGCCCCGTCGCCGATAACCGCTACTACCTCATGTTTTTCTCCGTTAATATCCCTGGCTTTGGCAAAACCTAAAGCCGCAGAGATTGAGGTGCTGGAGTGACCGGTATTAAAACTGTCATGTACGCTCTCCTCTCTCTTGGGAAAACCGGCCAGCCCTCCGAATTGTCTAAGGCTTTTAAATTCCAGCCGGCGATTAGTGAGTAGCTTATGTACATATGATTGATGCCCAACATCCCAAATTATTTTATCTTGAGGGCTATTAAAAACCCGGTGCAGAGCAATGGTTAATTCCACCACTCCCAAATTGGAAGCTAAATGGCCCCCATTTACAGAAACTACATCTATCATTTCTTGCCGAATTTCCTCTGCAAGTTTTTTAAGTTGGCTATAAGTCAATTTTTTCAAGTCATCCGGCGAGTTTATGTTCTCAAGAAACCCCAAATTATTTTCCTCCCCTTTTGGTTGCTCCGGTCAAATCGAGCCTGGTTACTTTTTCGAAGCCGGCGACTAATCTTCCGGCGTAGTCCAATATGGTGTTAGCTTCGTTAATAGCAAATGTTTTAGCCCAGGCTTTTCCTGTTACGGTACAGGAAGCGATAACCGCCAGGATTAATACATTAAGCAGTAATTGCCACTTGCTTAATTCCGGGTAACTGGACAACAGATTCATAATAATAGTAGCCCCTATGGCTCCACTGAGAGTCCCGGTAATATCACCGATAATATCACAGGCAAAATTAGACACCCTATCAGCACGTTTAATCAAATGAACAGACTGCCTGGCACCAAAAATTTTCTTTGCCGCCCTGGCATTGTGAGGCGCTTCATCGGCGGCGGCGGCAGCGACTCCTAAAACGTCGAAAACAATGCCTACCGCGATAACTACAACTAAAAGTATCCAGGCCAAACTTAACGGCATATAACGGAGAATAGTTTCGGTTCCGCTTCCCAGTAAAGCCGCGATAAAAAAAGTCCCTATTAAAACAACTATTAGATATTTATAACTGCGTTTCTTTTTATTCCCCAAGGAACTTACCCCTTTAAAGTTTTACAATTAACCATAATAATTAAACCTTAAAAGCAAATTAAGATTTAAATTCCAAAAAATATTATGGCCACAAGGCACCCTACTATCGCACCTCCGAAAACCTCAAAAGGCGTATGCCCAATAAGTTCTTTCAATCTTTTCTCTTCCAAATTAAATACCAGTCTATCACCTTGATGCATCTTAAGCCAATCTACTACATAATTAATAACTTTAGCTTGGTTTCCCGCTGCTCGCCGAACCCCGGCTGCATCGTACATGACAATGACTGCCAAGGCCACGGAGATGGCAAATAAAGAAGAATCCCAACCCTCTACTTTGCCGACGCTTACAGCTAAAGCACACACAATAGCAGTATGTGAGCTTGGAAAGCTGCCTGAACTCATTAAAAGGTTAAGATCCCATTTTTTCTCCACAAAAAAATTAAATATAATTTTTGCTACCTGAGCCACTAGGAAAGCGGTCAGAGACGCCCACATAATCATATTATCTAAAATCGCTGAAATATGAGTCATACCACGACCACCTTGCATCAGAATAAACAATCAATCAGGTATTCAATTAGGTATTGCGTTGGGCAATATAATCAGCGAGAGATGAAAGAAATTGCGTGCCGTCCTGAAAATCTTCCAGGCAGCGCTTAGCAGCAGCTATTGTCTCAGCTAAACGTTTTTCGGCTTGGGCCAACCCTAACATGGAAACAAAAGTTTTTTTGTCTTGTTTCAAGTCACTGCCGACAGGTTTTCCGAGAATAGCCTGTTCACTGCTAATATCCAGAATATCGTCTTTAATTTGAAAAGCCAGGCCAAGGAGAGCGGCATACTGAGAAATTTTTTCTATTTGGCCTTCCGTTCCTCCTCCTAAAATTGCACCCAAACGAGCTGAAGCCACTAATAAGGCGCCTGTCTTTTGACGATGAATATTTTCAATATCGGCTAAGCTATAATCCTGCCCACTGCCTAAAGTATCCAGAACCTGACCTCCGATCATTCCCTTCCAGCCTGCTGCCTTAGCGGTTTCCCGGATTACTCGAAGTTGCTTTTCCGGGGGAATAGATGAAGGCTGGGCTAAAAGTTCAAAGGCATAAGTGAGCAAAGCATCACCGGTGAGAATCGCAGTTGCTTCGCCGAACATTTTATGATTGGAAGGTTTACCGCGTCGGAAATCATCATTGTCCATAGCCGGTAGATCATCATGAATTAAAGAATAGGTATGAATAAGTTCCAAAGCTACGACTTCTCGAATAAAATCCAGCGGTTGGCCGCCCACAAGTTCAATGCAGGCCAAGGCTAATACAGGCCTGATCCTTTTCCCTCCGGCAGTTAAAGAATAATTCATACTGTTACAGATTAAGCTTTCGTCCCAAGGCAATTGGGCCAAATAATTTTCCACCAATTGGCGATAAGCCTCATATTGTTGTTTAAACATTGCCGGCCATAACCTCTTCCTCGCTATCTTCCGTAAGAGCTTTAACTTTAGCTTCTGCTAAATCTAAAAGACGATTACAATGCCTAACCAATTCAATACCCTCCTGAAAACAAGCTAGAGCCTTATCCAGGGGCAAATTATTTTGATCCAACTCGTTAACAATTTGCTCTAATCTTTCTATTCCCTTTTCAAAGCTTAGTTCCGCTTTTAATTCGGTCATGTCCAATCCCTTCTACCTTAATATAATATGGTGTAGGTTATGATTTATCTACTCTTTTTACTTCACAATCTGCTCGGCCGTCTTTAAATTGCAGCTGCAATTTATCACCTGCAGTCAGCCGGGAAACAGTATTGACTATTTCCCCTTCTGTATTGTAAGCAAGAACATAGCCTCTCCCTAACGTTGTTAAGGGGCTGAGCATATCAATTTTAGTGCTTAATAGTTTAAGTATACCATTCTTATTAGTAAGAAATCCAGTCATACTGTCTTGGAGGCGAACAGCTAAGATATCAATTTCCTGCCGTGCCTGTTCAAGCTTAAAAGCTTGCCTGGCCAGGCCGCGGTGAGAAGATAATTCCCGAACTTTACTCCTATAATGTTCGATGATAGCGGCCATTTTGAGATTAAGTTTTTCTTGGTAGGACATTACAGCTGTTTGCATATCGGTCAACAAAGGTACGGCAATTTCTGCTGCTGCTGAAGGGGTTGGTGCTCTGAGATCAGCTACAAAATCTGCGATGGTAAAGTCTATTTCATGGCCCACGGCAGAAATAACGGGAATTCGGGAGCCAGCAATCGCCCTGGCTACTTCTTCGGTATTAAAGGCCCACAGTTCCTCCAGCGAACCTCCTCCCCGGCCGACAATTAATAAATCAATATCTTGATAATTGTTAGCTCGAGCTATGGCCTCTGCAATTTCCTGCGAAGCAGTTTCCCCTTGTACCGCACTAGGAAAAACCATTAACTTGACTAAGGGATTACGCCTTCCCGCAATGTTTAAAATATCTTTTATGGCCGCACCGGTAGGACTGGTAATAATCGCAATGCGTTGAGGATATTTGGGAATTGGTTTTTTCTTTTCGGGAGCAAACAACCCTTCTGCCGCCAGCCTGTTCTTTAACTGTTCAAAAGCAATATACAAGGCCCCTAGACCGCTGGGAAATATTTCTTCAGCGTAAAGCTGAACACTACCGTTTTTCTCATAAAGTTTCACGCTACCCCGGATTATAACCTTCATGCCGTTTTGAGGTTTAAAAGCGGCAGAAGCCGCCCTGGTTCTAAACATAACGGCTTTTAGACTTGTATACTCATCCTTTAAAGTAAAATACCAGTGTCCGGATGGCAGATGTTCTTTGTAATTGGAAATCTCTCCCGTTACCCAACAATTTCTCAAAAGCACATGATTTTTCAGCGCTTGATTAATTTCACGGGTTATTTCCGACACGGTCAAGATTTTATCTGACAGCTTAAGCCACCTCTCTTTAAGGCCCTCAATACTAACTGACAATAGGATTTAGGCCAATTTTTGTATATAATATAAACACAATCAATTGTATAAAACAATCTGCCTAAAAAAGTAAAAAGGAGATAGATCAATGGAAATAATTAAAACTGCAGCTGAATTAATGGCTTTAGCAGCCAGTACCGCCCCTAAGGCCAAAGGCCAGGATTTTGTAAGAATTAATATAGTTACCGATCCGGAAATTATAGAACAGCTGGCGGATAAGATGAGTGAATTGGGGGAACAGCCGGGCAAAAAATCTTTTGCTCGCGATGGTGGCAATGTAAGAAAATCCCAAGCAATTGTCCTGTTGGCTTTAAAAGAATCTAAACCCGCCGGCTTAAACTGCGGGGCATGTGGCTATCCCAAATGCTCCCAACTTCCAGCAGCTGTGGAAGGCCCGGAACTGGCAGGGCCCTTATGTGCCTGGCGTTTAATAGACTTAGGCATTGCTTTGGGCTCAGCCGCTAAAACAGCCAGCATCCATAACGTTGATAACCGCATAATGTACACCCTTGGTACGGCAGCCCGTAAGCTGGGATTAATGGAAGGTGAAGTTGTGGTAGGCATTCCCTTAAGTGCCGGCAGCAAAAATATTTATTTCGACCGCGTATAAGTTTAACGCCCAAGCACAAAGAAGAGGACAGAAGGGATGGTTCTGGTGTCCCGCCAAAAGGAGATCCCAGAACCATCCCTTCTGTCCCGTTAGCTAAAGAATTCTCCTTCTAATAAGTACATAAGTAGTAATTCCGGTCGCAACAATAATAATAACAATAGTCCATAAAAAACCCAAAGGGTTTTCCTGAAAGGGGACATAAACGTTCATTCCCCAAAAACTGGCGATCATAGTCGGAATAGCCAAAATAATGGTCATCGAGGTTAAAAATTTCATAACCATATTCAAGTTGTTGGAAATAATGGAAGCAAAAGTATCCGCCATGCGCGACAAGATCTTGCTGTACATTTCAACCATTTGTATAGCCTGATTATTTTCGATAATTACATCTTCCAAGAGATCTTCATCTTCTTCGTAGATTTGAATAAGATGATTTGTCTGTTGGTTGGACCTGATTCGAAGCAGTCTATCAAGTACAATACCATTAGATCTAAGAGAAGAGGTAAAGTAAGTCAGGCCTTGTTGAAGATCCATGAGTTCAAATAATTCTTTGTTTCTCATGGTCCGGCGCAATCCACCCTCAATCTGCTCGCTCAATTTACTGATTTGGCGCAAATAACGAAGATAATAGGTGGCAGACTTATACAAAATCTGAAATAAAAATCTTGTTTTTTTAGCCGTATTGAAGGATCTACGATTGTATTCGTTAAATTCAAGGATTACCGGGTTATTTTCCAAACAAACGGAAATAAGATTCTGAGGAGTGATAACAATTCCTAGAGGCAAGGTATCATAATTGGTCTCACTAAGCATAACCGGAATATTAATTAGTATAAGAACAGAATCTTTTTCCATTTCAATACGTGGCCGTTCTTCTTCGTCCAGCGCTGCTTTAAGAAAATCAATTGGTGCATCGGTTTTTTCGGCAACTAACTCCAGTTCTTCAGTGGTAGGGTTTACAAGATTGATCCAAGCGTTTCTAACTAAATTGGCGATTTCTAACTCCATAAAATTAATACCGTCATTTTTATAGATTCTGAGCACAATTTTCCCCCCCCGTTTCAGCAGGTTAAGTCTCAGAATCTCGTAAACCCCCTCTTTTTCTATATTATAGAAGGAGTGAGAAAAAACAAGACTTTAACCTACTTCATACTGTAATATTCATTTTTTTAGGTCCGTAGCAACTGTCTCCGTCCAGTTTTTTCACCTTCTTAAATAATTATATCTGTAATCACCCATAAAAATATTACTCTCTAATGCTTTATAAGTCAAACAAAAATAATTAAACCATTGCGGCAAAAATTAATATTATCCAAAAAAAGAGTGGGGTGTCGGTTGTCCGACACCCTATTTGGTGCGCTTTAGCCATAGTAAAGTATTCTAATGAAAATCTACTTCAATAGTTCGAGCTGCAGGATGCTGATCTTTTAAAAAGGTTAATTCCAGAACGCCGTTGCGATAACTGGCGTGAGCCCCATCCGCCTTTACCGCTGTCGGCAGTGTTATCTTGCGCCTAAAGGTGCCGAAATACCGTTCTGAATATCTGGAAGTACGTTCCTCACTATGTTTAAGCCGTTTTATTTCTCCTTGAATAGTTAGAATATTCTCGTTTATTTGAATATTGAGATCCTCCTTATTCTCTATTCCGGGAATCTCAGCTGTGATAATTACCTTGTCTGGGGTTTCATCTACATCGACACGATAGAGCCACTCAGATACATCCTCTTTACCACGGCGCATAAATCTGTCCATTTCATTCCAAAGAGGATCAAACAAGCGGAAAGGTTCGTAGGGAATCAAGGCCATTTTTTTCACCTCGTTCATATAATTGTTTAGTAGTTATTTAGTAATTGTTTAAATTTAGTTTTAGCCATGAAGTTGATATATATTACTGTTAGTATTTGTAAAAATAGCCATCGACCCATACATACCGCTGTTACAACTGTTGTTTTGCTGTTAACTGCTTAATTCAGAGCTAACCGCTTATTTTAGATTGCAGTTTTTGTTATTTATTTCTATGTTTATTTACGTTTATTAATGGGATATAAATCGCGTTTACTATAATGGGATATAAATCGCGTTTACTATAATGTGTATGCAAAAGCTCATGAGCTTTAGGACTGTTAGGAGCCCCTAGAAAATCTTCATAAATCTTTTTGATTTCCGGATTATCATGAGATTTTCTAAATTTAAGCTGGCCGTCAGCTTTATACAGAGCCTGCCCTCGCACTTTCCGGAAATCAGTGCTCATTTTTTCCGTAGCAGTGCGGATAGGCTGACCGCCACCGGTGGCGCATCCTCCATGGCAAGCCATAATCTCTATAAAATGATAGTTCGCCTCGCCACTGCGAATTCTATCCAAAAGTTTACGAGCATTGCCTGTTCCATGAGCTACCGCAGCTTTTAAGTGCAGATCACCGATTTGAATGCCAGCCTCTTTTATTCCTTCCACACCGCGGACCGCATGATATTCGATATTTTCAGCTTCTTTCCCGGTAAGCACCTCAGCCACGGTTCTTAAAGCCGCTTCCATTACACCGCCTGTCGCGCCGAAAATTACCGCCGCCCCGGTGCTCTCGCCTAAAGGACTGTCGAAAGTTCCTTCTTCTAGGCTAACAAAATCAATGCCGGCCTGCCGAATCATCTGAGCCAGTTCTCTGGTGGTCAAGACTGCGTCCACATCCTGATAGCCGGAAGAATTCATTTCTGGACGCTCACATTCATATTTCTTGGCAGTGCAAGGCATAATCGAGACAGAATATATTTGCTTAGGATCAACCCCAGCTTTTTGAGCGTAATAGGTCTTGATAACTGCCCCCATCATTTGTTGAGGTGATTTGCAGGTGGAAAGGTTATCAATCATATCCGGATAATAAGTTTCCAAAAATTTAATCCAGCCGGGACTGCAAGAAGTTAGAAGCGGCAATTTACCACCCTTTTGAATACGGTTAATTAGTTCCGTTCCTTCTTCCATAATAGTCAAGTCAGCAGCAAAGTCTGTATCGAAAACTCGGTCAAAGCCCAAAAGACGCAAAGCACTCACCATTTTTCCGGTAACTATGCTTCCGGGCGGCAGACCAAATTCTTCACCCAGAGCTATCCTTACGGCCGGGGCGGTTTGCACTACAACATGCTTATCCGGATCGGCCAGGGCCTGCCAAACCTTTTCCGTATCATCTTTCTCTTTCAGGGCACCTACCGGACAGGCTTGAATACATTGACCGCAATTAATACAGGCAACTTCATTTAAGCTCAGACCGAAAGCAGGCTCGACTGTAGTATGAAAGCCCCGCATAGTAGCCTGAATAACTCCTACTCCTTGAACTTCATGACAGACCGCTATGCAACGGCGGCAAAGAATGCATTTACTCTGGTCCCGGACAATTGAAGGAGAAAGGTCATCAACTTTAGAGGGCGAAAGTTTTGTTTTGAAATATATATCCTTAATACCGAATTGTCTGGCCATGCTCTGCAATTCACAGTTATTACTGCGTACACAGGTTGTACATTCCCGGTTATGATCGGAAAGGATAAGTTCCAAAATAGTTTTACGGGTTTGTCTTAATAGCGGAGTATTGGTCTTGACTTCCATCCCTTCGGCAACCGGTAACGTACATGACGCTTGCAGGGATCGTGCCCCTTTTACTTCCACCAGACACATACGGCAAGCTCCAATCTGATTAATGTCCGGTAAATAACAGAGAGTAGGAATATTGATATTCAGTTCTTTAGCGGCCTTAAGTACGGTGTAGTCTTTGGGTACCGTAACACTACGGCCATCGATAGTCAGAGTGACTTTTTCCATACTTATTCTCCTCCCTTAATTCTTATTGGTTTTTTCGATGGCTTTTTTGGGACACTTTGTTATACAGAGGCCGCATTTTATACAGAGATTGGTATCGATATAATGCTTTTCCTTTGGTTTACCTATAATTGCATTCGTTGGACAGTTTCTAGCACAAATATGGCATTGGGTACATTTTTCTTGATTTATCACGTAAGTCATAAACGCTTGGCAGATACCTGCCGGGCACCGTTTATCCTTAATATGAGCATCGTATTCATGCCGGAAATAACGCAAGGTACTTAAGACCGGATTGGGAGCGGTTTGCCCTAAAGCACAAAGGGCTCCGGCTTTGATAGTTCGAGCTAGATTTTCCAGGACTTCAATATCTCCCTCTTCTCCTTCGTTATTACAAATTTTCTCCAATAATTCCAGCATCCTCTTGGTACCTATCCGGCAGGGAGGGCACTTCCCACAGGACTCATCAACCGTGAACTCCAGGAAAAAACGTGCCACGTCAACCATACAATTATCCTCATCCATGACAATCATGCCGCCTGAGCCCATCATAGATCCCAGTTCGAGCAAAGTTTCATATTCGATCGGGGTGTCAATATGTTCCGCCGGAATACAGCCTCCGGAAGGTCCGCCGGTTTGTGCTGCTTTAAACCTTTTGCCGCCGGAGATTCCCCCTCCGATTTTTTCAATAACTGTCCTTAAAGTGGTTCCCATGGGGACTTCGATTAAGCCAATGTTGTTAACTTTACCGACCAGGGCAAAAACTTTAGTTCCTTTGCTTCTTTCTGTGCCGATGTTAGCAAACCAGTCGGCTCCTTTGAGAATAATAGGAGGAATATTAGCGAAAGTTTCCACATTATTGAGAATAGTAGGTTTGCCAAAAAGGCCTTTTACGGCGGGAAAGGGGGGCCGCGGTCTTGGTTCACCGCGTTTACCTTCAATAGAAGTCATTAAAGCCGTCTCTTCACCGCAGACAAAGGCTCCGGCTCCCAAACGCAATTCAATATCAAAAGAAAAACCGGTTCCCAAAATATTTTCACCCAAAAGGCCGGCTTCTCGGGCCTGCTCAATAGCAATCTCCAAACGTTTTACGGCCACGGGATATTCTGCCCGTACGTAGATATAACCTTGATTAGAGCCAATTGCATAACCGGCCAAGGCCATAGCCTCTAGCACAGAGTGGGGATCACCCTCCAAAATGCTCCGGTCCATATAAGCTCCGGGGTCACCTTCATCGGCATTACAACAAACATATTTTTGACCGCCGCCTGAAAATGCAAAAGACCACTTGGTACCAGTTGGGAACCCGGCACCACCGCGGCCTCTTAAACCAGATTTCTTAATTTCGGTAATCAACTCTTCGGGAGTCATTTCTTGCAAAACCTTAGCCAGAGCTTGATAACCGTCATTGGCAATATATTCATTAATATCTTCGGGATTGATAATCCCGCAATTACGTAGTGCTATCCGTTCTTGACCTTTAAATTCCAATTTCTCAACATATTCATCCACTACCCGGCTATGCACCAAGTGCTCTTCAATAATTTTTTGAGCTTTTTCGGGGGTAACTTGAACATAAGTAATCTTTTCCTGGCCTGGAGTATAAACATCGACAATCGGTTCCAAACTGCAAGCGCCGATACACCCGCCCGGGACAAGTCTCATCCCCGTTAAAGCCCGCTTTTTAATTTCTTGCTGGAACACATCATAGACAAGCTGAGCTCCCGCCGCTAACCCACAGGTTGCCATCCCGACAACAACCCGAATACCCTGACGGTTAAGCTCGATGTTAGCTTGCCGTATTTGCTCCAATTTTTCAAAGGTTAGCATTGATATCCCTCCTCGCTCTTAAGAGGTACTCTTGGATAATTTTTTCAGCGCTTTCCACAGTTAACTGGCCATAAACCTGATTGTTTACGGTCATCACCGGGGCCAGGCCACAAGCGCCAATACATCTGGTGGCGTCCAAGGAAAAAATCCCGTCCGCAGTGGTTTCACCTACGGAGATTTGCAACATCTCAGCAAGCTTATCCAGAATCAACTGAGCTCCTTTAACATAACATGCTGTGCCCAAGCAAACATTGATCTGGAATTTCCCTTTAGGCTGAAGAGTAAATTTGGAATAGAAAGTTGCAACTCCGTAAACATCAGCTAAAGGCACATCCAGCCCTTCAGCAATAGCCGCCTGAACTTCCAGCGGCAAGTGTCCAAACAGTTCTTGCGCCTCATGCATAACGGGGATGAGTGAACCAGGCTGCCCTTTCTGCTCTGCAATAATCCTTTCCAGCTGTTTGAACTTCTCAGATTGACATGCACACACACCTTTTCCCATTTTCCTTCCCCCAAATTCCTTTTTATAAACTTAGGTCACAACACAACAGAAAACAAATATTTCGCCAGAAAAATGTTAATCCTAATGAATTTTTTCTTTAACTTGCAAAATATTTCCCCCATCTTAAATAATATAATATTTAACTTATGTATTGTCTAGTTTATCTTTTGACTTCTTTTATATATGTTTGTTATTTTTTTGTCTTTTAGGGCCAAAAAAACTGCAGATAAGACTATCCGCAGCAATTTACGGTCTAAATTAAATTTACTTTGTAGCTAAATATTTATTAATAGAAGCTGCAGCTTTTTTGCCGGCTCCCATGGCCTGAATTACGGTCGCCGCACCGGTAACAATATCTCCGCCTGCGTAAACGCCGGGAATAGAAGTTGCCATAGTTTCTTCATCGACGAGTATGGTACCGCGCTTATCAAGCGCCAACCCTTTGGTCGTCATAGTCACTAAAGGATTAGGGCCTTGACCAACTGCTACCACAACTGTATCCACCGGTATTTCAAATTCCGATCCTTTAATCGCTAATGGTTTACGACGCCCGGATTCATCCGGTTCACCCAACTCATAACGCAAACAAACCATACCTTTAACGTTGCCGTTTTCATTCCCTAAAATCTCCACCGGGAAAGTCAGCAGATAAAATTTAACGCCTTCCTCTTCCGCATTTTCAACCTCTTCCGCCCTAGCCGGAAGCTCTGTCCTTGAACGGCGGTAAATAATATATACATCTTTTGCGCCAAGCCTTAAAGCTGTGCGGGCGGCATCCATCGCCACATTTCCTCCCCCCAGAACAGCCACTCGTTCGCCGACTTTTATAGGGGTAATATGGTTAGGGAAGTCATAAGCTTTCATAAGATTAGAGCGGGTTAAAAATTCGTTTGCCGAGTAAACCCCGCATAAATTTTCACCGGGAATATTCAAAAAATGAGGCAAACCGGCGCCGGTACCAATAAATACAGCATCATAGCCTGAGTCCAATAATTCCTGCACAGATGTAATCTTGCCTACCACTTGATTGACTTTGATCTCTACTCCCATATCTTTTAAGCCGTTTATCTCTTTCTGCACTATAGCCTTAGGTAAGCGAAATTCCGGTATGCCATACATCAGTACTCCCCCGGCAACATGCAGGGCTTCATAAATAGTTACTTCATGCCCTGAGCGAGCTAATTCAGCTGCACAACTCAGACCTGCCGGACCGGCCCCAATTACAGCGACCTTTTTACCGGTAGGCGCCTGACACTCGGTTTTACAGCAGCCTTGACTGATTTCATAGTCGGCAGCAAAGCGTTCCAAACGGCCAATCGCAACCGGCTCGCCTTTAGCACCGAGAATACATTGGGCCTCACACTGACTTTCTTGGGGACAAACCCTTCCGCAAATAGCAGGCAACAAATTTTTGTTTTTTATTATTTGGGCAGCTTCCAAAAACTCACCTTCAGCTATTTTTTGGATAAACTGAGGAATATCAACACCTACAGGACAACCTGCTACACATTTTGGTTTTTTACACTGGAGACAACGGTTAGCTTCTTGCACGGCCATTTCTAGTGGATAACCAAGCGCAACTTCTTGGAAGTTATTTCTTCTGGCCAGAGCATCTTGGCGGGGCATATCATGACGTGGCAGTTTAGAAACCATATTAATTCCCCTCCTTTTGGCACTGGCATTTATGTTTTTGCAACGCTATCGCCTCTTCTTGGCGAAAATAGGCTGAACGTTTCATGGCTAGATCAAAATCCACTAAATGCCCATCAAATTCAGGTCCGTGAACACAAGCAAACTTTGTTTCCTGCCCGACTTGCACGCGACAGGCACCGCACATACCTGTTCCGTCTACCATAATTGGATTCATACTGACTAAAGTCTTGATCCCTAAGGGTTTAGTAAAGTCGGCCACTGATTTCATCATTATCATAGGACCGATAGCCCAAATTGCACTAATATCCAAACCTCTCTCTAAAACGGCTTGCACACCATGAGTGGCAAAGCCCTTTAGGCCATAAGATCCGTCATCGGTGGTAATTACTACTTCATCACTGACAGCTTTCATTTCTTCTTCCAAGATAATTAAGTCTTTATTTTTAGCTGCCAAGATAGAGATTACTTTATTGCCGGCATCTTTCAAAGCCCGGGCAATGGGATGAATTGGTGCTACGCCAACACCTCCACCCACACAAAGCACTGTACCGTAGTTTCTTATCTCGGTCGGTTGCCCCAAAGGGCCTACAAAATCAAGCAAACTATCACCTTCCTCCATCTCCGTGAGGAGCTGGGAGGAATACCCGACAGCTTGGAGGACAATAGTCACAGTTCCTTTCTGCCGATCAAAATCCATTATGGTTAAAGGTATCCTCTCTGAATTATGCCTTTGCCGTACAATTACAAATTGACCGGCCTGAGCCTTTCTGGTAACATCCGGAGCTTGAATTTCCAGCAAAACTATTGCTTCCGCTAATGCTCGTTTTTTTACAACTGTGTACATTGCTCTCCTCCTTACCAGGTAAAACCTAAATATAATATTACATATTAAATTAAAATAATCCTACATATTAAATAAATATAATCTCACATATTGAATAAATATAATCTCACATATTTAACAAAATAATTCTTATATTAACTTGTCTACTTTTTCTTATTAATAGTCTGAATAATATAAATATTACTATAGGATAATTATACAAGGGCTCGCATTATTTGTTAATACAAAAATTTCCTTTTTCCGAAGTTTTTTACATTAACTAAATATATATTATTTTAAAACCATTAGTAATTAGCCATTTTGAACTTCTTGGGCAATTAACGCCACTCCTATGGCATTGTCTGAGCTCCACTCCGGTCTAGCCCAGAATAATCGTCCTTTGGTCCCGACTTTCTTAGCAAGTTCGGCCCGGATATATCTATTGGAAGCAACCCCGCCCACAACCAGAATATTAGTTAAACCTGTTTCCTCGATAGCCTTAGTCAATACTTTAAACAAGGTGCGGACAATACAGCCTTCAACCGCCCTGGCCACATCAGCAGGGCGTTTGTTTGTTTCCAGCAGGCGTTGGGCTGCGGATTCAACTCCTGAAAAGCTCATCTCATATCCCTTTACGGATGACGGTAACAAAGAAGCAGCTCCCGGAGCTGCCTTCAATGCTAACTTTTCCAGATCTCTACCAGCGGGAAAAGGAAGCCCTAAGCTTACTCCAACTCGGTCTACAAATTGGCCGGCGTGCAAATCTGTGCTTTCTCCCAAAATTTCGATCTTAAATCTTCCGGGACTTGTTTTCCTGACAAGCAGCAGTTCGGTGGTTCCGCCGGAGAGGTGAACGGCCAAAAACTCCGTCCCTATTGATTCTTCCAAAGAATTCAGCCCGGCAACAAGATGTCCTTCCTGATGGGAGGTCAAAGTCAATTCTACTCCTAAAGCCGCTGCCAAGGATAAGGCAATTGATTTTCCCGCTGTAAAAACAGGCATGTAAGAACCTTCTATCGGCCGTGGCCTAGTACTGACGGCAATACCTTTGATTTGCTGCCAGGTACTTATAGGGATTAATTGTAAAAGTTCCGGCAGTACCTGCAGATGTTTAAAAAGGGCCTCCGATTGAGCCATTCCCCTCTCGCCGATGGGTACTTCTAGGACCCTTCGTTCTTCCAGCATCAGCTCTTTACAATTATTTATAACCGCTATGGATGTTGTATACATACTTGTATCTATTCCTAAATAGAGCATACTAATTTGACCTTTCTGCAGCATCCATAAACTTATCCAGTATACCATTAATAAATCTGGATGAGTCATCTTCGCCAAACTTTTTTGCTATTTCTATGGCTTCATTAAGTATTACCCTGTGGGGAGTATGACCATAGTAAACCATTTCAAAAATGGCAAGCCTCAATAAGTTCCGGTCAACGGCATTCATTCTGTCTAAAGCCCATTCATGGGCCGTAGAAGCAATTTTAGCGTCAATTTCCTTTTTATGTCTTAAGGTACCCTCAACCAGCACTTGAGTAAACTCGACGCTTTTTGGGGGCAGAGCAAATTCACCCGACCAATGTTCGATGATTTTAAGGAAATTTTCTGATTCTCCGGATATTTCTATTTGATATAACACTTGTAGGGCTGTCTCGCGTGCCACTCTTCTGCTCATGACTGCCTCCGCTAAAAATTTTTGTGTAGAATCATTAATATCTTATTTTTGCCTTTGTTCTCAATTCTATGTAGGAGAAGGCTAAACCAGAAGGGAACACACCGATTATTTTTTCCATAGATCAACTCTGAGCACTACTCGTACCTCTTTGACCTTGATTCCCGTAATTTTTTCTATATCCTGACTAATGTTTTTTTGAATTTGTGAGGAATCGGATTTAAGGTCAAAACTATGATCCGGACGGCAATAACACTTGATAATCAGTCCTTCAGGTTCTTGTTTAACTTTAATTTTTATGCTCTTCAAACCACTAAGGCCGGCGATGCTTCTAGCTGCAATTTGTTCCACGACAGCTTGGGAAATCCTGACCTCGCCATTATTTATCTTAGTCAATTGTATTATCGGGGGCTTAAAAAAACCTTCCCGCAATAAGTAAAGGCCAATAAACAAGCCAAGAAACGCCAAGACTGCACTGAACAGGGCGTTAGTACGTAACCAGACCAAAAGGTTCAAAATAATCTTATAAGGCAGACTCCATCCGGTAGCTAGAAGTAAAAGCCAAACTGAAATGACTAGCAGGATTAATCCCAAAAACTTACGAAGCATCGGTTTTCCTCTTTTTCAGTCTCCT
>JAAYMU010000051.1 GCA_012521215.1 Peptococcaceae bacterium | reverse complement strand
GCCGCCGGCTTCCTTCAGATTCCCCCTCGCGAGGGACACCCTTGCCTTAAGCTAATGGTTGGCAACTACCAGCCCCCATAGCGGACTTTCACCGCCTAGCTACGCACCATGCGTGGCGCACCAAAAATCGAACGAGTCTCCGAATTTCGAAGACTCGTTCTTTTTAGGTTTTATAATAAGGTTTTATAATAAGGTTCTATAATAATTGTTAATCGGAAACGAGCGTGTTTTAGCTGCGTGACCATACGAATGGAGTATTGTATTATTGTCTCTACGGTATCAATGCACTTCCCGCCATATTGGCCAGCACCGATATAGGCTGGGCATACACGCCGAAAACAATAAGAGCGACCATAGTTAAAAACAAGGTACATTTTGCTCCCGGCGGAACAATTATCGGTTCTTTGTCCAGGGGCTCAGCCATATACATGACTTTGGTAACTCGCAGATAGTAATAGACCGAGATCATGCTCATAACCAAACCAATAATAACCAGCCAGAGATAGCCCTGAGTGACAATGGATTTAAACAAATAAAGTTTACCTGCAAATCCAGCCAGCGGTGGGATGCCGGCCATGGAAAGCATACTAATAGTTAGGACCGCAGCCATAAAAGGAGAGCGCTGCGCTAAACCGGCATAATCTCTGATTTCATCACTGCCGATCTGGGCCGAGTAAGTCATAACCACAGCAAAAGCAGCAATTGTTGATAACACATAAACCAAGGAATAAAAGGATAAGGCTGTAACTCCCGCCGTATTGAGGGCCAAGATACCGGTTATGATATATCCTGCCTGCCCGATGCTGGAATAGGCCAACATTCTTTTAATATTGGTCTGCGGTATAGCAACCAGGTTCCCTATAATCATGCTTAAGGCAGCCAAAACTGCGACTAAGAACTGCCAATGAACACTGTAATCAGGCAAAGCTACCAGCAGGATTCTGGCCAAAACCGCGAAGCAAGCCGCTTTTGATCCCGTAGCCAGAAAAGTAGTCACCGGCGTAGGCGCCCCTTCGTAGACATCAGGAGTCCACATTTGAAACGGAATTAGGGAGATCTTAAATCCAAGCCCGGCCAGTATAAAGAGCAGCCCCAAAATTAAAGCAGGCGACAAGGCACTCAAGTCTTGAACTTTTCCGGCAATTTCCGCTATAACCGTTGTTCCGGTCATACCATAAACCAGGCTTAGTCCGTAAAGAAATACGGCTGAAGACAGGGCCCCGAGAATTAAGTACTTTATGCCTGCTTCCGCAGATTTTTGATCCGTCTTGTAACCGGCTAGGATGTAGAAAGAAATGGCCATGGTTTCCAAGGCAATATACAAAGTCAACATATCCGCAGCCGAAGCCAGGACCATCATACCTAGCAAGGCAACAACTGTTATTATATAAAACTCGTAATTGCCGTTCATTTTTTTGACGTACATGGTGGAAGACAGAACTACTAAAACAGCCGCTATCAAGAATATCTGCTTGAAGAATACAGCAAAGTCATCCACTGTATAAGTATTAAAAGCAACGGTCTTATTTAATCCATAATATTGGAAGCTGAAAATCAGGATCGCTATTAAACCGAGAGCCAGAACATAACCAAGAGCGTGCCGTTTTCCTTTGGGAACCAGCAAGCCAACCAACAGCACTAAAACTGCCAGCAAGGCGGTTGCAATTTCCGGCATAAGATAAGTCACATTTATATCCATTACAGGCTCCCTCCTATCTGGGATCCGGCCGCCAGGAGCTTAGCTGCAATCGGCTGAATTCCTGAATTCACCATATCCATTAATAAGGAAGGGAACAAACCGAAGATAACAGCGAAGGCAACCAATACGGCAATCGGAAGTAATGAGAATCCTTTGATATCTTCTACATAGTCCCATTGTTCCTTACGCGGGCCAAACAGGACATTGGCCGCCATACGCAGCACGTAAACCGCACCGATGACAATACCGGTAAGAACAATGAAGGCCGGTATTCTTGTAATCGGCGAGCCGAAGGCCCCGATGAAAATCGTAACTTCAGGAACAAAGGTTAACAGTCCGGGCAGACCGGCCGAAGCCATGGCAGCTACCAGAAAAGCACCGGCCAAGCGCGGCATCTGGTGAGCCAGACCGCCCAGATCAGGGATATATCTGGTTTTAGTTATACCGTAAATATACCCGATAACGGAGAAGAATAAAGCCGCCATAATACCATGACCAAACATATTGGCCACAGCGCCGTTTAAACCGACAAGGCTTAAGGAGGCTATACCTATAAGCACAAAACCCATATGACTAACGCTTGAATACCCGACCACATATTTCATGTCTTTTTGAGCCAGCGAAATCAGAGCTGTATAAACAACATTACCGATAGCTAACACTGCAATGACCGGAGCCCAGAATTTGGCGCCCACGGGGAATAGAAAAATCCCGATCCGGATTAAACCATAACCCCCTATCTTTTTTAGAACACCGGCATGAATCATGGAAACAGCAGTCGGTGCCCCGGCGTAGCCGTCCGGTGACCAGGAATGGAAAGGAAACATCGAGATCAGGGAAAGGAAACCCAAAGCCATTAAACCAAAAATAGCTATTTGCAAATTAGGAGCAAAATTTAAAGTAGCCAGAGTAGCAAGATCAAAGGTCAATGCTCCCAGCATTTCCCCGGCCAGCATGTACATCCAGATTAGGCCGGCCAGCAGAAAAGCGCTCCCGATGAGCAGATAGATGGTTAATTTCATACCGGCATATTCTTTACCGATATCTTTTCTGGTTTTGCTGCCGCTACCCCAGATAATGACCATGAGGTAAATGGGGATGATAACCACTTCATAAAACAGGAAGAAAATAAAGAGATCGGTCGCCAAGAAGGTGCCCATAACACCGGTGATCAGAATAAGCAGAAGAATGTAGAATTCCTTTGCTCTTGTTTCCACACTCCAAGAACGGGAATAAACCGCACAAAAGCCAATTACACTGGTTAACAAAACCAAGGGAAGGCTAAAGCCGTCTACCCCTAAACCATAAGTTATTCCCAAATCTTTAACCCAGGGAATGCTTTCTGTAAAAGCATATCCCCCTGTCGCCATATGCTGGGTGTAATAAAGGAAATAAATCCAAATGGTCAAAACCAAGGGAATAAAGGTTGTTATCCCGGCAATCCCTTTGATTATGCTGGATTTTTCTTTGGGAACAAAAATACTAATTATAGCTCCCAGAAGCGGTAGCAGAAGAATCGTGGTTAATACCGGAAAATTCATTATTTAGCACCTCCCATCAAGCCAATGGCCGGGGAATGAACACCGGTAAAACTAAGCAGCAGAAACATGAGCACAATACCCATAAAGAAGATCAGGGCATAATGCTGCAGTTGTCCTGTCTGTACTTTACGCATAACCGTACCGCCCCATTGGGCCATTTTTCCAAAACCGTTTACAATGCCATCCACCACATATATATCGAATTTCCACAGCAACCAGCCGCACTTATCGATAATATGATGAATAATCCACAAATAAAATTCATCAATATAGTATTTGTTATAAGAAAGTTTATACAAGAAGGGAACCCTTTCGATAACAGCCTGGGCTGAAAATGTTTTTTTCCAGTAGAACAAAGCCGCCAAGCCTATACCTAAGAGGGCCAATAAAGTTGACAAAATAATCAGCAGCCAATTTGCTTCCATGACCTGGAATTCACCGAGCCGTACAAAATAACCGAAAGCCTGTCCTTCTCCCAGTCCGGGCCAGCCAACCCAGCCACTGATTATGGAGAAAATGCCCAGAATGATAAGTGGAACTGTCATTACTTTCGGAGCTTCCTGAGGCTGGACTTCCTTACTGCGAAGTTCACCATGGAAGCAGATAAAGAACATTCTAAACATATAAAAGGCAGTCAGAAAAGCCGTCAAAGCAGCCATGAGGAATAAAACCGTGTAGGCCACCGGGAATGGCCCCTGAGCATGACCTGAAAGACTGGAAGCGGCAAAAGTAACTTCCAAAATAAGATCTTTACTAAAGAAGCCTGCAAAGGGGAATATTCCTGCTATAGCCAGACAGCCAATTAAAAAGGTCCAGTAAGTAACCGGCATGTATTTCTTTAACCCACCATACTTCCAGATACTGGCTTCATTGTGCATAGCATGTAGTACACAGCCTGCCCCCAGGAATAACAGCGCTTTAAAGAAGGCATGAGTCATAAGATGGAACATACTGGCGGTCAGACTGGCTGCTCCCAGCGCTAACATCATATAGCCCAGCTGGGATATAGTAGAATAAGCCAGAATTTTTTTCATTTCAGTTTGAGTTATAGCAATAGTAGCGGCAAATAAAGCCGTA
The DNA here is from genome assembly GCA_012521215.1 of Peptococcaceae bacterium. GTDB lineage: Bacteria > Bacillota > Desulfitobacteriia > Desulfitobacteriales > Syntrophobotulaceae > JAAYMU01. Next base: position 2,399 of record JAAYMU010000051.1, on the reverse strand, counting down.
AAAGCACCGATAATAGCCACGAATAAAAGGGCCGACGGAAGAGTAATAAACAGAGTCAGAATCCTGCCCACCAAATACACACCGGCTACAACCATGGTAGCGGCATGGATTAAGGCACTGACCGGAGTTGGGCCTTCCATGGCATCCGGTAACCAAACATGGAATGGAAATTGACCTGACTTGGCCATAGGCCCCAGGAACAAAATAATAGCAATAGCTGTCAATCCTGCGGCAGTCAAGCCGGTATACTGTGTAAAGTTAGGGATCATAACACTCAATTGCTGGAGATCAAGAGTTCCGAAGTTAATCTGCAGCAAAATAATTCCCAGCAATAAGCCAAAGTCCCCTGCCCTGCAGGTAATAAAGGCTTTTTTAGCCGCTGCGGAAGCCGATATTTTCCCAAACCAGAAACCGATCAGAAGGTAGGAACATAGGCCAACCAGTTCCCAAAAGACAAACATAATAAGCAGGTTAGGCGCTATTACCAGCCCGAGCATAGAAGCGGCAAACAGGGAAACGTAGGCGTAAAACCGCGCCAATCCAGGATCCCCATGCATATAGCCTAGAGAATAGATTTGGACCAAAGATGTGATGAAGGTAACTACCAGCAGCATCATAACCGAAACATTGTCGATCAGAGTGCCAACCTCAATACTAAAACCCGGCATGCTAAACCAAGTAACAACAGCCTTATAAGGATGTTCAAGAAAAGTATCACCTTGCCCGATTACTCCAATACCTATAATTACTGAGAGTACAAAAGAAAGTAGAATAGTTCCAATAGAAATGCTTACACTGAGTTTGGTCATTTTTTTGGTAAAAAGAGTGATTATCCCAAAGGCCAGAGCCGGAAACAAAGGAATTAACCAGGCATTATTAAGAGCAAAATCAAACATTATAGTTTTTTACACCTGCCTTCTACAAAAGATTAGGCTACCATTTAAGCCAATCAAAATCTTGAACATCCGTTGACGTTCTCTGGCGGTAAATGGAAATAATAAGCGCCAGCCCTACAGCTACTTCCGCTGCAGCCAACGCAATTACAAAAATAGCAAAAACATGGCCGGTGAGCAAAGCCTCTGCAGCCGTATACTTGTTAAAAGCAACAAGATTAATATTTACCGAAGTAAACATTATTTCAATACCCATTAAAACGGCGATCACATTTTTTTTAGCTAACACGGCAAATAGACCGATAAAGAAAAGCGTTCCGCTTAAGATTAGAAAATGTTCGAGCCCGATAGTTAAAAACTTATCCATAAGAATATCGATCATGAGGATTTTTTCACCCCTTTCACGATTACAATCGCCCCAACCATAGCAGCTAGCAGAAGAACCGCCGTGACTTCAAAGCCGACAACATATTTGGTCAGCATTAAATCAGCAATAGCTTTAACGGTAGTTTCCGGAGGAGCAATATTAGAGAAAGGCCAGACGGTTTTTATTACCGTTACGGCATTGATCACAATAAATAAAAGTATGAGAACAGCAGCGGGAATTGCATTTTTGGAAAAAGGGTTAGTTTTACGGGGATCCCCTTTCATGGTAAACATAATACCAAAAACAATAAAAATGGTAATCGCCCCGGCATAAACTAAAACCTGAACTGCTGCCAAAAAGTCAGCGTGCAAAAGAATATAAACAGCAGCTACCCCTATAAAAGAAATCAGCATTAACAAAGCACTATGAAAAATATTCTTGCTGATAACCATCATAAAAGCCGATCCTAGCGTTACGAAGGCGATTAAATAAAACATCACAGCCATCGTCATTTAGGCCTCACTCCCTTCTTCCTGGTTCTCCTGGACAGTTGGCTCATATTGATAAAGCACCCTGTCCAGGTCCTGACGGAAATAGACCGTGTTTTCAAATTCCTGCGTATGGTATAAAGCACCCTGCGGACAAGCCTCTACACAAAATCCACAGTAAAGACAACTAGCCATATTCATCTTATATTTGCTAAGTTTACGCTTGTTATTTTCATCTTTATAGGTATCAATAGTTATAATGTTATTAGGACAAGCTTTAACGCAAAGACCGCAGGCCGTGCATTTTTCTGGTGTAAGATTAAAAGAACCACGAAAACGCTTGGGCAAAACCGGCCTTTCTTCAGGGTACTGCTGAGTAATCTTCTTCTCAAAAAAATGCCTGATAGTTATTGATAATCCTTTCAAAAGCCCTGTTCCGTACATAATTTCACCACCTTACCCTGTAATTGCCCGGAAGACGTAAAACCCTATACTGGTTAGGAAGATGTTTAATAGAGAAACCGGAAGCAAAACTTTCCAGCCAAAATGCATGAGGTTTTCGATCCTGACCCTGACGAAAGTCCATCTCATCCACATAAAGAGGAAAATCATAAAGTATATTTTAAGCATCATCCAGACAAAACCTGGAAT
>JAAYMU010000050.1 GCA_012521215.1 Peptococcaceae bacterium | reverse complement strand
GGGCATTTATTGCAAGCGATGGTCGGCCTCGGTCATGAAGTGGTTGCTTCTGCACCGGACAGGTTGCAATATGTAAGTGATGCTCTCAAGGAGATAGAAGTCACTTACGAACAAGTCTTCTTTCAACGAACTGGTACTGATCCACTTGCTGATGTTAAAGCAGTGTTTGACTTTTGGCGATTCTTTAGTGAAGTTCGACCTGATATCGTTCTACTATACACTATAAAGCCAGTGATTTACGGATCTTTGGCTGCAAAGTTCGCAGGTGTTCCAGACATTTTCTCTATGATAACCGGGGCGGGATATGTGTTTGGGGACTGCTCGCCAAAGCAGAGGTACATAAGAATAGCTATCGAGCCATTGTACCGACAAGCCCTCGAGTACAACAAGAAAGTTTTCTTCCAAAATCCTGATGATCGCGATTTGTTCTTGAGGCGGCGGCTTATTAGCGATCCTGAGCAATGTGTTCTTATAAACGGTTCAGGTGTTGATATTGATTATTTCGAAAAAACACCTGTTTCTCGAGATAAGATTTCTTTTTTGTTGGTAGCTAGGCTCATAGGAGAAAAAGGAATCTATGAATATGCTGAAGCCGCTCGTAGGCTGAAGCAACTGTATCCAGAAGTGACGTTCAGACTATTGGGTCCTTTCGATAGTAATCCTACATCAATTCATCCTGCAAAGATAGAGCAATGGCAAAGTGAAGGAATCATCGAATACCTCGGTGAAACCAGGGATGTCAGACCCTATATGGCGCAGTGTAGCGTATTTGTTCTGCCGTCCTACCGAGAAGGAACTCCGAGGACAGTGCTGGAAGCGATGGCAATCGGTCGAGCTATTGTAACTACAGATGCCCCTGGATGCAGAGAGACGGTAGTTGAGGGCATAAATGGTTACCTAGTACCTGTTAGGGACGTTGATAGTTTGGCTAGAGCACTAGAACGATTCATAAAGGATCCTGAGTTGATTCAACAGATGGGCAAGGAAAGCCGAAGAATTGCCGTTGAAAAATACGATGTAAGGAAGGTTAATAGAGTCATTCTTGAGACGATGGACTTGTGCTGAAGATAATCTAGCGGGACGCTTCGATAGCGATCACATAAGTCAAAGAATGTAGCGAGGCAGTGATTATTGGCATATGGACTCCCTTGGTTGCAAGCACGAGGGAGATGTGGCAAGGAACCTGGTTAGGTGATGTTCAAGAGCGGAGGGCAGACAAGTAGAATGCTTAGTCTTGGGAAAGCACTGATGGACCTATTGGTGTCAAATCTCGCAGTCATTCTATCATTTTGGCTTCGGTTTGGTGGGCAAGTACCCCGGTCCAGCTTTGTTTCATATGTAGATATTCTTCCTATAATTTGCATTATGGGATTTCTTGTGTTTCACTTCTACGGCCTTTATGATGCCACACGCAGACCTTGGTCGGAGACTGTAGCTTCGCTCATAGCATCGATCTTAGTGTTGACACCGCTAACTGTCACTGTGTCCTTTATGTTTCGCAGCTTTGCATTTCCCCGGAGCGTGTTTTTCCTTAGTGCCTTTGTTCAGTTCGTAATGCTCTACATATGGCGAAGGGTGCTATTTTGGTGGGAGAGAAAACGATTCTCTCCGATGAAAGCCATGGTAGTAGCCCCAGCACTCGAGGCTCTTGAGTTGGTGGAGAGAGTAACGGAAGCCGGCTACAACGTCGTTGCCTTGGTATCAGACATTAGTATAGATAACTGTCAATTGAACGCTATGCTCGGAACATACAGTAAGATCGAGTATCTGAAAGATGTATGTAAACCCACTGTAATCTTTATGTCGGGAGAGGTTCCGGACGCTATTAAACAATCACTCGCGAAGAACGCCTTCGAAACAGGAGTTCAACTCTATGTTTTTCCCTCTTTATACGAAATCATGCTAGCCAATTCCCGCCTAGACCAGATTGATGATACACCGGTCCTAGAAATCGGATTCAGGTCAGAACCAGGGAAGGAGCAAATTAAGCGGTTGATGGACATATGCTTTGCTGTAGTTGGTCTTGTTATAGCTGCTCCAATTATGCTAATCACTGCTATAGCTATAAGATTAGACAGTCCTGGGCCAGTTTTCTACCGTCAAGAGAGGGTTAGCCAGGGCGGGAGGCGCTTCATGGTATGGAAGTTCCGGACTATGACTGATGGAGCGGAAAAAAACACTGGTCCGGTGATCTCAAAGGAAAACGATCCACGGGTAACTAGAGTGGGCAAGGTACTTAGGGCGATGAGAATAGATGAACTTCCGCAGCTGTGGAATGTACTAAAGGGTGATATGAGCATTGTTGGGCCGCGGCCTGAGAGACCATTCTTTGTGGAGCAATTCGAGAAGGAAATCCCGGAGTATTCTACCCGGCACACAGTAAAGGCTGGTATAACGGGCTTGGCGCAGGTGGCAGGGAAGTATAGTACTTCTCCCGAGGACAAG
>JAAYMU010000049.1 GCA_012521215.1 Peptococcaceae bacterium | reverse complement strand
GACATATTTTTATCGATGGCGAGGAAACCAGAATATCTTCGCCCAGAGATGCTCTTAAAGCTGGGGTAGGGATGATCCACCAGCATTTTAAGCTGGTAGAAGTTTTAACTTCTTTAGAAAACATTTTATTAGGTTATAAAACGGGTTTATTTGTAAGGAAAAAAGATCAAAAAGTCAAGCTGCAACGCCTAATGGAAAGGTTTCAGCTCGACGTTGATTTAGATAAATATGTTTATGATATGTCGGTTGGAGAAAAACAAACTTTAGAGATTTTAAAGACGCTCTACCGGGGAGCAAGAATTTTAATTCTTGATGAGCCGACGGCGGTATTAACTCCCCAAGAGACTTTAAAACTATTTAAGATTATGCGCAGAATGAAAGAGCAAGATTGCTCGGTTATTTTTATTAGCCATAAAATGAATGAAGTAATGGAAATTGCTGACCGAATTACTGTCCTGCGTAAAGGGCAGACCATTGCCACCTTAAAAAAAGAAAGCACGAATCCTCAGGAGTTGACCGAACTGATGGTGGGTAGGCCTGTGGATCTTTCCATAAAACGTGTTCCTAAAGTATCAGATAAAATTGTTTTTAAAGTTAAGCATCTTACGGCTGTAAATGAAGAAAAAGTAGAAGTATTAAAAGACATAAGTTTTAATATGGCCCAGGGCGAGATTCTGGGGGTTGCAGGTATTGCCGGCAGTGGCCAAAAAGAATTGTGTGAAGCTTTAGCCGGTTTATATCCAATTGAAAAGGGCGAGATTCTATTTAAAGGGGAAAATCTGGCCGGCAAATCTCCCAAGGAATTTATTACCAGGGGTATAAGTATGAGCTTTATCCCTGAGGACCGTTTAGGAATGGGTCTGGTAGCCAATATGGATATGGTGGATAATATTCTTCTTAAACAATATCACCATAGCAAAGGAATAGGAGTTAAAAGAAAACCCGCCGCAGCCAAAGCCAGAGAGATTATTGAAAAACTGGAAATACATACGCCGGGAATTAAAGAACCGATTAAAAACCTTTCCGGAGGAAATATTCAAAAAGTTTTACTGGGCAGGGAATTGGATTCCCATCCGGAACTGTTGATAACCGCCTATCCGGTGCGGGGCCTGGATATTAATACCTGTCTTAAAATATATGATATTTTGAACGAAGAAAAGAAAAAAGGGGTAGCAATTTTATATATTGCTGAAGACCTTGATTCCTTGTTGGGCTTATGTGACCGAATTATGGTGCTTTCTAACGGAGAAATTACGGGAATTGTAGATGCTCGTCAAGCAACCAAGGAGCAGTTGGGGTTAATGATGCTTGGCAACAAAGAGGTGGACCATGCAGTTTAGAATTGTAAAAAAAGCGGAAATCGGTAAAAAAAAGCGTGTTCTAATTTTTTTAGGCTCTATCGTTGCAGCCTTGTTTGTTTCAGGCTTGTTCTTGGTCTTCTTAAAACTTAATCCCTTCCAAGTTTATGTCGCAATGCTGCAGGGTTCTTTAGGGAGTGCCTACCGTATTGAGCAGACCATTATCTATGCCATTCCCTTACTCATTACGTCTTTGGGTGTTGCTATCGCTTTTAAGATGAAGTTCTGGAATATTGGCGCGGAAGGCCAAATTTTAATGGGAGCGTTTTTGGCCAGTTATTTTGCCTTGAATTACTCTCATTTACCTAAACCGATTCTTTTATTCATTATGTTTGTAGCCGGCTTTATCGGTGGAGCGGTCTGGGGAATTATTCCCGCTTTTTTCAAAAGCAAATGGGATACAAATGAAACTATTATAACTTTAATGATGAATTACGTAGCTTTAAAGTGGGTCGTTTATCTTCAATACGGCCCCTGGAAAGACCCTAATGCCTCAGGTTTTCCCAGGATAGCTAATTTTGCTGAAAATGCTGTTCTCCCAGAGTTATTGGGGGTCCATGTCGGCTGGATTATGGCCGTGTTGTTGACTATTTTTGTTTATTACTTTCTTAATAAGAGTAAAAAAGGTTTTGAGATTGCTGTTTTAGGGGAAAGCATCAATACGGCACGGTATGCAGGGGTTAATATTTTTAGTACTGTCATTTTAGCCATGGTGTTAAGTGGAGGCATTTGCGGGGTTGTTGGTTTTATTGAGGCTTCAGCGGTGGAACAGACGCTTACTAAAGATATTACCGGCGGTGTTGGTTTTACCGCCATTATTATAGCCTGGCTGGGGGCCTTAAAGCCCCAGTGGATTGTTTTGGCTTCTGGGCTATTTGCCATTTTGATTCAAGGTAGTTCATATATTCAGTCGGCTTTCGGCGTTTCGACCTTTTCTGCCCAGCTGCTGGAGGCGATTGTTCTTTTCTTTGTTTTAGGGAGCGATTTTTTCACCCGCTATAAATTGATTATTGATTGGCCTATTTTATCAAGAACTAAGGAGAGTGGAAAATGATTACAGTAGCATTTTTAAAGGCCGCAATCATAGCCGGAACCCCTCTCCTATTTGCCACTTTGGGAGAAATTATTACCGAAAAATCGGGGCATCTAAACCTAGGAGTAGAGGGTATGATGCTGATGGGTGCTATAATTGGCTTTCAGGTAGGTTATAGTACTAACAGCCCTCTCTTGGCCCTGGTTTTTGCTGCTATTGCAGGTGCTTTTGGTGCTTTGATTTATGCTTTTCTTACTGTTAGCTTGCGAGCTAATCAAGTTGTTTCCGGCTTGGCCTTGACAATTTTCGGGACGGGCTTTGCCGGTTTCATAGGCAAAAGCCTGGTAGGCATGAAAATGACGGATGAGTTTAATTATTTTTTCCGCGATTTGAAAATCCCCGTTTTGGGTGATATACCATACCTAGGAGAAATATTGTTTAATCATGATATTTTTGTTTATCTGGGCTATGTTACAGCTATTGTCTTAGGATTATATCTGTATAATACCGGAAAAGGGCTTAATTTAAGGGCTATAGGTGAAAACCCGGCCGCAGCCGATGCTGCCAGTATCCCCATTACAAAATATAAATATTTGCATATTCTTCTGGGCGGGGCCCTGTGCGGTCTCGGCGGAGCATATTTATCCCTGGCTTATGTACCTGTTTGGCAGGAGAATATTACTGCGGGACGCGGCTGGATAGCAGTAGCTTTGGTAATTTTCGCCGGTTGGAACCCATATAAAGCCATTATAGGATCCTTTTTGTTCGGGGGTCTGGATATTATCGGCTTTAGGTTGCAAGGGACAGCCGTAGCGATTTCTCAGTATATTTTTGATATGGCACCTTATGTGGCTACGATTGTAATTTTGGTTATCGTTTCTTTAAGAAAAAGTAGAAAAAATGCCCCTCCTAAAGCCTTAAGCGAACCGTATTTTCGGGAGGAAAGATAAGTATAGTTTAATTCTTATTCTTTGGGAGCCAAACGCAGAGAGTTTATAACCTGGTTCATAATTTTATTTAGTTGTTCAGGGAATTCGGCGGTATCGGAAAAGAATGATATTCTAACGGCTTCCCCGGGCTTTTTTATTTCCAACCAGTATTCCTTAGCGCTAATAAAAGTACCGTCGAAGTCAGCAGTCCATTCTTCTTGATAGCCGGTATAATTGTGAAGTTCCACTTTGATTCTGGAAAAAGAAATGAAATCATAACTACTCTTAGCCTTACTGTTCTCAAGAAATTGCTCCACATCGTCAAGTAGCCAGAGTTGGATATAGCCTCTATATTTGAGTTTATTGTCTGTGAAATAAATATTTAAAAGCATATCTTCCCCGATATCCGGGGTAAGGTGTAGCTCAGCGCTTGATGGGAATTCAGCGCTAATTTCATAGGCACCGCAGTTAAATTGATAAGGTTTAAATACTCTGGCTATGGCTTTAACCGATCCTTGTAAATAATAATATTGAATAATTAGAGCCACAGCCACGAAGAAAGCAGTTTGCCACACTCGACCGGCCACGGTTACCACCTACAAATAAAAATTTTAAACTACTTGTTTTATGTTTATTAGATCAATTATATATTAGTACAGAAATAAACAACAAAATTGGGCCTATTAGCAGCCGGTTCGTTTATAGGGCACAATAAAGCCAGAATCCGGTGTTGCACGACGCGAGATCCTGGCGGGAATGTGGTAACTTTTCATATTTACATTCAATATTGTAGAAAATGAGCCCCAAATTAGTGCTATTTTTCTGCGAATAGCCTTATACCTGGCAGGCCGCAGGGTATTTTTCTTTTTTAGTGGTAAGCAGCTTGACAATTTCTAACACGGTATTCAGTTTAAAAGGTTTTTGGATAATACCTTTAAAGTTGCTGGACGAGGGTAATTCCAGATCATTAATTTCCGAACCGGTGAGGATTACAACTGGAATATCCTTATACTGGGGTTGAGAGGCAATTTTTTCGATAAATTGATAGCCGTTAAGTTTAGGCATAGAGTAGTCCGTTAGAATAAGTGCAGGGGCTGGACACTTTTTTAAGTATTCTAAAGCAGTCGATCCGTTAGTAGCGGTAATTGATTTATAACCGGAGTTTTTCAGTAAAATGGATAAAAGGTTAAGAATCTCTTTGTCATCATCAATTACCATGACTATTGGTCCCAATTAATTCTCCTCCTACAAAAATGTTTCGGTTTAACAACCTTTCTTAGTATACACTATTAAAAGCAAGAAAATTGTTGAGGCCTGTCAAGTAAAAAAAAAAAATATATTATTTCAAAGTTTGTTAATAAGCCGGATATAACAAAAAACTGATTTAGGGTAAAAAAAGTTATTTCTTGTCTGGCTAGAAGTTAGTAGAAATTTAGGACATATTGTATAATAATATAAGAATTGTCATTATTTAAGACGATGATTTTTAAGAAGGTAATTCTTTTTAGGCCAAAGCTATTGGCTGTTTAATTAATAATAATATAGAAAGAGGTAAAAATAATGATTAAAAAAAGCACTTCAAAACTCGAACCTCTTTACGATAAAAAAGTACAGTGTACCTTATGCCAGCACTCTTTTACGACCAAGAAAGTCAGGTCCAGGTTTGTAAAACCAATACAAACCGATACTGACTTTGGCCCCTTATTTGCTCCGGGAGATAGTAACAATCCTTTGCTTTATTATGTGGTGGTTTGTCCTCAATGCGGCTATTCTTACACTCAGGATTTTAGAAAATCAATTAGTGGGACCGCAAAACAAATAATAATTGACAAAATATCTTCCAAGAAAAGCGATAATGTTGATTATTCCGAGCAAAGAGATTTTGCTATTGCTGAAAGGGCTTATAAACTAGCAGTTTATTGCGGGCAGTTAACCAACGAAAAAAATATTGCCTTGGCTAAACTTTGTCTACGGTTAGCCTGGTTGTACAGAAATATAGGCAATGAAAGCGAAGAACTGCGCTTTCTAAATTTTGCGGCCGAAGAATTTGAACAGTCCTATATTAAGAGTGAGTTCGATCCGCTAAACACTCCGGAAATTTATATCCTGTATATGATTGGGGAGCTAAAACGACGACTGGGTGCTCACAATGAAGCAGTCCAGTATTTTTCAGCAGTAACAGAACACCAGGATAGATCCCGCTACACTAAATATTTGAATTTAGCCCGTAAACAATGGAGATTAACAGCCGAGGAGTATCGGACTCATGCTTAGAACAAATTAGTATTCCGCAGCATATACGGTGATATTATCTAAAGGAGTATGAACTTTATGAACAGACCAAGCTTGAAAGATATCTTTGCCTCGCCAGAACAAATGTTTGGCCGGGAGGTTGAACTTGCGGGCTGGGTAAGAACGGTTCGGGTCTCTAAAGATTTTGGTTTTATAGAGTTCAATGATGGAAGCCAGTTTAAAAATTTACAGATTGTATTTGATAATAGTTTGGAAAACTTCCCTGCTGTCGCCAAACTGGGGGTGGGATCCGCTCTGACGGTGCAAGGAACAATAGTCCCTTCTCCCGGCAAAAATCAAGCCTTGGAGTTAAAAGCAGAAAAGATTATTATTGAAAACCCTTGTCCTAAGGACTATCCTTTACAGAAAAAAAGACACAGTCTGGAATTCTTAAGGACCATTGCTCACCTTCGTCCCAGAACAAACACTTTTTCCGCAGTATTTCGGCTTAGATCGATAATGGCTTATGCCATTCATAAGTTTTTTCAAGAGCGCGGTTTTGTTTATGTCCATACTCCTATAATTACCGCTAGTGATGCTGAGGGAGCCGGAGAAATGTTTCGGGTAACTACCCTTAGATCGAATAACTCTCCAACTGATACTTTAGGAAATATTGATTTTACCCAAGATTTCTTTGGCCGGGAGACCAACCTGACTGTAAGCGGTCAGTTAAATGCCGAGAGTTTTTGTTTGGCTTTTAAAAATGTTTACACTTTTGGGCCAACCTTCAGGGCAGAAAACTCCAACACAGCCAGACATGCAGCCGAATTTTGGATGGTGGAGCCGGAAATGGCTTTCGCCGACTTGCAAGATGACCAGAAATTGGCGGAGGAAATGATTAAATACCTGATTGGTTATGCCTTGGAACACTGCCCGCAGGAAATGGCCTTCTTCCAGCAATTTATAGAAAAAGATTTGCTTAATCGCCTGCATAATGTTCTTTCATCCGATTTTGGCCATCTGACCTATACTGATGCTATCGAAATTTTGCAAAAGGCAGAGCATAATTTTGAATATCCGGTAAAGTGGGGATTGGATCTTCAGACGGAACATGAACGTTATTTGACAGAGAAGGTATTTGGCAAACCCATATTCATAACTGATTATCCCAAGGATATTAAAGCTTTTTATATGAAACAAAACAGTGACGGTAAAACGGTTGCTGCTATGGATCTCCTTGTTCCTGGAGTGGGGGAGATTATTGGGGGGAGTCAAAGAGAAGATAACCTTGATTTGCTTTCCGCCAGAATGAAAGAGCTTAATATGAAAGAAGAAAATTATTGGTGGTATCTGGATCTTAGAAAATACGGCGGTGTTAAGCATTCCGGATTTGGCCTGGGCTTTGAACGTTTAATTATGTACCTAAGCGGCATTACCAATATCCGGGATGTTATACCTTTTCCCCGAACGGTAAATTCGGCGGATTTTTAGTAACTCTATATAACATATAACTCCATATTGTTTTATAAGGATTTAATTGAAATTTTAACCGGAATTCATATTCCGGTTTTTTTGTTGGATAAAGGAAGAGACAAAGAGCCACAATAAAACTGAAAAAAATAAAAGGTGAGGTGAAAATATGAAATTTGACCTGAAGAATAAGGATCGGAATAAACTTTTGGCTGTCTTGAGCATAAGTTTGTTTCTTTGTCTTGCCCTGGCTGTGAGCGGCCAAGCTGCTTTAGGTGACCGCACCTTATCGCCCGGTTCTAAAGGAGCGGAAGTTAAAGAACTGCAGAAAAAACTCCTTCAAATAGGCTATCAAGTCGGTAAGGTTGATGGAGTGTATGGAAAGTCGACTACAGAGGCTGTCAAGAGGTTTCAAAAAAATAGAGGCCTTAAGGTGGACGGCATGGCGGGAGAGAAAACAATTGCGGAGCTAAAGAAATTAACGGGAGAAAGTACAACATCATCGGGAAAAAAAGTTGGTTATAAGAATTCTGATGTTCAGCTTTTAGCCCGTTGTATTTATGCCGAGGGGCGGGGCGAGCCTTATATCGGTCAGGTAGCAATCGGAGCCTGCGTAATGAACAGAATAAAAAGTTCTGAATTTCCTAACAGTATAGCGGCCATAATTTATCAGCCCAAAGCATTTTCTGCTGTCGATGACGGCCAAATAAATTTATCTCCTGATGAGACAGCCGTTAAAGCGGCAAAGGAAGCAATGAGTGGTTCAGATCCCACAGGGGGAGCCGTGTTTTATTTTAATCCGGAAAAGACCAAAAATAAATTTATCTGGTCTCGTCCTCAAATCAAAAAAATTGGCAAACATATATTCACACGCTAGGCGGGATGAAAAATGAAAGAAAATACTAAAAAAAGAATTTTAGCCTGGTTATCCCTCACTTTCTTTGTAGCTTTTGGCTTGTCTTTGGCCTGGGGAATCTATGAGTACAGGTTACTTAATGAACAAAAAACGGCTTTGGATAACCAGTACAAGCGGGCTTTAAACGACCTGGTTACGGATGTTAATGAAATGGAAACAAGTATGGCTAAAGCCAAGGTTGCCAATGGGCCTTCTCTAAAAGTGCTATATTTTGGCGAGATTTGGAAAAGCAGTGACACCGCGGTCAACAGATTCAGTCAGATACCGTCCGATGAAATAGGCATAAGCTACGTCGAAACCTTAGTTAATCAAATAGCTGATTTCAGTAAATCGATGACTCAAAAAGTGGCGGCTACGGGAACCATGAACGCCAATGAAGCCAAGATTTTTGATGACATGCATCAAAGAATAATTGAGATTAACAGATCCCTCCAAGATCTTTCTAATCAGTATTATGCCGAGAATTTAGCTTGGATCGATAAATCCCCCGGTATTTGGGAGAAATTAGGTATAGGTAAGTTAATTCAAGCTACTGCTCAAGGAGGTGAGAAAGGCGGTGATCCCAACCAGGGTGATCCGGAAGCAGCCCGACAGGCGGGAGAGCAAACACCTAGCTCGGTTCGAGGAGGGTTAAGACAATTGGATACCAGTCTGCAAAAATATCCTCCCTTAAGCTATAAAGGTGATTTGGATAAACATTATGTGGAAAAACCTTTAGGATTACCCGAGGGAGTTATAGATGAAAGGAAAGCAATAACTGTTGCCAAAGATTTTCTGCATAAGCTTGGTTTCCGGGATGCCGAGCCCCAAGTTACGGGTCATTCCGATAGTCCTCTGGGTGGTTTTAACCTTTCTTTTAAAGATGCCTATCTGGAGATCAGTAAAAAAGGCGGCGTGGTAACTTACTACCGTAATCAACGTGAGCTTAATGAGCGCCGGTTGGATGTGCCTAAAGCAATTGAAAAAGGTTATGCCGCGTTAAAAAAACTAGGCTGGGACCTGGTTGTGACTTCCACGGAAGACCTCGACTCCTATGTAATGGTTGAGGCCGTGGCTCAAGACAAAGGTGTCAGGATATATCCGGATAAGGTAAGAATGACTATTGCCATGGACAATGGGGAGTTAATAGGCTTTGATGCCAATGCCTATTATGCTTATCATCATGATCGGCAACTGAACAAGAAGTTAAGCTTGGCTGAAGCGAAAAGTAAATTGGCTAAAAACTTCAAAATAATTGAAGAAAGACTGGCTGTGATTTCTAAAATCGGTAATGAAGAAGCCTTTTGTTATGAATTTAGGGGTACTGCTTTTGGCGAAGAATATTTGATCTATATTGACGCTGTTGACGGCTCGGAAGTAAAAATAAGCAGGGTAGTAAATACTCCTAGGGGTAAATTGATTCAATAGACTTGAATTATTGGGCAAAGAAACGTAAAATAAGAAACAGTATAAAAAAGTGAGCAGAGAAAAAATCCTTTTCTCTGCTTAACTTGTTTTAGTTTATGGTTTTCCTATGGAATAATTTATATTGCTGGTATTTTAACCGGATATATATTAAAATTTTAGAAGTTATTTTTTTAGAGTTTCTGATATTGCTTAAGACATAAAGGAGGATTAAAAATGAGCCTTTATGAACAGATAAAGCAGAAAATTTATCAAAGGCTGGAAGAATCATTAAGAAAAGCCCAAGAGGCAGGAGAATTGAGTTTTAAGGAAATTCCCGCTTTTGTGCTTGAGGAACCTCGGGAGAGGCAACATGGTGATTTGGCTACCAATTTAGCTATGACTTTAACCAAACAGGCTAAGAAAGCGCCAAGGGATATTGCCAAGATCATATTAGCCAACTTAAATACGGATGGCACCTGGATAACTTCTTGTGAAATTGCAGGGCCCGGTTTTATTAACTTTCGTCTTAATCCCCTTTGGCTGATAGAGGTCATCCCCGAAGTGATAAGGCAAAAGGAAGGTTATGGTGCTGTTAATATCGGAAAGGGAGAAAAAGTACAGGTTGAATTCGTAAGTGCCAATCCCACCGGGCTTTTACATATGGGTAATGCCAGGGGAGCCGCGCTAGGTGACAGCCTGGCTACGCTACTTTCCATGGCGGGTTATGATGTAAGCCGTGAATTTTATATAAATGATGCCGGTAATCAGATATATAATTTCGCCTTATCTTTAGAAGCTCGCTATCTGCAACAATTAGGAATTAATGTGCCCTTTCCTGAAGCCGGGTATCATGGAGAAGACTTGATTGCTACCGTAAAAAGAATAATAGATAAAGATGGGGACAAATATGTTTCCATGGAAGAGGATGTTCGACGGGATTACCTTGTCCGTTATGCTTTGGAAGAGAAAATTACCGGAATTAGAGAAACTCTGGAGAGATTTGGTGTTTTTTACGATGTATGGTTTAGTGAACAATCTTTGCATAGTTCCGGTTACGTACAAGAGACTATCAAAGAATTGGAAAACAAAGGATATATTTATGAAAAAGAAGGTGCCTTATGGTTTAAGTCCACCTTGTTTGGAGATGAAAAAGATGAGGTAATAGTCCGTAAAAATGGGATTCCAACCTATTTTGCCGCAGATATTGCTTATCATCGCCATAAATTTGCGCGAGGTTTTAAACGGGTAATTAATATCTGGGGAGCCGACCATCATGGCCATGTAGCTAGAATGAAAGGCGCTATGAAAGCTCTGGGAAACGATCCCGATAATTTGCAAGTTATTTTAATGCAATTGGTAAGGCTAATTCAGGACGGAGAAATTGTCCGTATGTCGAAACGATCCGGCCAGTACATTACGCTCGATGAGCTTATAGACGAAGTGGGAAAAGATGCAGCTAGATTTTTCTTTATTCAGCGTGACCCCGATTCTACTGTCGAATTTGATTTGGATTTAGCTAAATCGGAATCGGCTGATAATCCGGTTTATTATGTGCAATATGCTCATGCCAGACTATGCAGTATTATGAGACAGGCTAAGGAAATGGGTTATGAACTGAGCGTTGAGCCCTCTCCAGAGCAGCTTGAACTTTTAACTTCCCAGGAAGAAAGAGACTTATTAAAAAAGATGGCCGATTTTCCGGGTGAAATAGCTTTAGCGGCAAAAATGGCCGAACCTCATCGTATAGCAAGATATGCTCTGGATTTTGCTTCGCTTTTCCATAGCTTTTATAACAGCCATAGAGTTTTGGTAGACAATGCTCAATTGCGTACAGCGCGTCTAGGCT
>JAAYMU010000048.1 GCA_012521215.1 Peptococcaceae bacterium | reverse complement strand
CCGGTTTCCAATTTACCTTTTACTGCGACCTATGTAATGATGGTTATAAGTCCTCTTTTGTGGAATCCGAAACCTATAAAAAAGGCTCCCTACTTCGTGGAGTTGCCGGTGGCGCTCGGGCCTTAGGCGGATTATTAGGAGGCAGACTAAATAATCTTGCCTGGAGCGCCAGTCATGGTACTGATATCTTATCTGAACGATTTCACGGAATGAGTCCCGAGTGGCAAAAAGAGCATGAGAAAGCCTTTGAAAGAGCTCAGAACGAGGCTCAAAGACATTTCCACCGCTGCCATAAATGCCGCAAATGGGTGTGCGATGCGGATTTTAATGAAGAGCAAGGCTTATGCGTGGAATGCTCACCCAGGATGAATGTTGAAATCTCTGCAGCCAGAGCCAAAAAAATGCTGCAAGATATCGAGGAGGCGGCTCAAAACACCCAGGTTTTTACCGGAGAAATTGAAACAAAAACCATTACCTGCCCAAGCTGTGGCAAACCGGGAGGAACGGGTAAGTTCTGCAACAACTGTGGAACAAGTCTATCCTTGCAAAAATGTCCCTCTTGTGGAACAGCCCTGACCCAAGGAGTAAAATTCTGCGGCGAGTGCGGCACAAAACTCTAAAGAGAGATAACATTAGCAAAGCGCCCTAGGGAATTACACCTAGGGCGCCTTTCTAATGCAACCTGAGTTCTAATGCAACCTGCGTTCTAAATAGGCAAGAATAGCGCTCGCAAATTCTTCCGGTCGCTCCTTTTGCGGCCAATGTTTACACCCTTCCATTAAATACAGTTCACAATCGGGGATTTTCTTGCGGGCCTGAATTGCATGCTTAATCGGAACCGCTCTATCTTTACTACCATGAATTAATAGGGTAGGAATTCGAATTTCCTCCAGCCTGGAAAACAAATCGGTTTTTAGACCTGTAGGAGTAATTTCGCTTTTTTGAAAAGATATAAAGGGTTTTCCCGCATCCGCTTCTAACATTGCATGTTGAATTTTTGTGATTAGATTTTCGGTAATTCTCCTTTTATCTCCAATCAAATTATATTCAAGAGACCACCTAATCAAAGAAGGGTACTTACCCGTCCAAGCATAAATATTTTCATTGAGTTTAGAACGAGTATACCAATATGTAAGCCTATGCCATGGTAATTTGGCAAATAATCCCCAAGCATCGATTGGTACAATGATTTTGAGCAACTCCGGATAGGTAAGGGCCATATTCAAACATATACCCCCTCCCAAAGAAAGCCCTGCTAAAATCACAGAAGAAAGGTCAAAGGCCTCAATAATCCCTTTAACAATACGGGTATAAAATGCCAGTGTATATTCTCCGCTGATTCGGTCACTGGCTCCGTATCCCGGTAGGTCCGGCGCAATCACCTGGTAATGAGGAGATAATAACGGTATGACCTCCTCCCAGGAAAGCAGCGCCGAATCTACACCGGCCCCATGAAGCAAGATGATCGTTTGTTTTCCGTCGCCGGCACAATAGCAGTTAATGCCTACTCCATCCACCACAACTCGCTTGGTATTAAATTGGTTGGCCATTTAACCACCTCCCTAATTATTAATCCCTTTTTTATGCCCTTTCCTTCTTACACTTACTTCCCTTCCTCCCCCTATAGGGAGTATAATATTGATAAAAATTACTAATCGTACCTTAACCACTTAAGGATGCTTTAGAGGTGTTTTACTTGAAAATACTACTAAGCCTTTACCTGGTTTTGGCCTTAATATCAACCCAGTTTCTAGCCGCCTTTTTCTTTTCCAAAGGCAGAACAAGTTATAGAAAAGCATTTTCCGCCTTGGTTTTAGCTATCTGTATTTATTTGAGTGGTTATTTAATGATTATCAACACCAGCAATTTGCAAGAAATGATCTTTTGGAATCAGATTCAATATCTGGGATTACCTTTCATTTCTGTACTGTGGCTCATGGTGGCTCTCTTTTATACAAAGACCATTTATCCCTTAAGAAAATGGATGGTAGCTTTGCTCTTTTTAGTGCCTGTAATCACTTTTTTGGTGAGACTCACTAATTCCTGGCACCATCTTTTTTACCTAAGTTTTGAAGCCAGACAGCTATTTGGATATTATTCCTTGTATATGGAAAGAGGTTACTGGTACTATGTCAATATTTCTTATACTATACTGTGTTTGCTTCTAACTGTCATTATTTATTTTTGGGGACACCTGAAGAACAAAGCCGACTATACAAAATCTAACTTTTTGGTTTTCCTTTTTGCCTCCTTACTCCCCCTTATCGGGATTATGCTTATACTTTTTAGTTACGAAAAGCAGAGTATTGACTATACCGCTTTAATAATGCCCATTTCCTTACTCATCATTGGTTATGGCATAATAAAATATGATTTTTTGGAAATAAGAACCTTAGCTCGGGAAACAATCTTTGAGAACAATTTGGTCGGTATGGTGGTGTTAGGACCAGGCCAAAGAGTAGTTGATTTCAATAATGCTGCCGAGAAATTCTTTAATGCCTTGAACATTACTTTGGATAATTATCCTATAGAACATATTCTTAGCAAAGAACCAAAGTTGCTTGAAATTTTTAATAGTAAAGTAACCCGGGATTTTTCTTTGGTGATTGAAGGAGAAGAGCGATTTTTTGAGATTGACGCCGTGCCGTTGGGTAATCCCCATAACGGGACTGACAAAATGCTTAAATCCATCCGTGACGTTACCGAAGTACGAAAAATTCAAGAAAAGCTGAAGGTTTTAGCCACAATAGATTCCTTAAGCGGTCTCTTTAATAGGGCAGAATTTATGAATTTGGCTCAAAAAGAGTTTGTTTGGAGCAAAAGACAACATAAAAACTTCTCATTGTTGATGATGGATTTGGATTGTTTTAAAGCCATCAACGATACCTTTGGACATGCAGCCGGGGATGAAGTAATTCGAGAAATGGGACGACTCATAATGAGCAATTTCCGAAAAACAGATATTGCCGGACGCATAGGAGGAGAAGAATTTGCTTTGGTTTTAAAGAACGCGTCTTTGAAAGAAGCAATGAAGGCAGCGGAACAGTTTAGGAAGATTGTAGCTGAAAAAAAAGTGATTTGCGGCAAGCAGGAAATCACTTTTACAGTAAGCATAGGCGTGGCAGCAATCTGCTTTGACAATAATGATAGTTGCATTCTTGAAGACCTTTTAAAAAAGGCAGATGACGCCTTATACAGGGCGAAAGCAGATGGACGAAATTGCGTTGCAATTTAGCGTTGCAATTTAATGTCGAATTTAGAAAGACTTTTTACCGTTGTTCACCCTAAGGAGTAAAATTTATGAAGCCCTATCAGGCAGAAGCCCAGCCTCCTGTATATTTGTCCCTTAACGAGGAACAGTGGGAGGCAAAACTGCAAAGAAGCAGAGAACTGGCATCCCCTTGCGTTTTGTGCGGAAGGCGTTGTTATGCTCAGCGCTTCATGTTATCTGAAAATACCGAGACCGCTACACGGCCTGCCAAGGGAATCTGCCAAACCCAAGATAGAGCTGTGGTTGCCGGGGTGGGGCCGCATTTTGGCGAGGAACCGCCTCTAGTTGGGCAAAGAGGTTCAGGAACCATCTTTTTTGTCGGCTGTAACCTAAAATGTATTTTTTGTCAGAACTACGATATAGCCCACTTACACCGGGGGCAGGTGGTAAGCGATGAAGAACTAAGCCAATTAATGCTTAAGCTACAGAAATTGGGTTGTCATAATGTAAACCTTGTTTCACCGACCCATGTTGTTCCTAATATATTAGCTGCTGTTAGGCTGACCGCCAAGCAGGGCCTTCATATCCCCCTTGTGTATAATACCGGAGGATATGATTCCCTGGAGACAATTAAAGTACTGGAGGGAGTTGTGGATATCTATATGCCGGATATGAAGTACGGGGAACCGGAGCCCGCCAGGGATTTTTCCGATGCCGTCGACTACCCGGAGATAAATTTTGCAGCTGTTAAAGAGATGCATAGACAGGTGGGTGATTTAGTCATCGAAAAAAACAATGTGGCAATCCGCGGCCTCCTGGTCAGACACTTGGTTCTACCCGGAGGAATGGCCGGGACAAAAAAGGTGATGGAATTTCTTGCTCATAGCCTTTCCCGGGATACCTATGTCAACATAATGGCCCAGTACAGGCCCTACTATAAAGCAGTTGGTCATCCCCAACTGGGCAGAAGGATAAGAGATGCAGAATATCGCCAAGCCCTTGAGATCGCTGCTGAGGCCGGTCTGACCAGAATCCAGGCTTTATAATAATTAATCACTAGAAGCGCGTTTATTGTTAATTATTTATCGCCAGTAAGCGCGTTTGTTTTAATTATTTACCGCTATGAATTACGTTAATTAATTTTTGAATAAGTTTATTTTGCGCCATTTCCCGTAACGGAAATATAAAAAGGCTACGATACTACTAATAAAAAAGCTGGTCCCCATACCGATAGCAATCCCGATATCACCAAATAGTCGGGAAAAGAAAAAGGTAAGAGGGTAACGCAATACCCAAAAGGAAATGATATTTAGAACCAGAACTTGATACATGGCACCGGCTGCTCGGACAATTCCATTTAAGATGAAATTAATGCCTAAAAACGGAAAACACAGGGCAACAATCTGCAAATACCTTGTTCCAAATTGCACCGCTTCCTCTTCCCGAATGAATAACCTGACACCATATTCTGCAAATAAAACCACCAGTAGGCCAATGGTCACCATTATCGATAAGTTATACAGAACACCATATTTCGCAATTTTTTTCACTCTTGACCAATTGTGTACCCCAATATTTTGCCCGGCCATGCTCGTTACCGCTATACCCAGTGACCGCGCCGGGAGAAGTAAAAGGCTATCCAAGCGCTGGGCGGCACCGAAGCCGGCAACCACGCTTCCGCCAAAAAAGGTAACCACACTCATAATTGCTGCCGAGCCTGCTGATATCACAGCCATCTGCATTCCTGAGGGGATCCCAAGATTGAGAATTAATTTTACTTCTTTCCAGCTTGGAAGCTTTGGTACACTGAATGGGGCAATCCGGCGACGAAGCACAAAAATAAGTCCGTATAAAAATGCACTCCCCTGTGAGGCAACAGTTGCCATGGCGGCACCTTCTACCCCCCCAATTAAATCCCGCAATAAATAGGGGATCTAAAACAATATTTAATAGAACTGCAACTGTCACAAAATACATTGGTGTTTTACTGTCTCCCAAGGCCCGAAGTACCGTACTAATAAAGTTATAGCCAAATAAAAATAGAATTCCTAGAAAATTAATACGTAAGTAAGCGGTGGCTTCCTGCATCATGTTTTCAGGAGTTCCCAGTAACACTAGAAACTTATCGGCAAGTATATGACCCACAGCACCCAAGCATAGGGCCATGATGGTTAGAATCACAACAAAGGCATTTAAATATCGCTTTAAGCCACCTTCATTATCCATACCTTTTTGTTGGGATAAAATTGTTAACGCTGCATTATTAAGCCCAATTACAAAAGACAGAACGGTAAATATAATTGTACTCGAAACAGCAACTGCGCCCAATGCTTTTGCCCCTAGTAAATTACCAATCCATAAGCTATCAATAAACTGATAGGAAGTTTGCAAAAGGTTGGCCAGCATAATGGGCCAGGAAAAAAAAATAAGCTGTTTAACTATATTTCCTTCCGTAAAATCATGTTTTTTTCGCATACATCAACCGACTTTCTATTGCGCAAAAATGATCAAGAAAAATCTTGATCATTTGAGGTTAGTTAATACTCTTTATAAGGTTTATAAAGCCTTTACTTGTGTTTTTTTAACTTCATATCCCAAGGCACTTATGGCATTTTCAATTTTCTCTATTGATATTTTCTCATCATCGAAGTTAAGTTTTACTTTACTGGCGTTAAATAATACATTTACACTTTCTTTATCTACCCCTTCTAAAGATTTTACCGCACTGTCAATTTTTTGCATACACGATGGACAAGTTAAAGATTCTAAGTGGATAGTTGCTTTTTGCATTTTATCTCTCCTTATAATTAATTATTTTTGTTAACCAAATTGTTTTTGTTAACCAAATAGTCGATATATACTCTTTTTTCCTTCTTAAATTAATGTTTTACCCTATTTATATTTTACACTAAAGTCGTCCAAATAAAATCGAATTGCTCAAAATTATTGCTCTAGCATTTTAGATTGTTTATCCTATTGTCATTTTCGGAATAGTCTGAAAATATTTTTTTAAAAGTCTATTTGTGATATAATTATCTATGTAAAAATATGGAAAGTACAAAGGGGGGGAGGGATATCAAATTTTTTAGAAGTATCTTTAACAGGATATATCTTTTTTTCTCTATTCTTATTGTTTTTCTTATCGCCATCATCTGTACAATTGTATTTATTATTCTGACCCAGGATATTCGTGATAATAAAATCAAGGATATGAATAATGTTGCCGTGATGATATCCGAGCAGCTGAACCTACGTGTCAAGGAAATGAATCAAGTATCCTATGGGGTACTTGCAAATACACATGTACGACATCCCCTTCTTTTTTTAAAAGGTTATAACTATGATAATGTTAACAAGTATATATATCTTGATGCTAATGATAGGATTACCGATAACTTATTCGCCTTATCCCTTCCTTTTCCGGATATAGATAGGATAAATGTTTTCACTGACCAGAATATGTTTTTTTCCAGCAAATATTTTGATAACGACTCTAGAGTCATAAAGGAAAGACTGCTGGCAAGGGTTAAGCCAGCAGATATGCAAATTGACGATAACGCTGAATTTATACTTATTGGTCCCCATTTAGACGAATGGGCTGAAGATAATCGGAATATTGTGTTTTCTTTACAACGCATGATACAAGGTTCGCAAGGAGTAATAGGCCTAATAGAAGTGCAATCGAAGTATGAAATTATCAACGAACTATGTAATATTAGCGATATTAGCTCGGGACGGATTTACATTATAGACCAAGAGGATAATATTATTTATCCTTTTAGCGAAACAGCACGTGATAAGATAAATTTTTATCTTGAATGGTATAAAAATAACGAATACAAACAGGACGACAATGACCTTGTAGCCAGGATATATGATGATTATACAAAAACAACCCAAGTTGTTGCCAGCAAGTATTCCGACTACACTGATTGGACAGTAATCTATACACTCCCGGAAGCATTTATTACTAAACCTATCTATAGAATTCTGGGCTTTATAATTGTTATTGGTTTGCTGGGTGCAATGTTATCATTTTTCATAGCTTATATGATTGCTTCATATATATATACCCCCCTGAGAAAATTAAAACATAAAGTTGAAAGTTTTGATTATCAAAGTTTTAGCTTTACCAGAGCTGATGA
The DNA here is from genome assembly GCA_012521215.1 of Peptococcaceae bacterium. Lineage (GTDB taxonomy): Bacteria > Bacillota > Desulfitobacteriia > Desulfitobacteriales > Syntrophobotulaceae > JAAYMU01. Next base: position 5,215 of record JAAYMU010000048.1, on the reverse strand, counting down.
TATTAATTACAACTTCAGCAACGCCGATGAAGAAATTGCGGTATTAAATAATACCTTTGACAAAATGGCCCTTAAACTGAAAAAATCGGTAGAGGAGAGTATCCAGACAAGATTTAAAGTACAGAAATCATATTATAAAGTCCTGCAATCTCAGATTAACCCTCATTTTTTGTATAACACAATTTCCATCATCTCAATTATGGGAAGAAAATTAGGCGACAAGAAAATTCCGGATATCTGTAATAAGCTGACATACTTATTGAAATACTCGTCCGATATTAAAGAGGATTATGCCACTGTTTTGGAAGAGAAAAATAATCTTTCATCTTATCTTGGCCTACTAAAATACAGGTTCGAGCACCGCCTTGAATATATAATCCGGATTGATCCCCGTTTAGATAATTATTTGCTTCCCAGAATGACACTCCAGCCTTTTGTTGAAAATTCTTTTAAACACGGGTTATATGGCATGAAAGGACCCATAACAATTCAAATAGAAGGTAGGATGCTTGACCAAGGATGGGAAATCGTTATTCAAGATAATGGAAGTGGTATAAGTGAGGATGTATTAGCGGATATCAACAAAAGCATTGAACTTTTTCAGAATTTAGATACCGGACCGGGTGAAAATCAGCAAATCAAAACACACGGACTGGGCGTTTTGAATACATTTATCAGGCTCAAAATTCTCTTGAGGGACAGGTTAACATTTAAAATTGGAAACCGAGCAGAGGGCGGTACGGAAGTTGTTATTCGAGTCAAAAATGAATAATACAAACTTATTCATTTTCCTATAACGCGCTGGAGAGAGGAGCGGAGACGAAATGATTAGAATCATGACAGTAGATGATGAGCCTTTCTTTATTAGCGACTTCAGAGATACTATAGAAAGGATCGGTGGGGACTACCAGGTTATCTGCGAAGCATATGACGCCCAGGATGCACTCAATAAGATCAAGGTTTATAAACCCGATATCATTTTTATTGATATAAAAATGCCTCGGGTAGACGGTATAAGCTTATTGAAAAAAATCAGAGAACAGTATGCTTATATTGTCCCTATTATCTTGAGCGGTTACCCGGATTTCAGTCTGGCTAGGGAAGCCTTGAGAGCGGAGGCCGAAGATTATCTTCTTAAGCCCATCGACAAGCATAAATTAAGTGCGGTACTGAAAAATAAAACCGAAAAAGTTATATCCTTGCGCAGAAAGGCTCAACAGGAGCTACTTTCTTCTTCTCTGAAAAACACACTTGTTACAAATGATGATCTAGAGGTTTACTTCAATTATAGCTGTTATTATCTTCTAATGATTACTGGTGATTCTATCGATCTAGACAAAAATAAATTAGCGAGTATTACCGAATGTTTTTTGTCCGATGACGAAAATTATTGGATTATTAATCAGACCTCCGAGGATAATGTACTCCTATTATTTGGGTTAAATAGTACCGATAAGAGTGCTTTGAAGGAGATCGGAGCCCAACTACTGCAAAACAGCAGTCCACAAGCCAATATTTCCTCCATTATTATCAGCAATCCATTTTTTAACATAAGATCATTAAACAGCATTGCCGAAAAAATGAAAGCCGATAAAGACTTGATGAAACTATTGGGAGAGCCCCTGGTAACACTTTTTGAAGGCCATAATTTTTCCACTCAAAAAGAATTATACGACATGTTGCGAAAAGAATTTGAAACCAAACTGCATATGGCTTTGTGGACACATCACTGGTCTAACTTCCGACATCTGGTATCGGATGTAATGAAAATTTTCCAGGAAAAAAAGATATCGAAAGTTTTTATCAGGAAATATCTTTTTAGGCTGACCATTGACGTTGAAAAGAATTATCCGCTCCTTCCCCGATTTATGGAGTTAAATATAGAAAGTAATATCGAACGAATAGTCGAGAAGGCTACAGATTTTGAAGTGCTAACACGTGAATATATAGACTTCTTAATGAAAGTCTTTGATATAGATGAAGCTAACGAGCTGGCTGATGATGAACAATTTATGTCTTTAATTGAGAGCTATCTGCAAGAAAATATAACAAAAAATCTGAGCGTTAATAATATATGTAAACATTTTCGTATTTCCCAGCCCAAAATGAACCGGATTATCAAAAAATATAAGAATATGTCCTTTGTCACCTATTTTACCTCACTGAAAATTGAAAAAGCCAAAGCTATTTTAATTGAGCAGCCGCAAATGCCAATAAACAATTTGGCATACATGCTTGGATTCAATGATAACTTATATTTCAGCAAAGTCTTTAAAAAAGTGACATCCTATACCCCCACCCAATATAGAGCATTACATGGCATCAAAAACAAATAATCCCCTTACAGAAATTACATATCTCTGTTTAAATATTCCATTTATGTAAAACATAGATGGAATTATAATTTTTGTAATAGTCTGAAAATTTAATTTATTTAGTAGGAGGGAAATTGATGTCCAGAAAAGCTTTATGTATCGCTATAGCAGTATTGTTTGCCATAGCAATGTTGCTAAGCGGATGCGGAGGAGGTTCCGCTCAAACGTCTACGGATCAAGGAAATGGAGCTACTGATAATGATAAGATTTATAAACTGACCTTTGCAGGCTTTTTCGCAGCAAACAGCCCCTGGCACACCACGGTGTTCCAACCTTGGGCAGAAGAAATTGAAAAAAATACCAATGGACGCGTGATAATTGAAGATTATCCCGGAAGTGCTTTGCTGCCAATCGGGAAAATTTATGACGGAACCGTTATTGGCACCGTAGATATGGGATTTGATTCCTTGTCGCTCGTCGACGGAAGATTCCCGGTATGCGATTTGCTGAGCAAACCCGGGCACCCAATGAAAAGCGGTGAATGTGCTTCCCGCGTATTTCAAGACATGATAGATACCTTACAACTGGCAGAGTTACAAGATGCCGTAATCCTATTTACTATGGCTTCCGGTCCTGGAAATTTCCATACGGATAAGCCGGTACGTAAATTGGAAGATCTGGCAGGTATGGAAATTCGTTGTATTGGCGCAGATGCTCCTTGTGTAACCGCCCTAGGGGCGAAACCGGTCTCTATGTCCCATGCAGATTCTTACGATGCCTTACAGAAAGGTATTATTAATGGAAGCTTGGGACACAACGACATATTGCCGGCATGGCATATTGCGGAAGTAACCGATTATACAACCATAACTCCTTTCTTGTATAACTCCACCTTTACCTTAACGATAAACCCTGATGTCTGGAATTCTTTGCCTGCTGATATTCAGGAAGGAATTAAAAAGGCAAGTGAAAAAATATTTGAGGAACGCTCCGTCCATTTCATGGATGAAGAAGCTGTAAAAGGCATTGAGTATGCGCTACAAGAAGCATCAGGACATGAAATCATTTACCTTTCAGAAGAAGAGGAAGCAAGATGGAAAGAAAAAGTTGCCTTTATTCTTGACGATTATGTAGAAGAATTGAATCAAAAGGGCTTACCGGGCACAGAAGCAAAAGAGCTCATGTTTGAACTGGCTGAGAAATATAACAAACTTCATGAAGAACGTTTAGCAAAAGAAGGCAAATAAGTAACACTGTTATGGATTCGTTAACGTTGTGTATCCGGTAACCCTTACCGGATACACAACGACTTAGCCGAAAGGAGTGAGCATGTGGAAAGAGTACTAAAAATCACCAAAGAAATTTTTAGTAAATTTGACGTGGCCGCCGCAGTAATCCTATTTGCAACCTGTCTGCTGGTTGTTGTCAATGTTATTACCCGTACTGATTTGTTCAAAGCGCCGGTATTTGGAGCATACGAAATCGTGTCTTTCCTTACCCTGATAGCAATTAGCTTTGCTTTGGCTAACTGTTCAATTACGGACGGACACGTTAGACTTAGCTTTTTAGTTGACAAACTCTCCCCCAAAAAACGCATTACAATTGAAATAATACTAACTTTAATCGCTACAATAAATTTTATCCTTATCACTTGGAATCTCGGAAAATATATGTTAGAAAGACTGGCTTTAGGGGAAGTGGCCAGCGTTTTGAGGATTTCAATCCATTATATTGTCGCCTTTGTTGTTTTTGGTTTTTTTCTACTTGTTATTGCCCAAATTATAAAAATAATTGAAATGGTGAAATCTCTGAAAGAGAATTAATTTTTGCAAGGATTGTTGATAGTACATTTTATGAAAGGAGTAGATTATGGATTCTACAATTGTTGGTTTATTAGGTATGTTGATTTTTCTTGTAATGTTATTTTTAGGTATGCCCGTAAGTTTTGCCATGCTATTGTCAGGTTTCTGGGGACTATGGTATCTTCGTTCAGCTGATGCTGCTTTTAACTTAGTTTGCAAAGATATCTTTATCCAGTTTTCTGCCTACTCACTTACAGTTGTACCTATGTTCGTTTTTATGGGTTTCGTTGCCTACCACTCCGGAATAGGAGCGGGCCTTTTCAAACTGTCTTATAGGGCTATCGGGCACTTCAGAGGAGGGCTCGCTTTGGCAGCCCAGGTAGCCTGCGCCATATTCGGAGCTATTTGCGGATCATTGGCGGCCAGTGTGGCCACCATTGGAACCATTGCTTATCCGGAAATGAAAAAATTTAACTACGCTGATTCCTTGTCATCTGCCAGTATTGCAGCAGGAGCGTCAATCGGAAGCCTTATTCCGCCCAGCGTATTGTTTATTATCTACGGAATTTCAGCAGAACAGTCCATAGGACGGCTTTTTTTGGCCGGTGTATTTCCGGGGATACTGCTTACTCTCGCCAACATGGTGGTAATCTATATTTTATGCAGAAGGAATCCCCAACTTGGACCTGCCGCCGGGAAGCGGTCAAGCCTGAAGGAAATCGTGGCTACCCTTAATGAGGGTCTCATAGAAGTTATCATCGTTTTTGTAGTTTCTTTAGGCGGCCTGTTTATAGGCTGGTTCAGCCCTACAGAGGCAGGTGCGGTGGGTGCTTTAGCCTTACTCATTGTTACCGCTGTTCAAAAGAAAATGGATTGGCCCAAGCTTAAAGCATCCTTGCTGGATACCACAAAATTAAGCGCGATGATCTTCTTGTTAATCGCAGGCGCAACAGTTTTCGGGCACTTTTTCGCCCTTTCCCGTATCCCCGCCAATCTGGCTACATGGGTAACAATGTTTAACCTTCCGAATTTTGTGGTAATAATGTTGATTATTTTGATCTATTTCCTGCTTGGCATGTTTATTGATTCCCTGTCCTT
>JAAYMU010000007.1 GCA_012521215.1 Peptococcaceae bacterium | reverse complement strand
TGACGTATAATCTGGTTGTAAATTGTGTTTCATCAACAACATTTTACAGCAAAAAGACGGTTTCTGGAATCTTCCAGTCACCGTCTCTTGCTTTTTTATGGAACTGTTAGTGCAACAGCCCCTTCATAGTTTTTAACGTATTAGTTCGTTATATTTCCCGCGGGGTGTATAGTGGGTATGGAGCAATTCGTGGGATTTATGACAGTTAGGCTCTTGAAGAAATTCTGAGTAAAGTTGCTTAATATATTCATTTTCATGGGATTTTCTAAGGGTCTTACCTTCGTCCTCCCTGTAAATAGCATTCATTCGTTTTTGGCGGATTTCTGAATTAGTCGGTCTGGGTTGGCCGCCGCCACCAATACAACCGCCCGGACAAGCCATGACTTCAATAAAGTGATAAGGAGATTCTCCTTGAGCCACTTGGTCTAAAAGAATTTTGGCTCCGGCCAGGCCGCTGGTCACTGCGATTTTGACTGTCACTCCCTCTAAAAATTTATAAGCTTCCAAGGTGTTTTCGATAGTAATTTCAGCGGTCTTAATTTGTTCTAAGCCCACGATGGGGGTGACATGAAGTTTAGCGAAGGGTAGTTCCCTGCCGGTAACCAATTCATAGACTGTGCGCAGAGCAGCTTCCATCACCCCGCCCGTAACCCCGAAAATATCAGCTGCACCGGAAGAAAGGCCCAAGGGATTGTCAAACCGGCTATCTTCAAGGTTACAGAAGTCAATTCCCGCTTCTTTAATCATTTTGGCCAGTTCTCTGGTGGTCAGAACCGCATCCACATTGGGAAGGTTGTTGTTCTGCATTTCCGGGCGGGATATTTCAAATTTTTTTGCCGTGCAAGGCATTACAGAGACCACATACATATCCCGAGGGTCAGTTTTGATTTTAGAGGCGTAATAGGATTTGGCCAAGGCTCCGAGCATGGTATGGGGTGATTTACATGTGGAAAGATGATCCAGCTCTTGCGGGAAGAAATGCTCCACATATTTGATCCAGCCCGGACTGCAGCTGGTAATCATGGGTAAAGCCGCTTTTTCGCCTGTAAAGGCTTTGGTCAGCCTGGCCAGTAATTCCGTACCTTCTTCAATGATGGTCAGGTCGGCAGCAAAATTGGTATCAAAAACCTCATCAAAACCCAGTTCTTTTAAAGCCGTGACCAGTTTACCGGTAACCAGGGTTCCGGGTTCCAGCCCAAATTCTTCGCCAATTGCCGCTCTGATGGCCGGAGCGGTCTGGACAATGGTCCGTTTGTTGGGAGAGTTCAAGGCCTGCCATACATCCTGAATGGCATCTGTTTCTTGGAGAGCACCGACCGGACAAACCAGGGTGCATTGCCCGCAAAAGGCACAGCTAACGGTATTCAGGGGAAGCCCTATGGCCGGGCCGATTACAGTTTTGAACCCGCGCTGCTGGGCACTGAGGACGCCAACCTGCTGAATCTCGTTACAGACAGTTAGACAACGGCGGCAGAGAATGCACTTGGACATATCCCGGGTAATAGACGGAGAAACATCAAGGCCACCCTCAGAGCGCTCGCCCGCAAAGCGGGCTTCTTTTACCCCCAGACGCTGCCCCATAGCCTGTAGTTCACAGCTTTGATTACGGTCACAATTCAAACAATCTTGGGGATGATCAGATAAAATAAGTTCATAAAGAATTTTTCTGGCCTGGCGTACTTTGTTGGTATTGGTTTTAACCACCATACCTTCTCTTACGGTAACCATGCATGAAGGTTGTAAACTTTTAGCTCCCTCTACTTCTACCACGCACAGCCTGCAGGCGCCAATTTTATGCACTCCTTCCAGGTAGCATAAATTTGGAATGTAGATGCCGTTCTGTTTCGCAGCATCCAGGATGGTCGTACCCTCCATAGCGGAAACATTTTTGCCGTTGATTGTTAAATTTACCATTTCCCCTACCTCCTGTCACAGCGCAAACAGCGCATTGCTTCCGCCGTTGCATTTAATTTATGATAGCCTAAAGAAACTTCACCAAAGCTGTTTTTCCTTTCCTCAGGATCCATAATCCGCATTGGAAATCTTTCATGTTCCATGATCTCGTCTTCATCCTTAGGAGTTGGGATTTCGATCGCTTCCCCTTTATTGAGCAGGCCCCGACCGCCCAGGTAGAGGTCGATGGAAGCTGCTGCTTTTTTGCCATCGGCTATAGCTGTAATAACCACATCGGATCCCTTGGCTACGTCTCCCCCGGCGAAGACCCCCTTCATGGTAGTCATGAGAGAATCCTTATCCGTGACAAATGTTCCCCATTCCGTAACTTCTACTTCGTCCATCTGGACAAAAGGAAAATCAGAGGATTGACTGACGGCGGGAATTACCAGATCGGCTTTAAGCGTAAAGTTAGAGCCTTCTATTATTTTCGGTTTCTTGCGACCGTCGGTATCAAAGCCGTTTGGTTCTAATCTAGTACATTCAATGGCGCTGATTTTGTCTTTACCCAGAAAACGAAGGGGGCTAACAAGCGTCAAGATTTCGATCCCTTCTTCTCTGGCCTCCTTGACCTCTCTGGCATCAGCCGGCATATCTTCGATTGTTCGGCGATACAGAATTTTAGTATTCTTGGCCCCTAGTCTGAGGGCTGTTCTGGCAGCATCAATGGCCGTGTTGCCGCCGCCAATCACCACCACATTCTGCCCGATATTAATGTCATGCCCTAAATTTACTCGGCGCAGAAAATCCAAACCATGAATTATACCCTGCAACTCTTCCCCCGGAATATTGATTTTATTGGAAAGTTGAGTTCCGGTAGCAACATAGATGGAATCATGACTTTGCTGTATTTCCTCAAATGATATATCTTCGCCTACTTTAGTGTTTAAATGGATCTTGACTCCCACCTGCTGGATAAGCTCTATTTCGTGGGCTAAGATATCATTGGGCAGCCTGTATTCCGGAATGCCAAAGGCGAGTACTCCTCCGGCAATCGGTTGGGCTTCATAGACCTCAACATCATAGCCTAACCTGGCCAGATAATAGCCGCAAGTTAAGCCTGAGGGCCCAGCACCAATAATGGCGACACTTTTCCCATTCTTGGGAAAAACTATATCTTTAGTAAACCCTTTTTCATGTTTAAAAGCATAATCAGCCACAAATCTTTTAATATCTTTAATGGCCACAGCTTCGTCCAATTGGGCTCGGCGGCATTTGCGCTCACAAGGATGGGTACAGATTCTGCCGCAAACGGCAGGAAACGGGTTTTCTTGTCGGATTAGATTATAGGCATCCAGATAGCGGCCGGCCGAAACTAAGGCCATATATCCTGGTACGTTGACTTTGGCCGGACAAGCGTTTTCACAAGGGGAAAGGAATAAATCGGAACAAACCCCTGCCCGGCAGTATTTATTCTTAATGTGTTCCTCATATTCTTCCCGAAAGTATCTGATAGTGCTCAGAACAGGGTTAGGCGCAGTCTGGCCTAAGCCGCACATGGCGGTTTCTTTGAGATAAGTGCCCAATTCTTCTAAAAGTTCAATATCTCCATCTCGGCCCTGTCCTTGGGTGATACGTTCTAGAATTTCCAGCATCCGTTTAACGCCAATCCGACATGGTACACACTGACCACAGGATTCTTCCTGTACAAATTCCATGAAATATTTGGCTGTGTCCACCATGCAAGTATCTTCGTTCATGACGATTAGCCCGCCGGAGCCCATGATGGCACCTATTTTAGTAATATTTTCATAATCCACCGGGGTATTTAGGTATTCTTTGGTAATACATCCTCCGGAAGGGCCGCCGGCTTGAGCGGCTTTGAAAGCTTTGCCCCGCGGGATCCCGTCCCCAATTTTAAATAGAATATTTCCCAGGCTAATGCCCATCGGTACCTCGACCAGGCCTGTATTGACAATTTCACCGGCCAGAGCAAAAACTTTGGTTCCCTTGCTGTTTTCTGTACCAAACTGGGAAAACCAATGGGCCCCTTTGTGGATAATAGCTGGGATGTTAGCCAGAGTTTCCACATTATTGATAATTGTGGGCTTGCCAAATAAGCCGCGTTCGAAAGGATAGGGGGGCTTTTGTCTGGGTTCTCCCCGGTGCCCTTCAATGGAAGCCAGAAGTGAGGTTTCTTCGCCACAGACGAAGGCACCGGCTCCGATGCGAACCTCCAAATCAAACTCAAAATCTGTATTAAATAAATTCTTGCCCAGCAAACCATAGCGGCGTGCTTCTTCAATCGCTGCACTCAAACGTTCAATGGCAATCGGATATTCGGCACGAACATAAATATAGCCTATATTGGCGTCGATAGCATAGCCACCGAGGATCATGCCTTCAATAATAGTGTGGGGATCCCCCTCCAGAATACTGCGGTCCATAAAGGCTCCGGGATCTCCCTCGTCGGCATTACAGACTAAATATTTTGGTCCGTTTACAGCATTTAATCCTGCTTCCCATTTTAAACCTGTTGGAAAACCTGCTCCCCCTCGTCCCCTAAGTCCCGATTTTTTGATTTCGTCTACAACTTCCTGCCGGCTCATGTTACTTAAGGCTTTGGCCGCGGCAAAATATCCGTTTTGAGCAATATAGGCGTCGATGGATGAATGTTCGATTTGCCCACAATTGCGCAAAGCAATTTTAACTTGATCTTTAAAAAAAGGAATATCATGAATCTTAGGGATATGTAATTGCCGTGCTTTATCGTAATAGGTGTATTTTTCTAAGACAGTACCATTGATAATATGGGATTTAACAATCTCTACCATTTTTTCCGGTGTAACTTCAGTATAAAAGGTTTGGTCGGGCCTGATGAGAACCACCGGTCCTAAGGCGCAGATGCCCATGCAACCGGTTACAATAACAGCAACTTTATCACTTAGGCCATATTTTTCCAGACATTTCACTAAAGCATCTCTAACTTCATGGCACTTAGAGGATATACATCCTCCTCCCCCGCACACCAGGATCTGGTAATTAAATTCAGATTGTTTGGTATTATATTCTTTTTTTATCTTAATTAGATCTTCCAAACCGGCTATTTTCATAAAATCACTTCCCTGTCTCCCGTTTATTTCTTTATTTGTACTTGGCCAAAATATTTTCCAATTTATCAGGGTTTACTTGCTTATAAACCACATCATCAATCATGATGACCGGCGCCAATCCACAGGCTCCAATACAGCGGGCCACTTCAAAAGTGAAAAGACCGTCTTTAGTTGTGGCGCCTACTTCAACGCCAAGAATTTCTTGCAAACGACTAATAATCTTTTTTCCGCCCCGTACATAACAAGCGGTTCCCAAGCAAACTCTAATAACATGTTTTCCTCGGGGCTGAGTGGTAAAAAAGGAGTAAAAAGTAACAACTCCGGAAACCTCGGCCAGAGGTTTTTCCAGGCCATGAGCAATAAAGCGCTGGAGGCCCGGAGACAAATAGCCAAAAATTGCTTGAGCTAGATGGAGTACTTGAATCAGGCTGCCTTCTTTATTTTTGTATTTATCCATTAATTCGGCCAATTGGCGGTACTTTTGCTCATCGGTTTCTTGTTCGCAATTGCATAAACTATTTTTCACATCAAGCACAGTGTCAACCCCCAGTTCTGTTTCTTGAATTTTCAAATTACTTTTTTAATAAATCAAGTATAAGTTTCTTGAAAATTCAAGTCAATAATAGTTTATTTTTTCCCGAAGATTTAAATTATCCAGCAAAAAAGCCAGCATGTGTCTTAAAACTTGCATCTAAAATATAAAAAAGTTAATTTAATTAATTGTTAAATATTAAAAATCATTGACAATATTGTTATAAATTCTTAAGTATTTGGCTGATATCCGGCATAAGATTGTTAATAATTTGTCTACATATCTTATAAATTTAAAACTCCCGGGAAGTCCCCGGGAGTTTATCATTGGGCGTTATGATATTATTTTTGGTTAAACATCCTTATCTATCTTGCCTGCGTAGTGTATATTACTTGTAAGCACCATCGCCGGAGTATTCAGGATTCAGAGAGATGGAAAAATGGAACACCGGCCGGTCGACTTTTTTAATACGGAGCGGATTATGTTTCATCCCGGCTGGAACAAAGATCAGAGATGTACGGGTTAAAAGGTGCATTTCCCCATTAATCCCGATTTCGATTTCCGCCCCCAGGTCATAAGGGTCCTCAGGGTTACTGCCAAAGAAACCGATCAATTCTGCAAAGTCATGGGTATGTTCTTCAAAAACAGGATCCCTTTCCGGCACGGCCACATACCAGGCTGTATTCATCTGGATAGACCCTTCCACTACATTGTTATCAATCCATAGAATCCTCTTGGAAAACTTTTTATACATTGCTTGAAACTCAGGCGAACCTAGATTAGGGTCGTGTAGATCTTGAATAATATACTTTCCATATTTACCCTCGCAATTCTTAAACATATGTAACAGCCTCCTTAAAATTACTGATGGTTTTGGAAACTATCAGTTAAATCCAAATACCTTCTTTTACCATTATACCATTGGACACAGTTCTTCCAAGACTTGACTACATAGTTCTTCCAAAACTTGACTATAGGGTTTCCCTATAGTTTAGGATATAAAATAGTATTTGCCTGCCTTAATTAACTAAATAAAGAATTAAATAACAAACGATAACAAAAAAATAACCGGGAGGATTTGAGGTGCCTAACAACAATTCCATTTGGAGCAAGAATTTTGTTTTATTGTTACTATCTAACGCCATGTTATGGCTGGCTTTTGAAATGCTGACCCCTACCCTACCTTTATACGTTGAGGGTATGGGTGGCTCGCCCGCGCAAATCGGTCTAATCATCGGGATCCTAACCATCGCAGCCATGGTTGTTCGGCTGTTTACCGGCAGTCTGACAAATTTTTTGAACAAAAAACACATCTTGATTATCAGTATGCTGGTCTGCATGCTGGCAACGGGTAACTACATACTGTCTACCGGTTTGATTTTATTGTTTATTTTCCGGGTAGTGCATGGTTTGGGTTTTGGGGCTGCTACGGTTTTTTATGCTACTGTGGCAGCGGAGAATTTACCGCCCAAACGGCTTGGCGAAGGCATGGGTTACTTCGGTATCGGCGAATCGGTTTGTTTATCGATAGGGCCAGTTTTAGGGATAGCTATGCTGAATATGTTTGATTTTAAGGGCTTGTTTATGGTCAGTGCTTTGATTAGTTTGCTGGCTGCCCTGTTGATCTTGGCCCTAAGGTCTAAGCCTAGTCAGGATAAGGGCCGGGCAAAAAATCAATCCCGGTCAATTTCCTTGAAAGTTATAGAGAAAAAAGTACTGCCGCAATCCCTTTTAATGTTAATCAATGGAATTATTTTCGGAGGAGTAATTACTTTTATCCCTATTTTTGCCAAACAGCAAGGGATATCCAATGTGGCCTGGTTTTTCTTCATCTCAGCAATTGTCGGCGTTGTGGTCAGAATTTTATGCGGTAAGTATTACGATCTAAAAGGTCCAGTCTTTGTGCTGGTGCCTACCGGTTTATGTTTAATGCTCGGAATGTTGCTCATTGCTTTCTGCCCATCAATGTTGATACTAAATATAGCCGGTGTTTTCTATGGTATTGGGCAGAGTTCTGTTTTTTCCGCCCTGTTGGCCTGGACTATTAGTTTGGCCGAAACCGAGAACCGCGAGTCGGCCATGAGTTCCTTTTTGAACTCTTTTGATCTCGGGGCCGGCGGCGGTTCCTTTCTTTTAGGCTTTTTCGTACAGGCCACTTCCTATCAAGCTATGTACATCCTTTTGGCAGCAATGGCCGCTGCTTATGTGCTGCTGACTGTTTATTATGCCAACCGCCAAAAGCCGCTTAGCACAGCCGGCAGTGTCAGCGAATAACGCCTATTGTACTTCTATAGCTATTTCAATGACATAGTCTTCCGGGTCCTGAGCGGCATAATAACCGAGTAATTCATATTCATAGGCCTTGCCGGCTATTTTTAAGTTTTGACTGGCAATAAAGTCTTTCAGCTTTTGATAGGAAGCAGGGATAGTGTCGTAAGAGCCTTTGTGGGCAAGCACCGCGTATTTCCCTTGTGGTTTGACGAATAACCAATCGGCATTATATTTTTTCATTAACTTGCAGAAAAAGTATTCAGCTTCATGATAAAGGCCTTTTTCCACATTATGCCGGTTAATAATAAAACCTGAAGGAAAGATGTCCAGAAGGCAGTTTTCCATACAATACAGAAATTGTTTGTTGATTTTGCAAACCCGATCTTGAGCGCTATCCTCTTTGGTCAGTTCAACAGTGATAAAGTATTCTTCTTCGCAATCCTCTAGTCTGGGCTGCCCGGGTACGGTGTTTAATGCTCTACTTGTAACATCGATAGCACTCTGTAAGAGGCGCTGCATCCGCTCAATTCTCTGGCGTTCTTTATCCAGTTGTTTCTTCTTGGCAGTCATTATTTTAAGAAAATCAGCCGTACCTTGGTTTTCGATATAGTTTTTAATATCTTTCAAAGAGGTCCCTGCATCTTTCAAAGTAGAGATAAGATCGAAAGTCGCAAATTGTTTCAGGGAATAATAACGGTATCCGTTATCGCTAATAATATCAGGTTTTAAGATTCCTATTTCATCATAATGATAGAGCGTATGCTTGCTTACTCCACAGATTTTAGCAAATTCACCCGTCGTTATTAAGTGTTGGTCTGAACCGTGACGCACGCAGTTTCCTCCTCATATCTGCTGGGCTAATTTTCACCTAAATATTAGTATATCATAGTTCCTGATTGAGGAAATCATCTTCCTCCAAACCCTCAAACTGCATGTTATAGTAATAGGCATAGATACCGTTTTGAGCGATGAGTTGCCGGTGGGTCCCTCTTTCCCGAATTCCTTCATCGGTAATCACAATTATCTCGTCAGCATTTTTAATGGTACTTAGCCGATGAGCAATGACAATGGTTGTCCGGTTACGGGAGAGACGTTCCAAAGACTGTTGAATGTATCTTTCGCTTTCATTATCAAGGGCTGAGGTTGCTTCATCGAGGATCAGAATGGGCGGGTTTTTCAAAAAGACCCGAGCTATAGAAAGTCTTTGCTTTTGCCCGCCGGATAAACGGACGCCCCGTTCCCCCACATGGGTATCATAGCCCTGCTCCAGGGAGACAATAAAATCATGAATATTAGCATTTTTAGCTGCTTCCATAATTTCTTGGTCCGTGGCCCCGGCTTTTCCATAGGCAATGTTTTCTTTAATTGTACCGCTGAACAGATAAACATCCTGCTGGACAATGCCAATGGCCTTGCGTAGGGAATTAAGGGTCAAATCTCGGATATCCTGCCCATCAATGGTGATTTTCCCTGCGGTGACATCATAAAAACGCGGCAAAAGTGAGCATAAAGTTGTTTTGCCGCCACCCGAAGGCCCGACCAGAGCTATGGTTTTACCTGCCGGGATGTGGAGACTGACCTTATTCAAGACATTATAATCATTGTTATAGCGGAAGGAGACGTTATGGTATTTAATCTCGCCTTGGACGTTTTTAAGGGGTGTGGCATCCGGTTTGTCCACTATTTCCGGGGTAACATTCAGGATTTCTGCAAAGCGTTTAAAGCCGGCATAACCCTTTTGAAATTGTTCAGTGAAGTTAATCAGAACCTCCAGCGGTTGAACAAAGATGTTAATATAAAGAAGATAAATTGCCAAGTCGGTAACCCTTAAGGTTCCCTTCGCGATGGAAAATCCGCCCAAGACAATGACCACAATATATAATAAACCGGTAAACAAGGAATTCCAGGCATGATAGCCTCCCATCATGCGGTAGCTGCTGGATTTAGAGGCCAGAAAAGCTTTGTTGTTGGCGTTGAATTTTTCCTTTTCCAAACCTTCGTTGGCAAAGGATTTTACCACCCGGATACCGGCCAGGCTGTCCTGTAGGCTGGAATTGACCCGGGCAATTTTCGCTCGGTTGTCCATAAAGACAGCTTTCATTTTTAAGTTACGTCGGATGCTGAAGATCACCATAATTACAGTAACACCGAGCAAAACTAAGGTCATTTGGGGATCCAGCAACATTAGAAGAATAAACGAGCCAGTGATTTTAAGGACGGAAATAAATATATTTTCCGGTCCATGGTGGGCCAGTTCGGAAATATCAAAAAGGTCGTTCACCAGCCGGGACATCATTTCCCCGGTATTGTTTTTATCATAATAGGAAAAAGAAAGTCGCTGGAAATGATCAAACAAATCCCGGCGCATGTCAGCTTCCATGCGGGCTCCCATGATATGCCCCCAGCAGGTAATGAAATATTGGCAGAAGTATTTGAGAATATATAGCCCTAGTAGTCCGCAGCCGGCATAGATAGCGGCCTGCAGAATGGTCTGCCTGTCCTGTAAGTATATATTATTAGTCAGATAATGCAGGATTTGAGGAAAAGTCAGATCAACTGCTGATACCAGCACCGCGCATAACATATCGGTAAAGAACAGCAAACGGTATGGCTTATAGTACTGAATAAATTTCTTTAATATTTTCATAAACAGATCCTTCCTTCACAAAAATAAAACCTGCAAACCATGCAGGAAATTTTATATGTTTGGTGGCGAGTACGCCAATATATTTCAATAAGTGTTGTCGTTGTTATTACTATATTAAAATATTATAGCGATTGCCCATACCAATATCAAGGATTTTTAGGTAATATAGAATAGTAACAAGTTCTAAGGTAAGGGGTTTTAAGCCATAATGCCTAAAAGGAATATAATCTTGTTGTTTATTATTGGGCTAATCTTCCTTTTAGGAGGTTGTGCATTGCTGTCTGGCCAGAACGGTTCCAACCAACAGCTAGAAGAAGAGGATCAAGAAAGCCAGCTTAATGATTATGTACGGACTCAAATAAATGCTATGAGCATAGAAGAAAAGATTGGACAATTAGTTATAGCAGGTGTGGATGGCTATGAAAATGATCTTCAGGCCCAAACCCTGATCGAAGAATACAAAATTGGTGGCATTATTTTATTTGAAAGAAATATTAAAGATCTTAACCAGATGCTGGAGTTGATTAATTCTTTGAAAGAATCGAACTCCGTTAATCCCATACCTCTCTTTTTAGCTATTGACGAAGAAGGCGGCAGAGTCTCCCGGCTGCCTGATGAGTTTCTAAAGACACCGGCCAGTCAAAAGGTAGGAGAAATTAACGATAGCGAGCTTTCCGTTAGACTGGCCAGTATAGTTGGTGAACAGCTTAAAGCTTGTGGTTTGAATATGAATTTTGCTCCGGTTTTGGACGTTAACAGCAATCCTAATAATCCTGTTATCGGGGACCGTTCTTTCAGTCATGATCCGGATCAGGTATGTACACAGGGAATTCAAACTATGAATGGCCTGCGCTCTCAGGATATTATTTCTGTAGTCAAGCATTTCCCCGGACACGGGGATACTTTGGTTGATTCCCATCTTGGCCTGCCGGTAGTTGATCACGATATAAATAGATTGTATAGTTTAGAACTCATACCCTTTGCTTGTGCTATAGAAAACAAGGCTGAGGCGATTATGACAGCTCATATTCTTTTACCTAACATTGATCCCCATAATCCCGCTTCTTTTTCTTCAAATACTATTTCTAAAATTTTAAGGCAGGATTTAGGATTTGATGGTCTTGTAATTACCGATGATCTGACCATGGCTGCGGTTATTGACAACTACGATATCCAGGAAGCCGCGGTTCAAGCTATAAAGGCCGGCAGTGATCAAGTACTGGTATGTCACGATTTTCAAAAGGAAAAAGCTGTTTTACAAGCCCTTAAGCAAGCAGTTGAAAGCGGCGATATTTCAGTTGAGCGTCTAGAGCAAAGTCTGTATAGAATTCTAAAATTAAAAATGGAATACAATCTCACTGATGAGCCTGTTTCCACTGTTAATTATCAGGCCTTAAATCAAAAACTTGAAGCTCTATACAAGGATTACCAGGATTTATCTTATCTTTTGAAGCCATAAAGGTTGGAATGTTATAGAGAACTTACGGCAGCGGTACTTATAAATTCGAAGGCTCTTGAGAATACTAATAAAAGCTATTAGACCAGTTTATATTTGAGCATATTAAGAAAGCGAGGTCGTGAAAATATGAAAAAAAGTTTGCTCATATTATTTATTGTTTTCTTATGCTTATCCCTATCCCTCATGGGTTGTACTTCAGGAAACACGGGGGAGAAAATCGAAGAAGATATTGAAAAAGGTGTGCAGGATGGTATTGAAGATCTTGAGAAAAATCTAAATGATAATATTCTTGATAAACCAAGCTTAGCCGGTATTAGACTTGGAGATACAAAAGAAACTGTAAAGGAAAAACTTGGCGGCGACTATCAAGAAAAGGTCTATGAGGAAGCAGGCCATTTTCCGGAACAATTTTATACTTGGCAATATAGTAACGGTACCATAGTCTATATTGGAAAAGACTCCGATAAAGTATTAGAAATCCGCTCTACCGCTAAAGGAGTAGGTACTAATCTGGAAGTAAAGGTTGGCGATAGTGCGGAAAAAATATTTGAGACTTATCGAGACAAATATACAGAACCGGAAAGTATTCATGGTGGTAAACTAATTGGGGTATTTAAAGTTGAAGATGGAGCGGCCCTTATTTTTGACTTTAATACTGAAGATGGTATTGTGAATCCTGAAGATGTTAAGCCTGAGGACCGGGTGGAAAGAATTATTCTCACTTATCCGGCTCATATTGACGAAAGTTTTTAAACCATTTATAACCTTATAATATGCTCCATAATATGCTCCCCTTGTAGTAGACAGAGATAATAAACTGTTTATTACAAGGAGGAGTTTTTTTCATCTTAGACCACCTTGTCGAAAATGCTTGTTTCTTTGCCGGGATTATCTGTTTCTACGTCGAAACTATTTGCTTCCACCTTGGAATTATTTATTTCTTTATCAGAATTACTTACTTCCCCGTTAGAATTACTTACTTCCCCGTTAGAATTACTTATTTCCTCGTTGGAATGGTGTGCGTTTGTATCGGAATTAGCTGTATCCACCGCGGAATTAGGATTAAGCCAAGGCAAGTAGCTCCGAGTGGAGATAAGGCAATGTCGGTGTTTTTGCCTTTGGTTGTTTAACTCCAATATTTTATGATAGAGAATACTATGTTCTATTTCATTTTGATGTATTTCCATAACAGCTATATCTACAAACTTATCACTTGCGTATAAAAAGTTATTCCACGAGCGATTTAGTTTTTCGATTAAAAGGCGCATTTCCATATTTAAGGTCTCGGTTTCCGTAGGTGCTTTTTGTTCCAG
>JAAYMU010000047.1 GCA_012521215.1 Peptococcaceae bacterium | reverse complement strand
GCCGCCCACCAGTAAGGAAATGGCAGCGATTGAGCCTATCACCAACTGCAGGATAGCCATTACCGTGTTGATCTCTTCTAATTCCTGCTGCAAACTGTAAGTCTGATAAATGTTTTCCGTATGGTGACGGTTGTTGAGGATTTGCTTAGCTTGACTCATGGCGCTCTCGGTTTTTTCCTTACTTACGGCACTGGCCTCGGCGTAATAGACAATGCCACTGTAGTCAATGCTTTGGAAGGTGGAAAAAGGTATATAGACCGTAGAAGGCTGATCGGGCCCGCCCATTAGGAAACTGTCATTCCGCTTGGTGATCCCGATTACCGTCAAGGAAAGGCCAAAGATATCAATTTGTTGATGAAGAGCTTCTTGTCGGCCAAAAAGATCTGTAGCTAATTTGCTGTCAATGACTACCACTCTTCTGGCTCCCTGTTCATCAGCAGCCGATAAAAACCTGCCTTTTTCCAGTTTAATATTACGAATATTTTTAAATTCAGGCCAAACCCCATACACATAAACCCGTTTACTTATCCGTTCGTATCTGGCCGGCATAGATCTGTCATTAACCGGAGAAATGTACTTTATATCCGGAGCGACGTTTTTAATAATTTCTAAATCCTGTACCGTTATCATATCGGCCAGAGTAACAGGTGCTTGTTCAGTACTTTGAGGATACACCATGAACAAGTTGGTCCCAACATTTTCCAGCTCATTCATTATAGCTGATCTCCCGCCCTGGCCAATGGCTACGACCGTAATGACCGCAGCTACCCCGATGATAATCCCCAGCATGGTAAGCCCTAAGCGCATCTTATTAGAACGGATACCTTCCAGAGCGACCAAGATGCATTCTTGTAAATTCATACCGGCTCCTCCTCTTTGGCCGGTAGTTCCGCTAAAATATCCGCGGCCTTAACAGGATCCTTGACAGGGAGGTCTTCTCTCAAGCGTCCATCCCGGAAGTGAAGAATTCTTTGGGTATGTCCGGCAATTTCAGGTTCATGAGTAACCAGCAGGATAGTTGCTCCCTCGGCATTCAGTTGCTGGAAGAGATACATTATTTCTTCGCCTGAACGAGTATCCAGATTACCAGTCGGTTCATCGGCCATGATGATAGCCGGATTATTAACCAAAGCTCTGGCAATGGCTACCCGCTGCCTCTGTCCTCCGGAGATTTCATTAGGACGGTGAGCGGCCCTGTCAGCCAGTCCCACCCGCTCCAAAGCCTCCAAAGCTTTATTTCTTCTTTCTTTCGGTTCCACGCCGGCATAAATCATAGGCAGCTCAACGTTGCGCAAGCAGTTAACCCTAGGCAGCAGGTTAAAAGTTTGAAAAACAAAACCAATTTTGAGGTTTCTGACCTTTGCCAGCTCGTTTTCCGGCAAATGGGATACATCCACCCCATCCAGTATATACTGTCCTGTCGTAGGCTGATCAAGACAGCCGAGGATATTCATTAAAGTTGATTTACCTGATCCCGAGGGCCCCATAATGGCGACGAAACTTCCGCTTGATACGCTGAATGAAACTTCTTTCAAGGCTGTAACCGCAATTTTATCACTTTGATAGACCTTGGATAAATTACTGACCTGCAGCATTGACTATCACCTTCACTCCGTCTTGAATTTGCTCATCAGGATTGAGAACAACCTTATCACCGACCTTTAAGCCGGAAAGAACTTCAAAATACAGTTCGTTGCTCAAGCCGATCTCAATTTCTTTTTTGCTTACTACCGCATCCTGGCCGACTACATAAACCACATCCCTATTGTTTTCCTGAACCAGAGCCTCATAAGGGATGAGCAAAGCCTGGTCTTTTTGGGCCAGGATGACTTTTAAGTTAACGTTAAAACCCGGTTTAATCTGTCCTAAATTCTTAGCTTCTTCGACAGCAATGCGAATTTTTACTTGAGTCTGCTCACCCTGGGAAGTATTTACAAGTTCGGCAATGGGTGAAATGTATTCGATCTTGCCTTTTAAAGGTTCATTCAGCAGCGCCTTGTTGATTATTTCCACCCCATCCCCTATTTTCAATTGAGCAGCGTCAATTTCATTAATCCCTGTCTCTATCTGGAGATGTTCAGGATTGCCGATTTGGGCCAGTAAAGTGCCGGGCTCTACTTCCTGTCCTTCTCTCACCGCCAGTTTTAATAGAACTCCGTCCATAGGGCTAATAATGGAGGCCCGGCGAAGTTTTTCTTCAGCTTCGGTATAGGCCATTTCAGCTTGAGCTAACTGTGACTTAAGAAGAGTAGAGTAGCATCCCGTTCCACCACCAGTTTTTCTTCAGCTTCGTTCAGTTTTCGGGTTACATCCTCCAGCTCCTTTTTACTCGCTGCCCCGTTTTCATAAAGGATTTTAATATTCTCATACTCTTGCTGCGCCGAATTGTAATCCTGTTCCAATAACCTTAGGTTTGATTCGCATTGAACTAATTTGGCGCGCAATTCATCACAGGAAAGGCGTTTTTGGGAACATTCAAGTCTGAGGCTGCTTTCGTCCGTTTTTAAAATAACTTGTCCTTTAGCCACCTTTTGGCCTGTTTCAGCTAATATTTCTTTCACCGTAGTTTTATTCTCCGCAAAAAATTCCTGTTTATCTTTTACTTCCAGTGTACCGGCGGCAAAAACATTCTTCTCAAATCGGTCAGAGAATACCTCTGCGGTGTTGACGATTACCAAGTGCGGTTGATTGCTCAAAATCCGGAAAATAATCAAAACGCCAAGAATCAAAACCAGAGCGGCTATTTTTTTCTTGCGGTGAGTGCGGAAAAAAGAAGCTAAGCGCATAATTATTTTTTTTCCTCGAGATTTAGGGACTTGATTATTCTGTTGCGAAATAGCAGTAACCGGTTGCATAATGCTCCTCCCTTTAAGTTTAAAATTTTTATTCCAAAAGTATTAATTTTTAACTTTTATGTCCATGTATTATAGACGTTAATTTGTTACTACTCCCTTCAAATCTTAGCAATAATATCCATTAAAAATAATTAATTATTTATTAATTCTTGTTATCTTTTATTAATTTCTTTAAATTGACCTGGATTAATTTAATATTCCCGCAGGATCAGACTGCGGGAATATCTCATACTCAATTGGAAGTTTATTCTTTTTTTATTCGTTTTCTTAAGATTATGATTCCTACTATAAATAACGCCAAGATAAGCCAGGGTACCAATGGCGTCAAATAGCCAAACCTAAGATTTATGTACCCATGAGCCTTGTCAATAAGCGTAATTTCCTCAGCTTCATATAAAGTAAAGTAAAAATCACTTTCCGGCAAGCTTTCCAGAGCCGCTGTATAAGTTTGTTTCCCTTCCGCTAGCAGCTCAATATTGCTGGCGACAATATAGGGGGCTTTTTCGGGAGTAATAATTTTAATATCAAGATTTTTAAAACTACTCCAATTTTCAGCCGGGTTTAAAAAATATTCAAAAGTGTAAAGCGGGTTTACTGTTTTGGTTCGGTCCATAGTGGCCGTCGTCCGGTAACTGACACTGACCTGCCGCTTGCTGCCGGCCGGAAAGTCCACACTGTAAACAAGGGTTATAGTGCGGTTAACATGCAAGGCTCCCATCATAGTATCTTCTGAACAGAAGCCCTGATTCTGAGTAAAACCTTGGTCTAAAGATTTTGCCAATAGGTTATATAATTGATCCTCAAAAGACGGTTCATCAAAAACTGCTTTACTGTAGTTACTGTAGTCAGGGAAGATTTTAGTTGCATATTCTAGCAAATAGGATTTAAGATCTACTTCCTGTACAGTTGTTTGGTAAGTCGAGGATGAGCATTTAATATTGAAACTGGGATCCTCTCCCAAAACCAGGATCTCCAAGACCTCAGGCTTATAGCACCTGCTGCCGATAGTAACCATCTTCTCGTCCGCTTGGTAGCTATAGCTATTAAATCCCTTGGTAAGCACCCTGGTCTTATTAGCATTCAAAGTGAAGTCAATTTCTATCTCCACTTGTTGTTTAACAGGAGGGTTGATCGCAATCCTGTAAAGCTTCCCCTTTTCTTTTAGACTAAAATTTTGGGCTTGATAAGGGTTAGGGTTAATCCCGTTAAGAATAGAGGCGAAATCCAATCGCAGGGCATCGTCCTTTTGAAAAGAACTGCCGCTCTTGCCTACAGTATCCCCAAAGTATACATTATATGGCAACTCCTGACCATCAGCAGTAATTTTGATATCCTTACTCCAAAGACTTTCCCAAGTTCCGACAAAGGGAAAAGCCATGGTAGAGGTTTGAGGTTGGTCCGTGGGATTAAACATTTCATAAGTGGCTGTAACTTGGGCTTCCAGAGTATAAAAAGAACCGTCGGCTGAGGAAAAGTCGAAAAGAAGATTTTCACTTTCGACCGCTAAGGGAGAGTCTTTTTGAACGGCTACTACATCCGAAGAAGGATACCCCTGCCAATATACCGGGCCTGAGTTAGCCCAGACCGAAACCGGTATTGCTAAGGTAATGGCCAGAGACATAACAACCGTCAAAAATTTCGGCACGGTTAATCATTCCTTTGACTGTTTAATCGACTTAGAGCACAGTGAATTCAACGGCAGCGAACAGTGTTCCGGTTTCGTTTTCCAGAGAAATTAAATAATTGCCATTTTCGAGGGAAAACCGTTTAGGGACAAGGGTATCGCCATATTTAGCCGAGATTTTGTATTCCACTCTAATTCTGTTCGGTTGGAAATTTTGAGGTAAGTACTCCTGGGCGATGGTTACGTAACGAAGATTATTCATATGGTTAAAGCGATCCAGATCATAACGTTTTACGGTAAGCTCAGGAAATTTCTCCGCTTCGGCTTCCGGTAACTTGATTTTTCGCGGTTGATAATCCATGTCTAAGCGCGGCTCCAGCTGTATCTGAGCGGCTATGTCTTTGGGAATGTGGGTCACTCTGCCGCTGGCGGCATCCACAAAGACACCGATACAATACGAGAGAACACATGCTTTCCCGTACTCATCATACAATACGGTGTTACGATACCCATAAGCAGGATTACAGTCATAAACCCAAGAACAAACTTTGATTTTTTCTCCGAACTTTGGAAAGCGTAGGTAATCAACCTGGCGAAAAGCAAGAACCATGCTCAGGTTATTTTTTCTAAAATAATCAGTGAAAACAGGTTCGGTTTCTAGCTGGAACATACTACAATCCTGCAAAAAATTGATGGCTCCCCCGATTGTTAAACAGCCGTCTTGACCCACACAGCTGTGCCCCACTCTGGAGTTAATTTCCAACATGCTTACCACTCCTGAATATGCTGATCTTAGTCCGGCGTTGAAGCTTTAATCCGGATAAATAAATATTCTCTTTACCTTTCTTATTTCCTGTTAAGAAACTTGAATAATACAGTTATTAATTGGGAATGTCCAGCTGGTTGTCACGGCAAGCTTGAAAAAACTTTTGCTTATACCACTTTACTGCTAAATAAAATTTATACCAGTCACTATCGGTAAAGTTAGCTGCTAATTGAACTCCTTTTACTTTCCGCCTGTTAAAGCCGGGACGGTTATAATTAGCAAAAGCTTTTTTTAGCCAATAATCTTCATCATAAGTGATTATAAGCTGATCGGTGTTATTAAATAAACCCTCCTCCAGCATAATCTTCTGCCACCGTTTTTCTCTGTTTCCCAAAGCGCCTGGGGCTAAGAGGGTTGGCAAGAGTTTTGTTTGGACAAGTTGATGATTATTAAGCTTTAGATCAGGATCAAGATACTGTTGGTGCCTGGAAAGGAACTCGGTCAAATATTCATATATTTTGAGAAAAGCTCTCCGGTATCGCTCTTGGTTATCTATTTTAGTTTTTTGATAAACCCCGCTAAATTCATCGCTGTAATCATAGGCATAAGACCATTTTAAATAGGCATAATCCGGGAAAAACATGGCCTGGCCATGTCCGTAGGCGGGTACTAAAAGATCTAATAATTTCTCATATAGATCCCATTTCCGTGCTCTATCTTCTAACTTATTCAGTGTTTCCCTCAAAAAATAAACACACTTATCCTTTAAACGGTGATAAACTTTGCTATGCGGTCGGCAATACTTGATATCATTAACTTTACTTAAAATACCGGAGAAACCCTGGTGCGAAAAAGTATCAGCATAAGCGTGTAAAGTCATGCCAAGTTTAATTAAATCACCCTCCTTTAAGGCTTCTTCTAAAAGAGTCAGAATAACCGGGGATTCTTCTTGGCAGCGCATTTTTTTGCTGAAACTTTCCCCCCGGCACCCAGGCACAAAATGAAAGGCAACCGTATTATTAACCATTGCTTCATAATTGTAGGTTTTAATATGAGCGTAAGAATGACAAGTTGCCATATTAAAAAAGGCCGGTTTTCCTTCTATTAGATCATGTTCGGGAACAAAATCCGGTGGTTCATGGTAAAATACCAGATTAATTTTGGCGTCGTCAACAAACTGGGAAGCATAGGCTACTTTATGGGCACTTTCTTTTTTAAAGCCACTAGCCCGACAAAAAGCTAAAATAGCATAATAATGTGCGTCCTTTTGCATGAAAAACACTCCCGCCTTGGATCAATTTATTGCCATTTTATTCTCGCTTTCGGGTTTTGGTTTCTTAATAGAACGCACCGCTAATTAAAACGCACCTCTCTGTTTTTTCACTCCTGAACAGAAAGGTGCATTCAAATTACTAAGGAATTATTATACATTTATTAAGCCGGGTCTGGCGCTAGGGGTTAGGTTAGGTTAGGTTAGGTTAAGGCTGTTCAGCACAGTTATTATTAAAAGGACAGTTACTACATTCTTTCATTTTATCAATACAAATAGTATTTTGAACCCCAAAGCGTTGGCAGATATTACGACTTGAACACTGGGGACAAATTTGGTTATAGGGGTCCTGGTCTGTAGTTATAGAATATTCATGATCGCAATCAGCGCATACCAGATAGTAATAGGACATGCTAACCACTTCCTTTGCAAAATATTATCTTTATATTATTTTAACATAGCATTTTCTGCGGCGTGGGCCGTCAAATTCACAAAAATATATTCCCTGCCAGGTACCCAAAAGAAGGTCCCCGTCTTTAATTATGACGGTTTGCTGGGGGCCGACAATTGAAGCTTTAAGGTGAGCGGCGGAGTTGCCTTCCTCATGACGGTCTGCAGCCATATCCCAAGGAAAGATTTCTTCCAATCGGCGCAAAAAATCCGTTTGCACATCGGGGTCGGCATTTTCATTAATGGTGATTCCGGCTGTGGTATGGGCGGAAAAAATGACGGCTATCCCTTCCTCGATATTCTCCCGTTTAATAATTTCACGTATTCTGGACGTGATGTCAAGCATCTCAGTACGTTTTTTGTTCAAAACAACGACTTCATGAATCATTGTTTGCTTACCCCTTTCTTATTTGAAGAGATTATTTGAAAGAGCTTATTAAATGATATAATTAATTAGGCTGTCTTTTCCAAAGGAGACCTATAATCTTAAATGTTGGTGATTAAGAAATGCAAATTTTAAAGAACGACTGGCACGACCTACTGAAAGACGAGTTCCAAAAAGAATATTATTTAAAAATAAGACAGTTTCTGATTCATGAATACCGGACTAGAACAATCTATCCCGATATGTATGATATTTTTAACGCTTTGCATTTTACCCCATATAAAGATGTGAAAGTTGTGATTTTAGGCCAGGACCCTTACCACGGTCCCAATCAGGCTCATGGTTTGAGTTTTTCCGTAAAGCCCGGTGTTCAAGCTCCACCGTCATTGGTTAACATATTTAAGGAACTACACAATGATTTGGGTTGTTATATTCCGAATAATGGCTATTTAAAAAAATGGGCCGACCAAGGGGTGCTGCTCTTAAATGCCTCACTTACGGTAAGAGCGGGACAGGCTAACTCTCACAGTACCATTGGCTGGGAAAAGTTTACCGACCAGGTTATTCGGGTCTTAAATGACAGAGAAGACCCTGTAGTATTTATCCTCTGGGGTAAAAAGGCTCAAGCTAAACTCAGTATTATTACCAATCCCAGGCACTTTATTATCAAATCCCCCCACCCCAGCCCCTTATCGGCTCATGCCGGATTCTTTGGCAGCAAACCCTTTTCCAAGACCAATCAGTTTTTGCTTTCAATCGGTAAGAAGCCAATCGACTGGCAAATTGAGAATATCTAGTTTATCGGTAGTTTTATAGTTTTATGTTTTTTTATATATTTTATAAAAATCATCCAGTAAGTTGAGCATTTTTACATCCAGCCTTTTACGGGTTTCAATTACCATGTGTTCAGGTATAAACTGATAATAAGCTTCGGCTATAGCACCGGTTATGCAGGCTATAGTGTCACTGTCCCCGCCGAGGGAAACAGCACTCCTGATGGCATCTTCAAAATCCCGGGATTCCAAAAAAGCAGTAATAGCCTGAGGCACACTTCCTTGGCAGGAAACGTCGAATTTATACCAGGGTCGGATCTGGTCTAAAGATTGGCTTAAATTATACTGGAAACGGGTTTCTATATATTCTTTGATTACAGTTTTGGATTTCCCTTTCCTGGCCAGAAATATGCAAGCAGCGACAGCCTGTGCTCCTTTGATCCCTTCAGGGTGATTGTGGGTAATCTCGGCGCTTTCCTTGGCTTTGGACAGTACCTGAGCAATGGTTTCATAGTAGAAGCCTATAGGACTAACTCTCATGGCCGAACCGTTACCCCAACTATTATAGGGTTCGGCGGTCGCAGATTTTGCCCAATGCCAGAAACTGCGTCCATAACCGGCATCAGGATATGCTCTGCCCCAATACCGGTAAGTTTGAGCAAAGGGTTTCTTATTCAATAAGGAATCGATTGTGGCCAAGGTCAAAACCGTATCGTCGGTAAAACGGGATTGAGGAGAAAAGAGCGGAAATTTCTTGGTCTTTATATTATTAAATTCATAAACCGAACCTATGACATCTCCGATAATTGCTCCTAACAGTTTTTAACACACCCTTTAAAATAAATATAGCTAATTTTATATCTTTTGGTAGCGTGGCTCCGGTACCTTTAGAACCAAAAGCGCACTGGCAAATAAAAGTATAATACAGACAATAAGCATTAAATCATATGATCCGGTTAAGTCAAACAAGATGCCGGGAATCCAGGAGCCGAATGCTCCGCCCATCTGATGGCTGATGGTCACAAAACCTAAGATCGTACCGATGGAATAGCGGTCAAATAATTGCGTGGTAAGAGAATTGGTCGGTGCAATGGAAGCCATATCTGTCAGACCGTAAATAACAGCAAAAATTATCAACAGCCAAGGGTTCTGGATAATAAACAAAAAAATAAAGGTGAAGGCCCGTACTGCGTATATTATACCTAACTGGCGGCTGCGATGCATAACATCTGATAAATAGCCTGTACCTATGGAACCAATGATGTTACATACCGCAATAATGCTCATTGTGGCGGCAATAAGGGCTACCGGGAATTCCTTGCCTTGGGCCATAGGAATAAAGTGGGTCTGAATTAGGCCTATATCTGTAAAGCCGCAAATAAAGTACGGTATAGTTAGATACCAAAATGCTTTAACTTTCATGACGGCAAAGATAGACGATTTCTCCACCTTTTCCGTAGTGGTTATTTTCTCTGCCTGGGAGCTTTCAGCAAATTCCCTATCTATGTAACCGTAAGGTTTACGACCGAATTCCTCCGGCTTGGAGCGTACAAAAAATATCATTAAAGGCATAATAACCACTAATATCACAAGACTGAAAACAGCCATAGTGGTACGCCAACTCAAATGGTTCATCATAAATAGGGTGGCCGGCACGATAATTAATTGTCCTACGGCCATGCCGGCAACGGCTAAGCCCAAGGCCGTTCCTTTCTTCTTATAAAACCAACGGGACAAAATCGCCGAAGCAGTTACATTGGAACAACCGGCAATCCCTAAAGAAAAGCCAATTCCAAACAGAAAATACAACTGCCAAATATGGGTGGCAAAGGAGGACAGCAATAAACACCCACCTATCAGTAATAAACTAATAGACGGAACAAGGCCTCTTCCCCATTGGTCATTATATTTTCCAGCTATAGGCTGAGCAAAGGCATAAACGATAAAACTCATTAGGGATATGGAAGTAACGATTGTCCGGTCTACAGCAAAGTTCTCTTCCCAAGGCGTAATATAAGCGCCAAAAGAGGCTCGGATTCCAAAAGAAAACATTAGGCCGAAGAATAACACAATAAGAACAACCCAAGCATAATCAAACGGTAGTTTTGAGGTACGAACTCGAGCCACAGTTAGATCCCTCTTTTCTTATTTCATTTAAGCAATATTTCGATCACACTCCATTAATCTCCTGTATAATGCCCTACTAAAAGTATAATAAATTGATAAAAGCACCCGGCGTGCTATCCGGGTGCTGAAAGTTGTTTTATAATTTTCTTCTAACTTTTAGGCCTCTGCTTTTTCCAAAGGAATATCACCTAGGTTTAGGCATTCCGTAGTTCGAAGATTGTAGAAGGCTTTCATTTTATACCCTTTACACTCGATAAAGACATCCCATTTGCCGATAGCCAAATCTCTAAACCAGAAATCACCGTAAACATCGGTAAAGGTCTCCAGGTGTTTGCCTCCGGAGACGGCCCGTACACGGGCACCGATCAGGACTTCTTCTTCCACCGGGTCGTAAACCGTGCCGGCAATAAACTGGCCGGGTACATTTCGATAGTAAACTGAAGGATGTAAACCTTCTTCCGGTTTGAGCGTTTCAGCCCCTAAGACTTCATCTTGCAGATCTTCATACTCCCCAAATAGTATGGCATCCGTCGGACAAGCTTCTACGCACCGCGGAAGCTTGTAACCATTGTCCAACAAATGGGCGCAGCCCGTGCACTTCTGGGAGATATTTAATTCTTCGTTGAAATAAATCACTCCATAGGGGCAAACTTCATGGCATTTCTTGCAACCTTGACATTTCTCCGGATTGATAAGAACCAAGCCGTCTTCCCGCTTGAAAATGGCCTCATGGGGACAGGCCTCGACACAAACCGGCTTCTGGCAATGGTTGCACAAGATCGGGGTGTAGTTTACCTTTACTTTTGGCGTAGTTCCACAGGTTTTGTCTTGCACCTTTAGCCAAAATTGGCCGATCTCCGGCTGAGGTTTGGCATAGGGGGTCCAGTCGTTATCCACATGTTCGTCTTTACAGGCCATCTGACAGCAATAACAGCCGCTGCATTTGGCCAAGTCTATGACAAATACTTTCCTCATTACTCTTTCCCCTCCTCATTATTAATGAGCCAACCGTCCAGACAAACACCACAAGCCTCACCTATTTTACGATTAAAGGCTTCGGGATATAGCTTCTTCCAATTTTCTAGCTCTTGATCTGTAACTTTTTGCACCTCTACCAGGAAACCGCTAACTACCATGCCGGTAACTGTTTTGGAAGTTATATT
>JAAYMU010000046.1 GCA_012521215.1 Peptococcaceae bacterium | reverse complement strand
GACTTATATCGTTGTCCTTAATCTCCGAGCCGGAAAACCTAAGGGTTCTATGGTTCCCGGCCAGAGCGTTAAGCTCTCGGGGTGTATCCGGAAACGGATGCGCCTTCACTTGGAAAAGGAGGTGGCAAGCGTTGTTTTAGCTTTTTTATGGCACCAACCTCAAGTGGTGCCTTTTTTGTAGTCATAAAACAGACACCCAAAAGATCAAATCAATAATATTTCGAAAAGTATTGGTGGTGGAAAAATGATGTTTAAAAAAGCTGTTTTTATAGGGATGACTTGTTTTGTACTCTTACTGGCCGGATGCAGCCAGCCCCAGTCTCAAGTACAAGCTCAAAAAGAAGGTTATAAACTTAACTTTGCGGTAGAATATACCGATCATGCAGCTGCTTTTTACTATGCTCAGGGCGAGGATCTTTTTCAGCCTGAAGGTTTCAGTATAAACAATGTCAGTGTATATGCCAGCGGTGTGGGTGTGGCGGCGGCTTTTACCAAAGGAGGCTTCGATGTCAGCTACATGTGCCTGGTTCCGGCTATTTTCACTTATGCTAACGGAGGAGTACCTATTAAGATAATTGCCGGGACCCATAAAAATGGGTACGCCTTGGTAGTGAACTCCGAAAAAATTAAAAGATTGTCTGATTTAGAAAAAAGCGGGGTTTTGATAGCCAACGGGCCTCAAGGAACCACAACCGAATTCTTGCAACGGCTTTTAATTGAAAAAGAAAAATTAGATATCGAAAAAGTGTCGGCAAACACGGTAAGAATGAATGCGGCAAAGCAGCTTATGGCTTTGCGTAACGGTAAGGTGGATGCCGTATTTGTGCCCGAACATTTTGCAACCTTAGCCGCTTCATTTCCTGGTATGAAGATGTTGGTTAAAAGCACTGATATCTGGCCGAATATGCAGGGAAGTGTGCTCGTTGTTACGGAAGATCTAGTCAAAAAATATCCGGAAGCAGTACAAAAACTGAAATATATTAATGAAAAAAGCATTTGGCTTATGAATGAAAACCCAAAAAATGCAGCCCTTACTGTAGCCCAGAATTTAAATATAAACCAAGGTATGGTTAAAGAAGAAACAAAGAGCCCGGAGGCTGATCTGGAAGTAACTCCTGAGCTAGCCGCTGAATCAATGTCTAATATGCTGATGTCTTCAGAGATTAGTAAAGAAGAGGTACAGGCGGTTATAGACAAGATGTATGACCTGGGCTATCTGACAAAATCCTTTGCAGCTGAAGAGATTATGGCCGTTGACTAATGAGAATAGCGTGTGAAAATAAGGTGATTGCTTGTTATGAAAAGAAGGCCTAAAGTTAATGCTCTGTCTTTTATCCCCATAGGAGTTTTTCTTCTGGCATGGGAAATACTGGGTCATTATTCCCAAACCCCTTTATTTCCTCCTTTAAGCAAAGTTGTCGTCCAATTTTTTAATCTTCTTGAAAACGGTACGCTCCTGAAAAGTTTGGGCGCAAGCTTCACCAGAGTCTTCATAGGTTATACCCTGGGATGCTTGGCTGGAATTTTCATCGGTGCTTTAATGGGAGTTAGCAGGGCAGTGGAATATAGTTTGCGCCCACTGATCAGTATATTGTTTCCCATTCCAACTTTAGGCTGGCTGCCGTTATTAATGTTATGGATTGGTATCAATGAAGCTTTGCCGGTTGTGCTGATTTTTATCTGCGCCTTTTTCCCGGTAGCTTATAACACCTTAACCGGCATTAAAGAAGTAAAAAAGGAGTATATAAAAACTGCTCGCACCCTTGGGGCTTCTTCATGGTATATTTTTTGGCATGTAATACTTCCAATGGCTTCACCCAATATTTTTACCGGCTTGCGCCTGGAAGCGGGGATGGTTTGGCGGACGGTAATCGCAGCCGAGATGTTTGCCATTCCAACAGGGATCGGGGCGCTGCTGATTAATGGGGAAACTTTGATCAGAGTGGATATTATTATGGTTTGCCTAGTTGTGCTGTCTTTAATGTGTTTTTTCTTTGAACAGGTGTTTTTATGGTTGGAAAATAAAGCGACAGGTAGCTGGAGGGAAAGATGTCTTTAATTAAACTGTGCAACGTTACTACCCAGCATTGCCTCAAAAATGTTAATTTGGAGATCGACGCCGGCGAACTGGTGGTAGTCCTGGGTTTTACGGGAGCAGGAAAAAGTACCTTGCTAAATGTGATTGCAGGATTAACGGAATATCAGGGAGAAGTATATTTTAAGCGAAAAAATATGAATAATGTTCCTACGGAAAAGCGGGATATCGGTTATCTCCTGCAGGATATTTACCTGTTTCCTCATCTGAATACATTTGAGAATATTGCTTTCGGACTAAGGGCCGGCGGCTGGCGAAAAACTCAGATAACCGCCAAGGTCGAAGAAATTATGGAGCTTATGCATATTGCCCATTTACGAAAGCGTTACCCGAAAGATCTTAGCGGCGGGGAGAAACAAAGGATAGGGCTGGCGCGTTCTTTAGTCCGGCAACCTCAAATCCTGCTTTTAGATGAGCCCTTGTCCAGTCTGGATCCGGCTACAGCCAAAGATATTCGTAGAGAGTTAAAAGAGCTTCATAAAAGTCTAAATTTAACAATGCTCTATGTAACTCATGATTTTGTCGAAGCACAGGAATTGGCAGACAGAATCGTCGTGCTTGTAGAAGGGGAATTGAAGCAAACAGGTTCGGCCCAGGAAGTATTTTCCCGGCCCAGTGAAGAAATACGAGACTTTATTTTAGCTTACGGTCTAGGATGAGAAAATCAAAGAATAATGAGGTGCAAATTGTATGAAAGAAAATGCTTTCTTACGCAGGGTTCAAGAATCCTTTAAAGAAATAGTCGTTAAAAACGAATTGAATGAAAAAAATATTGATGTTAGTTGTTCAGTCTTAACGGCCCAGGAAGCGATTGGAAACCCGGAAAGGAAGGACTTCCCGATTCAAAAAGGCAAGGAAAAAATGATGCAAGCTTGTTTTGGATGTTCTTATGGACAGGCTTTCACGGACATGCCAAATACTTTTTCGGGAAAAGTAAAGGAATTAACGACTATGTCTCTGGAAACAAATTATGAACGAGCTGTATTTATTTCCGGAGTAAATGCAGTCCTCAGGGAATTAAACATGGCCGATCACACTATTCATTGTAAAGATGACGGTCCTAAAGCCTGCAGCTCGGAGCTTGCGGAGATGATTGAAAAAGAATACGGAACCCCTAAAATCGCCTTATTTGGCTTACAGCCGGCAATGGCGGAAGTGTTGCACAAGAAATTTCCCTTGCGGATTTTTGACTTGGATGATGACAATATCGGTCAGGAAAAATTCGGCACAATTATTGAAAATGGGATGTGTGAAATTGCCGATGTTGAAGCCTGGGCCGATTTGTTCCTGGTTACGGGAAGTACGGTATGTAATAATTCAATTAATAATTTTCTACAACTTAAAAAGCCGGTAATCTTTTTTGGAACAACAATTTCCGGCCCGGCGGCTTTACTTGGCTTAAAACGCTTCTGTCCGCAATCTTCCTAGCCGTCAGAGCAGCATCTCTCCCTCCGTCAATATTAATCAGAAAGATATTCCAAATGATAAAAATAGAGGATGATGGATATGAAAAAATGCGGCAGTTTCTTGCTCTGTATCGTCTTGGCTGCGGCCATGCTCGTCGGCTGTTTTACTCAGCCTGCAAAACCCTTAGAGTCCGATCAAAAAAATTTTTCTATTCCAAACGGTTTAATTTCCAAGCAAGCCTTAGCTCCCAATCATGCTATAGATCAAACAAAAATCAGCGCCGAGGTTACCCAGGGGAATGCCGCCTTTGCTCTTGCGCTTTTCCAGCAGCTAAGCCGGGAGGACCAAGGGCAGAATATCTTCATATCGCCATTCAGCATTTCTACCGCATTGGCAATGACTTATCAGGGGGCCGGAAGCACCACCAGGGAAGCAATGGCCAAGGCCCTGGGCTTTGCCGCAATTGAAGACAGCAAAGTGAATGATAGCTTCCAAAACCTGATCCCTTACCTCAGTCAATTCGATAAAAAGGTTCAGCTCAGTATCAGCAATTCGATCTGGGTGAGGGAGGGGGAAGAGATTCGACCCGCATTCCTTAAAGCCAACCAGGAAATCTTCCAGGCTGCCGTACGCACCCTGGACTTTGGACAGGAACAGGCTGCCGGGGAAATTAATCGCTGGGTATCCGAAGCCACCCATAACAAGATTGAGAAGATAATTGATTCTCCCATTGGGCCGGATATCATTATGTATCTCCTCAACGCCATTTATTTTAAAGGGGATTGGGCACAGAAGTTTGATCCCAAGAATACCTTTGAAAGCAAATTCCAAACCGAAAACGGTACTCTAGGCAGTGTAATGATGATGAGCCGCAAGGGAAAGGCAGAGTACGGGCAAGGGGACAATTACCAAGCGGTCCGGCTCCCCTATGGAAAGGGCAAAGCAGCTATGTACTGCGTGTTGCCGGCCAAAGATATTTCTATTAGCGATTTCGTCAGCACACTGGATGCAGACCTTTGGCAGGAGATCAGGGAAAGCCTTGCCGAACGGGATGAGGTGCTACTGCAGCTGCCCCGTTTTAAACTGGAGTATGGTATCAAGAATTTAAACCCAAGCCTCACTTCCCTGGGGATGGGGGAGGCGTTTACCGACAAAGCAGATTTTTCCGGGATTCGTCAGAATCTCTTTATCAGCAGAGTGCTGCACAAGGCCATTATTGAGGTCAATGAAGAAGGCAGTGAAGCTGCGGCGGTTACGGTAGTAGAAATGACAACGACTTCTGTGGCCGAACCCCTGACCTTTATCGCCGACCGACCATTCCTCTTTTTGATTGTCGAAGAGGAAACCGGAACCATCCTGTTTATGGGTAAGTACTGTCAAGCTGATTGATAAAAGGAGTTCAACAATGCATTCAGAAATCAATATAAAATTAAAGCAGGCGCAGCAGGGTATTGCCCGTTTGCATAAAATCGATTCCATGCTGCAGCAATTAAAGGTGGAACAAATTGAACTGGCACGCCGCAGATGTGAGCTGAAAAAGATATTGCGCAAAGAAAATGACGATGTCTACAAACTTGAGAATAGCAGCTTAACGTCGCTGTTTTATACCGTACTGGGCCGCTTTGAAGAGAAAGTGGATAAAGAACGCCAAGAAGCCCTGGCTGCAAAACTTAAATATGATCAAAGCGAAAAAGACTTGGCCGATGTGCAAATGCGGATTGCCGAGCTGTCCGCAGAACGGGCCCAATATCTTCATTGCCCTCAGGTCTTTGAGGAACTATACGCCCAAAAAAAGACGGAATTAATGCGGGAGAACGGAAAAACGGCGCAAACGATTCTTGAACTAGAAGATGCCCAAAACCTGGCCAGGATCAACCTTCAGGAAATCCTGGAGGCGATCGAAGCAGGCGAAGCCGTATTGGAATGCTTACAATCGGCAGAGCATAGCCTGGATAAGGCCGGAGGATGGGGGACTTTGGATCTTTTGGGCGGAGGGCTGATCAGCACTCTCGCCAAACATTCCCATATTGACGACGCTCAAAGCAAAATAGAGGATGCCCAGCGATTGTTGCGTAGCTTTCGAACAGAACTTGCAGATATTCAGTTCGACACTGCAATCCAGCTGGAAACGGGGGGATTTGCCAAATTCGCCGATTTCTTCTTTGACGGGTTAATTGTCGATTGGTTTATGCAGTCCAAGATCAGGAACTCCCAAGAAAGTGTTTCCACGGTAAGCAGCGAAGTTGCAGACATTCTTGAGCAGTTGCAACATCTTAAGGACAAAGAAAATTCCCTTATTAAAAAGCTGGAGGAAGAAATAAAGGAAACGATCCTCAAAAATAAGTAAAAAACATTCTGAAAAAGTAGTATGATAAAGCTAAATCTATTTCTAAGAAATCTTAGATTAGCGGAGGAATCACTATGAAAAAAGATTTATCTATGCTACCGCTGGCTATCGGCAGTATGCCGCATATGGACACAAGGGCGGCTCTCAGGCTTATTAAGGACACGATGCCCCAGCTACCGCATTGGCCGCAGCTGCCTTACCGTTCAGCACAGGAAGCAATGGTCAATCAGTACACTTTCCCTTACACTAAGCGCGGCCTGGTAACAGAAGGAGAAAAGAGCTTAGTCTTTAATGCTTCCCTGGAAACCAGACAAGAGTACCTTGCTGATGTTTCCCGCCGTTACCAGGCGATAATAGACGGAACGCCGGACGACCTTAGCGACTTCGCACTTCCTCAGGAAGCAGCCCTGGGTTTTTATGATTTCCTGCAGGAGCTTAAAAACGGGGAGCTGGACGACGCCGCATATCTCAAAGGCCAAGTTTGTGGACCTGTTACCCTAGCCATGCAGATCAACGGTCCGGATCAAAAAGCTGCTTCTTATCATCCCGACTTACGGGAAATAATCGTGAAGGGTACTGCACTTCAGGCCTTTTGGCAGACCAGGACCCTATCTAAATTCGGGAAACCGGTAATCCTCTTTATCGACGAGCCGGGCTTATTCCGGGTTTCCCGCAGAAGTTCAGCTTCGCTTGACAAAGGACAAATTATTAAGGATCTCGATGAGGTGGTTGCTGCGATCCATGCGGCCGGCGGCATGGCTGGAATCCATGTCTGTGCCAGTACTGATTGGTCCTTGATTCTAGCCACGCAGACCGATATTCTGAGTTTTGATGCCCATGGCTATTTCAAAAGTTTGACCGTTTATCCGGAACCAATCAACGCTTTCTTGACAAGAGGAGGCATCCTGGCCTGGGGCCTGATTCCGACGACAAATGAGGTTTTTCAATTGACAGCCGCCGATTTAAAGGTACGTTTTAATGAGTTTGTAGATATTCTGGCTGGTAAGGGCGTTCCGAAAGAATTATTGCTGCGACAGTCTCTTTTCAGTCCCAGCTGCGGTGTAGGCAATTGTCCTGTGGAGCTTGCCGAAAAAGTTTATTATCTGACTGCGGAAACAGCAATGCTGATCAAGCAGGGATAGTCATGTCCCCCTTGCGGTGATGTTTAACCAGTGTTTAAACGATTTCAATTCTTACGCTTGAGGCCAATCCCAGTTGACGAAGCGCCAATAGGGATCATTGACACGCTTCTGATAGGCGGTCATGTCCACATCATGCCAATCATAGAATCCTTTGCCGGTCTTAGCGCCGAGGTCGCCGCGGGCGATCCTG
>JAAYMU010000045.1 GCA_012521215.1 Peptococcaceae bacterium | reverse complement strand
TTATGAGGAGGATGACGTCAAGTCCTTGTCTGAGCGCATATTAAAAGTAGAACATCAGATCTACCCTGAAGCTATCAGATTAATTGCCGAAGGCAGGGTGAGACGTGAGGGGAGGAAAGTTATTATTTTCCGTGACTCCTAAAATAATTCGTAAAGTAAAATCTTAAAGTAACTCTTTAAATAATCTAGATTACCAATGTTAACATTTGGAGGTAGTAGTATGGCCCCAAAAAGAGCAGTTCTCAGTGTTTCCGATAAAACAGGTCTAATTGAATTTGCTTCAGGCCTACTTAAGTACGGCTACGAATTGATATCCACCGGCGGGACCTATAAAGTTTTAAAAGAGGCCGGCCTGGCAGTGACTTATGTCAGTGAAATCACCGGTTTTCCGGAAATTTTGGACGGCAGGGTAAAAACTTTGCATCCTAAAATCCATGGTGGTATCTTGGCTATGGATACTCCTGAACATCGGGCCCAATGCGAACAAGCGGGAATAGAATTTATCGATTTGGTTTGTGTAAACCTTTATCCTTTCCGGGAGACCATTGCTAAGGACAATGTAACCTTTGAAGAAGCCATAGAGAATATTGATATTGGCGGTCCGACCATGGTTCGGGCGGCGGCGAAAAATCACAGCAGAGTGACCATAGTTGTTAACCCCGCTAACTATGAGCAGGTTCTGGCCAGTATTGCCGAAAATGGAACAGTTTCGCCGGCCCTACGCCAGAAATTAGCGGCCGAGGCCTTTGCTCATACTGCCGACTATGACCGGCTGATTGCCGATTATCTGGAGAAACAGCAAGCTACGGAAGTATTTTTCCCTCAGAATTTAAGGATAACCGCTACCAAACTCCAAGACTTACGCTATGGGGAAAACCCGGCGCAAAAAGGAGCTTTTTATCTGGATTTAGAGGCGGGCCGGGGGACTTTGGGCTATGCTCGGCAACTGCAGGGTAAAGAATTATCCTATAATAACTGGATGGATATGGATGCTGCCTGGGAGATTGTCAAAGAGCTGGATGCTCCCGCCTGTGTGATTATTAAACATACTAATCCCTGTGGTGCTGCCCTGGGCCGTACAGTGCTGGAAGCTTATGAAAGAGCCCTTGCCGGTGATCCTCTATCTGCTTTTGGCGGCATTATAGCCTGCAACAGCATTGTGGATGAAGAAACGGCCCAGGCTATCCAAGGCCGGTTTTTCGAAGTGATTGTTGCTCCGGGCTTTAGTCCGGCGGCCAGGGAAATTCTGGCGGCCAAAACTAACCTTAGGCTTATGGAAGTCAGCACGGAAGAGGGCAGCAGCTTTACCCGCGGCTGGAAAATTCGCACCGTTAACGGAGGTTTTCTGGTTCAGGAAGAGGATAGAGGGACTACTCCGCTGTCTGAATGGCAGACGGTATCCATAAAGCAACCGACAGCAGAAGATCTCCGGCAACTGGAATTTGTTTGGAAGGTTTGCAAACATGTCAAATCCAATGCCATTGTGGTGGGCAAAGACTATCAAATTCTGGGTGTGGGCGCCGGGCAAATGAACAGGGTTGGTTCGGCTCAAATAGCCCTGGAGCAGGCAGGAGAAAGGGTAAAGGATGGATATTTGGCTTCGGACGCTTTCTTCCCCTTTGCCGATTCTATTGAGCTTGCTCACCGTTTTGGCATTAAAGCAATCGTTCAGCCGGGAGGCTCGATCCGGGATCAGGAAGTAATCCAAGCCGCCGATAAAGCAGGAATAATTCTGGTAACTACCGGGCGGAGGCATTTTAAACATTAGAGCATGGATCTTTTATGTTTAGGGTAATATCAGCAAATGGCAATATTGTAAATATTTATGCAAAGGATTAAAGTTTAGGTGGTTGGTGGCATGAAAGGAAAAAGAATATTAATTGTTGGTTCGGGCGGCAGAGAGCATGCCCTGGCCTGGAAAATAGCCCAAAGTCCTCTTTGCTCCAGCTTGTTTGTTGCTCCGGGTAATGCCGGCACAGAGAAGTGGAATGTGCCTGTTAAGGCTAATGATATACAAGGGCTCTTACAATTTGCCAAGGGAGAGGCTATTGATTTAACGGTGGTCGGACCGGAAGAACCTTTAAGCTTGGGAATTGTAGACGCTTTTGAAGCCGAAGGATTAACTATTTTCGGGCCTTCGGAGAAAGCTGCCAGGTTGGAAAGCAGTAAAGCTTTTGCCAAAGCCCTTAT
Source organism: Peptococcaceae bacterium (assembly GCA_012521215.1). GTDB lineage: Bacteria > Bacillota > Desulfitobacteriia > Desulfitobacteriales > Syntrophobotulaceae > JAAYMU01. The sequence continues at coordinate 68,511 of JAAYMU010000045.1, read as the reverse complement.
GAAAGAAGCGCAGGTTCCTACTGCCGAGTATGAGGTATTTTCTTCATTAGAACAAGCCCGGCAGTACATCGAAAAGAAAGGTGCGCCCATTGTTATTAAAGCCGACGGTTTAGCAGCCGGCAAAGGGGTTATTGTGGCCGCTAGCCAGGAAGAGGCTTTGCAAGGTTTGGAGAATGTAATGGGCGGCGCCTTCGGTGCGGCGGGCCAAAAGGTTGTGATTGAGGAATATTTGGAAGGACAGGAAGTGAGCTTGCTCTGTTTTTGTGATGGGGCTACGGCTTTACCTATGGTGGCGGTTCAGGACCATAAGCGGGTCTTGGACGGTGACCGGGGTTTAAATACCGGGGGCATGGGAACCTATACTCCTCCTTCCTTCTGGACCAAAGAGCTGGAAGCAGAGGTTATGAATAAAATTGCTCTGCCTACTCTTGCTCTGATGCGTCACCAAGGGACCCCATTTAAAGGAGTACTCTTTTTAGGCCTGATGATAACTGCTCACGGCCCTAAGCTCTTAGAATATAACGTGCGTTTTGGAGATCCGGAAACTCAAGTTGTTATGCCTGTTCTGGAGTCAGATTTGGTGCCTATTTTAGAGGCTTGCATCCAAGGCAGGCTGGAGGAAACAGAATGTAGATGGTTGAAAGAGTCCGCAATTTGTGTGGTAATGGCAGCTCCCGGTTACCCGCAAAGTTATTCTAAAGGGATTGAGATCACTCTTCCCCCAATCACCTCCTCGCAGGAAATGGTTTTCCATGCCGGAACTTCCTATAGTGACGACGGACGTCTGGTAAGTACGGGCGGAAGAGTATTGGGAGTGGTAGGGAAGGGGGATTCCCTTTCAGCGGCCAGAGAAACAGCTTATAATCTGGTGCAGAGAATTAGTTTTCCGGGTGCTCATTACCGTACTGATATTGGTTGGCAAGGACTAAGCAGTAAATCCAATTAATCAGTTTAATCAGTGCCTTATTAGACATAATGTAATACCAAAAATTAATAAATATGCGGTGTTTGCTTATTTTTAGCTCCACCGCATGTTTTAGCCCTACAGTCTCCAAAAATCCACTCTTGTTACATTTTATGGTAGAATAGAGTTGGGTTGTCGGTTCAGTAGAGAAGGCAGTCAGAAAAAAACTAAATACAAAGGTTTCGGTTTTCGATTTTAGTTCTATTGTCGGGGACAAGTTAATAGGATTTTTTAGTAGAGTCTTTTCCCCATTGAAGCTGCACCTCTTCGCAAAGTAATACTTTTACATAAGGAGATCATGGAGTGATAAAGTATGAAAAAATATGAAGAAGTTATGCAGAGGATTATTAATCTTATTCGCTTAGGATCCTTAAAGAAGAATGACCGCTTGCCTTCCATTCGCTCTATGGCTCGGCAAATGAATATTAGTACCATGACAGTTTGGGAAGGATATATCCGCCTGGAAAAACTCGGTCTTATTCAAAGCCGACCGCGAAGTGGTTTTTACGTAACGGCAGAAAAGCTGCCTGGCCGAGGTTCGACTAATAAGCAGGTTCTGGAGACTCGGAATCCCAAAAAAGAGCGGGTTAGTTCCCAGGTAAGCTTGCCGGTCAAACCTGAGGTGGTTCCGGAGTGCGTGCAGCAATTTGCGCCGCATTTTATGAAAAACGTGCCCTTCCCTTTAGGAGATTCGTCCCCCAATCCCGCCTTTTTCCCGAATAAAGCCTTAAGTAGGCGTCTGGCCCGCGTTGCAAATAACTACGCCAACATTATCAATAGTTATGCGATTGATACGGATAGTGAAGAGTTGGTGGAAATGATTTTGAAATTGATGAATAAATGGGATGCCGTTGCCCAAAAAAATGAAATTCTTATTATTAATGGAGGGACTCAAGCTCTTATGCTGGCCCTAAGAATTCTAACCCGGCCGGGCGATCTGGTTGCCGTAGAATCACCAGGATACCCCGGTTTTTATTATTTGTTAAATTTTTTTGGACTGAAAACTTTGGAAATCCCCTCCGACCCTCAAAGCGGTTTGGATGTGGACAGATTGGTTTCTGTTTTGAAAAAGGGTACCCGGCCCGCCTGTCTTCTCCTTTCTCCAAATTTTTCAGTGCCTACCGGAGCACTAATGCCGGAACATAAAAAAGAATTACTTACTCAAGTTTGCTTGCGTTATAAACTACCGGTTATTGAAGATGATACCTTTGGGGAACTCTACTTCGGCTCTTCCCGCCCCATGCCTTTGAAAGCCTTTATGCCTGCCAACGTTTTTTATGTAGGCAGTTTCAGCAAGATTCTTACCCCGGGATTTAGGGTGGCTTGGCTGGCGGCCGGGCCCTATGCTGAAGAAGCGGAGCGAATTATTTTAAGAATTACTCCTCTGGTTGTTCAGTTGACGGTAGCTTCTTTTTTACAGGATGGTGGTATGAGAAGGCATCTGCACCGGCTGCGCATACAATATAAGGATAATATTTGTAATTTTCGCAATTCAATCTCCCGTTATTTTCCTGAAGGTACGCATATAACTGATCCGCAAGGAGGGCAGTTTCTCTGGGTTGAACTGCCAAGGGAATTTGACACGGGGCAGCTTTTTCCTTTAGCTAAGAAGTTGGGAATGTCTTTTAATCCCGGGATCCAATTTTCGGCAAGTGACAGCAGTTATAGAAATTGTATGGGCCTAAACTGCAGCACCATAAAATGGAATGAAGAAGTAGATAAGGTGCTGCACGATTTTGGACAAGTATTGGTGGGAGGTGCCGGTCTTCAAAATAAAATACTGCCTTGCGAAGCACAGTCCGAAATAGGGGTAAACATTGGTTAACCTCTTTTTTTTTGCCCATTTTCCTACATCGTTCATTTCAAAATGTTGTCTCTTATTTATGGTTGGAACAAAATGTTGAGCAATCTGTTAAACAAACTGTTATAGGCAGTTTTTTGCAAAACTGTATATAAAAACCTCTGCCGGTAAGTTGTATATTAGGCATGACACTATTCTTGGGGACAAGAAATGAGGTGGTCTATGGGTAAATAGAAATATTAAGCTTAAGCGCGCTTAGACTTAATTTCAAACACAAAAAAAGAAAAGGAGGAGACAAGGTGAAAGTAAAAACTTACCAAATAACTCTTGGTATCTTGTTCGCCATTACTTGGGGACTGGTATTGCTGGATAGGAATGCTATTACTTTTTTGTTTCCGGTATTAATGGAGGAATTTGGCCTGAACAATGCTCAGACAGGTCAAATTGTTATGTTTACGGGACTTGGTTTCTTTCTGTCTTCACTTTTCCTTACTCCGTTGGCGGATAAAACAGGTAAGAAAAAGATATGGATAGTACCTTTAATTCTGTTAACGGGGATCTTTTCCGGGGGTACGGCGATCGCAGCAGGATTAATGGCTTTTGTAATTATTCGTTTCTTTGTAGGTTTTGCTGAGGGTCCCCTCTATCCCTTGATGACCTCAACCCTGAAAGTTCAGGGAGAACCTAAGATGTTCGCTACTTATATTGGCTGGTTCCAACTGGCGATCGGAATTCTTGCCATGATCTTGGGACCGACGATCACTATTCAGTTAGCTATCCACTTAAACTGGAAATATTCCTTTGTACTTATTAGTTTGCCAACCATAATAGTCGGGATAGCTATTTGGTTTATTATGAGGGAAATCAAACCTGAAGAATTGAAAGCAGCGGCTACTCCCGGCATGGAAGAAGCCAGCGACTCCATGAGATGGAAAGACGTGCCTAAAATTTTTGCTTATCGGAATTGTACCTTGTCTTTTATAGCCAACGTTTTAGTAATGATAGGTTTTTGGGGCGTAGTGAGCTTTGGCACGACTTTTTGGGTAAATGAAGGAGGCCTTACCTTATCCCGTACAGGATTTATGTCTTCGGCTTCAGGTATTGTCGGCTTGGTTTGGGCAGTTGTGATTCCTATTCTTTGTGATCGCCTGGGCCGTAAACCTAGTGCTTCAATTTTAACTTTTTTCATTGCCTTGGCCATGTTTGTAATCTATCTCACCAGCGGTATCTTAGGCCAGATTTCTTATATTCTGGTCCTCGGCTGTTGCGGTTTTGTTTCAGTTCTGTTTGTGGCCATTATTTGTCAGGAATCAGTACCGCCTTTCATCGCTGCGACAACGACGGCTATCGGTATGGCTATTGGTGAATTGTTCGGGACAGCACTTGCTCCTCGTGTCTTAGGATCAATCGGCGATATGTACGGCCTGAGGACTATTTTCCTTGTAGCCACAATTACTAACCTTTTGGCCTTTATTCTTACTTTTGCCTTAAGAGAAACCCATAGACCCAAGATTGAAAAACAGATGGATCAGGTATCGGCCTGATAGTGTTTAGTTAAGCCATAAGTTTGCGGCCAATTGCTGTGCCTTTTGGCCGCTCTTATAGGCTTTTTTGACCTATGTCGGCGGGATCAAATTTTGAGGGGAAAGGAGAGGAGAGAGTATATGGGTAAAAAACACTATGAGCATATTTTTCAACCTGTTAAAATCGGTAATCTGACGATAAAAAACAGGTTGGAGACCGCACCGGCCGGCCCATTTTTGGCTGATTTTAACGGTGATGTGACCCGGGAGCTTATGGAATGGTATCGCAAGCTTGCTCAAGGGGGAGCCGGCATAGTTACGATTGGTGACAGCCCTGTCAAAAGTGAAATGGCGACTTATATCGGCCATGTTATTAATTTAGGAACGGATAAAATTGTGAATACCCTGTGTCGTTTAGCGGAAGTAATTCAAAGATACGGAGCCAAGGCTTCGATTGAATTGACCTATCATGTGGACCGTGCTCCGGCCCAAATGAGCCGGGAAGAAATCCGCTCTTTGCGGCAGGATTTTGCCGATGCTGCTTGGCGTTGTTTAGGGGCCGGCATGGATATGATTATGATTCATGGCGCCCACGGACAGGCCATCAGTCAATTTTTTTCGCCGGTCAGAAATTTAAGGACCGATGAATATGGGGGTTCGACAGCCAATAGGGTCAGATTTATTAAGGAGATGTTGTCCGAGATCAGAGACAAAGTAGGCGACCGTCTGGCTATTGAATACCGTTTAAGCGGGGATGAATTGATCGAAGGGGGTTTAACTCTGGAGGATCAGTTGGAATTTGCAAGCCTTATTGAAGACCAGGTCGATCTGTTCAATATTTCCGCCGCCCAAATATTTGATTTTGATACTTTGCCCCGTATGTTTCCTACCGCTTATTATCCCCATGGGGTCAATGCTTACCTGGCTGCTGAATTTAAAAAAGTATTAAAAACTCCCGTTACGGCCGTCGGTTCCATTAATTTCGATCTGGCCGAAGAAATTTTGGCCAATCAGCAGGCGGATATGGTAGCCATGCTGCGCAGCGTGATTGCCGATCCCGATTGTATCCGCAAGGCCAGGACTGGTCGAAGTGAGGAAATAAGACCCTGTATTCGCTGCAACCTATGTATCGACCGTCTGCACTGGGGTTATCACTGGCCGGCCAGATGTGCCGTTAACCCGGTTACCGGAAGAGAGGCGGAGTTTTATAACTATCCTCTTCCCTTGGCAAAGAAAAAAGTGGTGGTGGTCGGAGGCGGACCGGCGGGGATGGAAGCTGCTCGGACTGCGGCTAAGCGCGGTCATCAGGTTGTATTGTTGGAAAAAGAAGACCATCTGGGAGGAGCTTTAAAGACAGCGGCCAACCTACCGTTTAAAAGTGATCTGCGGGAATACCTGGGCTGGGCGGTTCGCACAACCTGCAGTACCCCTAATTTGGACATCAGGCTGCTGACCGAAGCTACCCCGGAAATTATAAAGGCCGAGCAGCCCGATATCTTGATCGTCGCAGTCGGTTCAGAACCTGTGATTCCCGCTATTCCGGGCTGTGAGCAAGAGAATGTGGTTTTAGCGGGAGAGGTGAACTTGGGAACAGCGAAAGTTGGAAATAGGGTTGTGGTGGCCGGTGCGGGTCTGACCGGTTTAGAAACTGCTTTGCACTTGGCCAGAGAAGGTAAAAAAGTAACTGTTATTGACCTGCTTTCATGGGAAGAGATTCATGGTCCTTACCCGGCTATGAATTTAATCCATCTTAAGACCATGTTTAGAGATCTGGGAGTGGAGATTAAACATAACCTTAAACTAGAGGAGATCACTGCCGGTGGGGCGATTGTGACCGATAAACATCAAGTTCGGACCGAGCTTAGTTGTGATACGGTGGTTCTTGCTTTAGGGTTTAGGCCCAGATTTAAGGTAATGGAAAAAATGCAAGATCTCGCTCCTGAAGTTATTTTTGTCGGTGATTGCACCAAAGAAAAAGGAACCTTGCAGAATGCCATTATGCAAGGATTTAATGCCGCTATTGATCTTGGGTTGAATTTAAGCTTATAACTTTTCAACACTTCTTCAATGAAAGGGTGATTCTATGTATTCCCAGCCTTATCCTCATTTGTTCAAGCCCCTCAAAATCAAAGGGTTGACTCTTAAAAACAGGATTATGTCCGCGCCAAACATGCTTTTTCATACCGTGGACGGAAGGCCCACCCAGTACTATATCAGCTATTTAGAGCATAAAGCCCGGGGTGGGGCCGGATTGGTTACTCTGGGAGAGATTGCGGTAGGTGACGGTGCCAACCATACGCCCGGCATGGATTGTAGCAACGATAACTGGCCCTTGTTTTCTGAGATGGCCGCTTGTATTAAGGAACATGGAGCTGTTGCTTGTGTTGAACTAACTCACGGCGGCATGAATGCCAGACCAGAGTATAATAAGGGGCCTATTAAGGGGCCTGTAGCAGGTGTTAATGCTATGGGGGTTAAAGTGGAAGCGATGACGGAACAGGACATGGAGGACGTTGCTGAAGCTTTTGCCGCCCAGACCGAATTCTGGGTAAAAAAAGCGGGATTTGATACTGTCCTGCTGCATATGGCCCATGGCTGGCTCTTCTCCCAATTTCTTTCCCCCATCATCAATCAACGTACGGATCAATACGGGGGAAGTCTGGAAAACCGCATGAGATTTCCGCTTATGACCCTTAAACGAGTGCGGGAAAGAGTTGGACCCGATCAGGCTATTTGTATTCGTCTAAGCGGTTCAGAGCGGGTCGCCAATGGTTTCACGGTAGATGATATTATTGTTTTCCTGGAAAAAGCCCAGGATTATGTCGATATGGCAGAGATTAGCGCTGAAGGGGTTACCAACTTTTTCACCACTCCTTATTCACCGTTGGGCGTGAACGTGGATCTTAGTGAAGCAATTAAAAAATCCGGCAAAATCCATATTCCTATCTTTGTGATCGGTGCCATCCTGGATCCGGCCCAGGCTGAAGAAATAATCGCTTCCGGTAAAGCGGACGGGGTATCCATGTCCCGGGCTTTGATTGCCGATCCTTATCTCCCGGCTAAAGCCCTCGACGGCCGCACTGAGGAAATCGTACCCTGTTTGCGCTGCCTCAACTGTACCGACAATGACAATGCTCAGCGGCATCTGGAATGCAGTGTCAACCCCTTGATCGGTCGGGAAGCCCGCTATGGTTTCGGAGAAGATATCGGCAAAGCCAAGTTCCGGCGCAAAGTGCTCATTGTCGGTGGCGGGCCGGCAGGCATGCAGGCGGCTATTACGGCTGCCGAACGGGGACACGAAGTTACTCTCTGTGAAAAGGAGAGTGCCTTGGGCGGGCTTTTGCGCTTTACCGATAATGAAAGCCTAAAACACGAACTGCATAAGTATAAAGAATTTTTGATCCGTCAAGTAGGCCGCAGCGGGATAAATGTCCTGCTCAACACGGAGGTTTGTGATGAGCTGCTGGAGCGGATCAGGCCGGATCATATTATTGTGGCTACCGGCAGTACCCCGCTGGTACCTTCCTCCATTAAAGGTATTGAATATGCTTATCATGCTTCGGACATATATTTCCAACCGGAAGTTGTAAGGGGCGACCAAATTGTCATAATCGGGGGCGGTTTGGTTGGTGTGGAAGCCGGTTTGCACTTAGCCAATATCGGCAAGCAGGTAACCGTTTTGGAAATGCTCGATACAATTGCTTCCGAGGCCGGGTACTGTTATGGTCATGGACTTGCTCTTAAAGTAAAGCAGTTGGGTCTAAAGACTATAACCAAGGCTCGTTGTCTGGAAATTATTGACGGAGAGGTTAAAACCGTTAGATATGAGCAAGAGGGCCAAGAAAACTCTGTCCAAGCCGATAGTGTTTTCTATGCCGTGGGCATGCAAAGCAACGATGAGCCATATTTTAAGCTTTATAATAAGGCTCCGTTTGTGGCTCAAGTCGGCGACTGCAGAAAGGTTGGCAAGGTTGTCGATGCCGTTCATTCCGCTTATTTCGCAGCGCTGGGCATAGGCAAGTTTTAGAGCTTTGTTGTTCAATTTATTGCTAAGCTTGCTGTTAAAGCGTGTTAATAAAGGTTATTGCTCAAAAATAAGAAAAAGAAGGGCTGGTGAAATCTAAAGATGTGCAAAAAATACTCCCATTTATTTCAACCCATAGTCCTGGGGAAACAATATTTCCGTAACCGGATTTTTAATTCTCCTACCGGAGTAGCTGAATTTCCGGTTCAGGACTGCATTAATTATTATGAACGCAAAGCTGTCGGCGGATCCGCTTCAGTCTGCATCGGTGATGCTTGCCCCTCTTTGGACGGCATGTCCCGCCCCAGCCACATAAATCTGTGGGATGAGAGTAACAGGCAGGTTTTAACCGACCTGGCCTACGCCATAAATCGCCATGGGGCAGTGGCCTCCATGGAGATTCTGCACAGCGGCAACTGCTCTTATCACTCTTATAGCCAGGGATATGAGGCTTATGGGCCGGTTGCCGGCGAAACTCCTTTCGGCCAAGAAATTAAGGAAATGCCTGAGGAGATGATTCTCAGAATCATTGAAGATTTTGCCCGGGCCGCTGCCTATGCCAAAAGCTGTGGTTTTGGGATGGTTACCGTGCACGGCGGTCACGGCTGGCTAATATCCCAATTCTTTTCCAAAAGCAACAACCGTAAGGATAAATGGGGCGGTACGCCCGAAAACCGGGCCCGTTTAGCGGTGGCTATTTGTGATCGTATTCATGAAGTCTGTGGTAAGGGTTTTCCGGTAGAAATCAGGATTACCGGGTCGGAAGTCTTTGAGGGCGGCTATGGGATAGAAACAGGTATTGAGCAAGCCGTATTTTTAGACGGCCATGCTGATTTAATCCATGTTTCGGCCGGCAGTCACGAGGTAAACGATGTGTTTACCGTTACTCATCCCAGTATGTTTCTGGAGGACGGGGTTAATGTAAAATATGCCGCTGAAATCAAGAAACATGTCAAAATTACCCCTATAGCTACAGTGGGGGCCCTTTCCGAACCGGATCTCATGGAAGAAATTATTGCTTCCGGTAAGGCCGATGTTGTCCAGTTGGCTCGCGGCCTAATTTGCGACCCTGATATGCCTATTAAATTACAGACCGGAAAAGAAGATGAGGTCAAAAAATGCATGCGCTGCTTGTGGTGTTTCTCCCATCGTATGCAGAGAGAAAGAGTGGTCTGTGCTATCAATCCGGAAATTGGCAATGAAGAAGAGTGTAAGTACAACAATAATCCTCCCGCTGTGCTTAAAAAGATACTCATTGCCGGCGGAGGTATGGCCGGTATGCAGGCTGCTCTTACCAGTGCTGACCGCGGGCATACCGTTATTCTGGCGGAGAAGAATTCCAGACTTGGCGGCGCTCTTTTATGCGAGGAGCGAGTACCGTTTAAGGAAAAACTTATGCAGTATATTGATCTTCAGACCAGGCTTATTGAACGCCACCCCAAGATTAAAGTTCTCTTAAATACCAAGGTTACTCCGGAATTGATTAAAGAAATAGCCCCGGACGTAGTTTTGGCCGCCCTGGGTGCCCGACCCATAAAACCGGCTATTCCGGGCATTGAGAGAGCTAATGTTTTCGGAGCGGAGGAAATATATGCTCAACCTGAAAAAGCCGGCCGCAGAGTTGTAATTATAGGCGGCGGGCTGGTCGGGATGGAGCTGGCCGTATATCTGGCTATGCTGGGCCGGGAGTGTACTATCTTGGAAATAATGCCTGATCTGAATGACGGAGGCAACAACCTGCAGGGTCTTGCTTTAAGTCTGGAGTTTAAAAAATACGGTATTAAAATCAGTCCGGCTACCAAGGTTATTGAGATCAATAAACAGGGTGTGCTTGGTGAATTTACCGGCGTTAAAGCGCCTGAAACTTTCCGTTTTGGCTTGCCCATCTATTACCCGGAAGCGGAATCAGGGCGCAAACTTTTTGCGGCCGATACCGTAATCTATGCTGTGGGTCAAGAACCTTTGTGGGATGAGGCGGATTCTTTACGCGGCTTAACAAAAGAATTTTACCAGCTGGGTGACTGTGTTGCTCCCAAGAATATTTGGCACGCTACGAATACCGCTCACTTTGTGGCTAGGGATTTGGGCCGTTATTAATTAGGCTTTAAGAGGTGCGGGAAAATGTCAGATTTAAATAAATTGCGGCAGGAAAGAAAGGAAATTATAGAAGCGGTCTACGATGGTAAAATACCCCGTAGAGTGCCTGTTGACACTAATTTGCCGCTGGAATTGTGTATTGAATACTCTGGATACCCCTTAGGTGAGACCCAGTGGACTTTGGAGAACATGGAGGAAATATACGATCGGGCTTGCCAACTGATTATTTCTGATTTTTATCCTTTTGGTTTCGCCCGTTATCCGGCTCACCTGCAAATATTAAATGCTAAAGCTTTTGTCATGAGCTCCAAAGGGGTTATCCAGCATCCGGAAATTTCCGGCATGGAAGCAAACCAATATGACGATTTTATTCGAAATCCCTATGACTTTATTCTGGAAAAAGTAATACCCAAGCTTTATCCGGAATTAGATACCGATGCTGTAACCCGTTCCATAGTTTTGGCCAAAGCGGTTAAAGCCTACTACGATTATGCGGAAACCTATCTGGCCATTGACGGCAAAATGATTGAGAAATATGGTTTTTATGTACCTCCGCCGGGGTCCTTCGGGGGGTGTACCACTCCCTTTGATTTCCTGTCAGATTTCAATAGGGGGTTTCGTGGTATAAGCATGGATATCAGGCGTTGTCCTGACAAAGTAGCGGAAGCCTGTGAGGCCATACTGCCTTTGGCTTTTAAAAACGGTTTAGCCCCTAATCCTTCTAAATACGGAGGCACCTTTATTGCTCTGCATATGGGCCCTTATCTTAGAACCGAAGATTTTGAGAAGCTCTATTGGCCTACACTCTATAAGTTGGTACATGCTTTAGCCAATGCCGGACAACCTAGCTTTTTGTTCTGCGAGCAGGATTGGATGCGCTATTTGGATTATTTATATGAACTTCCGCCCAATACGAGATTGTGGTTTGAATATGGAGATGCGCAAAAAGTAAAAGATAAGCTAGGCAAAAAGCATATAATTTCAGGCTTTTACCCGGTGGCGATGCTGAAAACTTCCTCCCGCCAGGCCTGTATCGATAAGGCTAAAGAACTGATTGATATCTTAGCCCCGGGCGGAAAATTTATCTTCCGCTTTGATAAAAGCCCAATGTTGCTGCAGGATATCAATCTGGAAAATTATACTGCGGTGCTGGAATATGTTATGGAGTATGCCCGGTATGACAACCCCGGGGAACACGCTGCCGGGGAAGGTAAAACCTACCCAACAGTTGAGGTTTCCATTCCTGAGTTTCGCTCCAAGTATTATCAAACCTGGCCGGAATACAAGAAAACTCACCCGGATATAAACACTGCTTTGGAACCGGTAATTGCTCCTAAAATGCAGTATTATGAAGATCTGGTTATGCGTTTCCTTTACCAACTGGTATTATAAAGCCAGATATAAAGCCCTAGATATAAAGGCCTAGATACAAAGCTCTAGATACAAAGCCGCTGATTTTGATCAGCGGCTTTATTAAGGTGCGCTCGGGTATGGGCGCAGACTGTCTTTACCCCAGGCCAGATTTCTATTAAAATATACGACTATATGAATAGGTTGATAAAAAAGCCTGGAGGGGTAAAAAAATGAAAAAAATTATCAGCATATTAGCAATGGGGATGTTGACGTTATTATTAGTCGGAATGCTTGGATGTGGGGCCATGCAAAATCAAAATTCGGATCAAGGGAACAAGCCGGATATAGGTGCTCCAAACGGCCAGTTAGGAGATAATCAGTCCGATAGCCAAGAGGGCAACCCAACCGACAGCCAAGAAGACAACCCAACCGATAGCCTTGAAGACAGCCAGACAGGAAAGCAGAAAGAGCCTGATCATAAGAATAATCCAAAACAATTACAACAAGGGGATGGAGTTAAAAGCAGGATTTTAACCGAAAATTATCCGGCTGAAATATCCGCCTATCTAGAGGAAAACAAGACCAAAGAGACCCAGCGGGCCTTAAATGTTAATAACAAAACCTATCTGGTTCTAACTATGGGCCAATGCCCAACGGCCGGCTACCATATTGAATTGACCAATCTCAGCCTCCAAGACGGAAAGCTTATTGTCCAGGCTAAATATGTAAAACCAAATCGTGGTGATATTGTAGCGACAGTGATAACTTATCCGAGCCTGGTAATTGAGACCGATGATATTTATGAGGGACATTATTTAATCGAATTTAATATCGATAAATAAAAAGCAAAAAACAAAAAAATAAAAAAAATTAGTGCGCAACATCTTGACATTGACTGACCTTTATGGATATAATTTACTTGAAGGTAAGTTATGGTCAAATGGGCAAGGATGATCAAAGAGGGCACCCTGCTTATAGTCAAAAATGATCAGACAAAAATCAGTGATGATCAATCATAATCAAAGAGTCAGGGACGATCATCATCCCGCTTGATCAAAAATTCAATCTGGCCGGTAAACTTTGAAGCGAGGTGTTGTAGCATGTTTAATATGGTTCCTTTTAGAAATAGTGGAATGGTCAGAAGGGGAAATCCGTGGAACATTGACAGCATCTTTGAAAGTTTCTTTAATGATTCAATGTTCCCGACCTTTTTCCCTAACAATGGGTTGATGAAGGTTGACATTAAAGAAAATGATCGGGAATTCGTGATTGAGGCTGATATTCCCGGAGCAAAAAAAGACGAGATCAACCTGGAAATTGACGAAAACAAGCTTACTATTTCAGTCAATCACAATGAAGAGATTAACGAAGAAAATGAAAACTATATTCGTCGAGAAAGACGAAACTCGTCAATGGCTAGGTCTTTTGCGATCGATAACATTGTTCCCGATAAAGCAAAAGCTAAATTTGAAAACGGTGTTTTGACCATCACTTTACCCAAAAGAGAACCACATATTCGTCGCAACAAAAGAATTACTATTGAATAAGACTAGCTAGAATTAAGTTTAATCTGAATTAGTTTAAAAAATATGATACGGTCCATGACAATGGACCGTTATTTCATAACTTGGAAAAAATACAAGCTATGCTTTAGTTGCCTTTCTCCTTTATAATAATCGAGTAGAGAAATTATGGATATTAAATTAATGATTAATAAAATGCTGTTATATCTATGTTGTTATATTTATGTTGTGATATTTATGGCCGGAGAGGTTACCATGCAGTATTTTGAATATGGAGATTTGGAAATAAAATATCTGAAAAGCAAAGATAAGCGTTTGGCCGAGGCTATGGACAGGATTGGCCTGGTGAAAAGAAAAGTAATTCCGGATTTATTCTCTGCGTTGGTCAATAGTATTGTAGGCCAGCAAATTTCAATGAAAGCCCATGCTACTATTTGGCAGAGAATACTGGACAAGCTAGGGGAAGTTACTCCTCAGGCTATCCAAACTTTATCAGCTGAGGAACTGCAGAGTACCGGCATAACCATGCGCAAAGCTTTATATATAAAAAACATCGCTCAAAAAATTCTGAGCGGAGAATTTGATATGGAAAGACTTTCGGGCCTTCCGGACCATGAGGTAATAAAAGAACTTTCAACTTTAAACGGGGTGGGAGTCTGGACTGCCGAAATGCTTATGATTTTTTCCATGCAGAGAATGAATATATTAAGCTGGAATGATTTGGCTATCCGCAGGGGCATTATGAAACTATATAATTATGAGCAGCTGGATAAACAAACTTTTGAGAAACACAGAAAACGATATTCTCCCTATTGTTCGGTGGCTTCTCTTTATCTTTGGGAAATATCTAAGGAGAACAGCAAATGACAAATCAGACTGGAGCGGATGGAAATGATCTTAAGTGTCAGTAGGCGAACGGATATCCCGGCTTTTTATAGCGAATGGTTCTTTAACCGGCTTAGAGAAGGGTTTGTATTGGTCCGTAACCCTATGAATTACAGGCAGGTTAGCCACATAGAACTTAATCCGTCGGTAATTGACGGTATTGTTTTTTGGACCAAAAATCCGGCACCTATGATGGATCGCTTAAATCTACTTGAGGAGTACAACTATTATTTTTTAGTAACCATTACCCCATACGGTCCTGAAATTGAAAAGAACATTCCTTCTAAGGAGAGGGCGGTTGAGACCCTGCAAAAGCTTGCGGCCCAAATTGGTCCGGCAAGAATTATTTGGAGATATGATCCTATTATTTTCAATGCTGAAATGAACTTGGAGTATCATGCCGAGAAATTTGAATTCCTAGCGTCTCGACTTAAAGGCTATACGCGGCGCTGCCAGATAAGTTTTGTTGATTTTTATAAAAAAGCAATAAATAACTTAAGGCTTTTAAAGGCAGAAAAGCCGGACAATAATATAGTATTACAAACGGGAAAAGTACTGGCAGATATCGCCGGTAAATATGAAATCAAACTTGAAGCTTGTGCCGAGAAAGCGGATTTGATTTTACAGGGCATTAGTCCCGCTAAATGCATAGATGACCGGCTAATTGCGGAAATAAGCGGCAAAAACATTCGAGTTGTCAAGGATAGGAATCAGAGACATAGGTGCGGATGTATTGCCAGCATAGATATAGGGGCCTATAATAGTTGCCGGCATGGCTGCCTGTATTGTTATGCCAGTTTCAGCGAAAAATCGGTTGCTAACAATACAAGCAGACATAACCCTAATTCCCCAATGCTGATTGGGGATGTTGAAGCGGGAGACAAAGTAACAAAGCGAAAAATGGTTTCTTACTTTAAGGACCTAGAACCGGAATTATTTCCAATGACAAAAAGTTTATAAGAATATATTGTTTATAAAAAATTATAAGAAAATATTGTTTATTAGAAAACGTTGAGGTGGTTATGAGAATACTGGTGGATGCCGATGCTTGTCCGGTGAAGGACATTATTGTCGAGAACGCCAAAAAAAGAAATATACCGGTAATTATGGTAATTGATACATCGCATGAATTCAGTGATGGGTACAGTAGGGTAATAACGGTAGATAAGGGACAGGATAGTGTAGACTTTGTCTTGATGAACCTTTTGACCCAGCATGATATTGTTGTTACCCAGGACTTTGGTTTGGCAGCTCTTGTTCTGGGCAAAGGGGCTAAAACAATAAATCCAAACGGTTTGCTTTATACTAATGAAAATATTGATAAACTTCTCTTCGAGCGTTTTTTGGGACAGAAAGTCCGCCGGGCCGGAGGCAAAACTCCTAATCCCAAGAAACGGACTCAGGAAGACAATCGGAACTTCGAGCAGGCTTTACTAAGTTTGCTTAATACTCCCAAAGGGGAGTAAGTTCTAAGACATGCCAAGGTTAACTTGCAGATAGCCTAAAGGTTTTGGCATGTTAGCGAGTATTTTTGTTATTAGCTACGTGACCGGGCGAATGGAGTATTTGGGCAAGCTGAGTGAATAAAGAAGATGCCTTCAAGTTTCAACATGAAGACACCTTCTTAAAGTATCTGGTTTATTTACTCTACGTTTTCGGGCTTAGCCCCAACATTTGACAGAGAGCCTTAAGTTTTAGTCTTCTTTGGGCTCAGGTAGGATTAGATTTAAAGCAATACCCGCAATGGTGGCCCAGGCAACGCCGTGATTGCTGACTCCGATACCAACAGCGAAGATAACGGAAGCGATAATTAAATTTTTCGATTTAGAGAAATCTACTTTAGCTTCTACTAGATTACGTAAACCGGCAGCACCGATCATTCCAAACAACAGAATGCTGACCCCGCCCATGACAGCGGTGGGAATGGACATAATAGCGGCCTGCAGCGGGTGAATCAGACTGAGGATAATGGCAATGATAGCCGCGACCCAAAGATTGAAGGAACTATAAACGCGAGTTACGGCCAGAACACCTAAATTTTCTCCATAGGTAGTGAGTGGGGGGCCGCCTAAAAAGCTGCCGATTCCGGTAGCAACACCATTTCCAAGGAGTACCCGGTGGAACCCTGGTTTGGTCAGTGGATCAGAGTGGGTAATGTTACCGAGAACAATCATATGTCCCAGGTCTTCAATCATAGTAACGAGAGCCAGAGGTGCAAACATAAGAATGGCAGCCTTATTAAAAGAAGGGAGATACTCAGCTCCAAAACTTACAGGAAAAACAAAGAAATTTTGACAGGCGTCAACAATAGGCTGATAATGTACTACGCCCATAGCAAAAGCAACCGCGTAGCCGATGATAACAGCCATGAGGATAGGAATAATCTTCAAAAACCCTCTGGCAAATATTGAAAAAATAACAGCTACGGCTAAAGTAATAATTGCAATGGTCCAGTTTTCGGAAGCCATACTGGCAGCCGTAGGGGTCAGGCTTAAGCCTATTATGGACACGACAGGACCGGCAACAATCGGCGGCACTATTTTTTGGATCCAAGCAGTACCGAAAACAGCCATAAGGGCAAACACAACAAGATAGATAATTCCAATGGTTAAAGCCCCGCCCATAGCTGAGGCCATGTCTTTCTGATCTTGGATGAAATAGGTTAAGGCACCGATGTAGGCAAAGGATGACCCCAAATAGGCGGGGACTCTACTCCCGGTGAAAAGCAGAAAGACAATGGTACCGATTCCGGAGCATAGAAGAGCAACAGCGGGGTTCAAACCGGTGAGAAAAGGAACCAACACTGTGGCGCCGAACATAGCAAATACATGCTGCAGGCCTAAGGGTATAGTCTTGGCTAAAGATAATCTTTCGTGAATTTGAACTTCGGAAGACATAGTAAATAAAACCTCCTAAAAATTAAACCTCTTCCGACCGTGAGCAGGAAGAGGTACAGCATGGCCAAATACTCCATTATTTTCCTTTCCAGCCTCACGGGACTAGTCTTAAAGGTATTTTTTTATTCCTAAACAAGAATACCAGATTATACTTTGCCAGGCAATAATTTTTAAATATTTCTTGCAGGATTTTGTAACCCTTTGTTATTTTTTGTTGGTAAAGGTTGTCATGCATTATCTGGTATAATTAATTACTACGGGACAAGCGCTTACGGTATGCGCTTGTTTTAAGCAAGAGTTATATTAGGAAAGGAGATTTTTCTTTGCCTAAATATGCCGAAATTTTAGTCGATGTGGCCAACAGGCGACTTGATCAAAGTTATCACTATCTTATTCCTGACAATATGCAGGTGAAAACGGGCATGACGGTTATGGTACCTCTTAGAAACCGTCAAGTCCAAGGCCTGGTGGTTAGAGTCAGCGATAAAAGGCCCGATTTAGAAAAAAAGGTTAATTTGCGCCCTATAGAAGCAGTTTTAGAGCAAAGCCTGCTTCCTCTTGAATTGATCGAACTTGCTATTTGGCTGGCGGAAACAACTATTTGTTCTGTTGCTCAGGCCCTACATACAGTTTGGCCTTTTCTTAAAGGAAAAGTTGAACCTTGGTTAATACCCCTGGCTGAAATGCATGATGAAGATGTTAAAGCCCTGGAACTGTTAGATCCTGATATATATAAGGTTTTAAAAACTCTTCACCGATCCAGGAAAAAAGCTTTGGCTGAAAAAGTTTTACTACAAAGAACGGGAGTAACCCCGGATTTGTTGGAAGAAATGATAAGTAGGGGTTGGTTAAAAAAAGAAACCAGATTTTCCGGAGTTGGCCGTCTGAAGAAATCGGCTTCAGTTCTGCCTGAGGACATGAACGAGCCGGCGTTTAAAATCCTGGCCGCAAATAAAAACCAAGCAGAAAAGGAATCGGACACCAAATTTACGGAAATTATTGAGCTTAGTCCTGCCCAAAAAAAAGTAGCCCAAAAAATCTGGGATGCTTTCTTAAAAAAGGACGGCAGCTGTATTCTGTTGCATGGAATAACCGGAAGCGGCAAAACCCAGATTTATAGGGAAATAGTTTCCCAAGTGCTGGCCGTGGGAGGGGATGTTATTATCCTTGTTCCGGAAATCTCCCTTACTTCTCAAATTTCCCAAGTTTTTCTACGTCAGTTTGGGGATGCTCTGGGGGTAATACATTCGGGAATTAGTATTGCTGAAAAGTGCTCTCTTTGGGAGGAAATCCTTAGCGGTCGGAAAAGAATAATTGTGGGTGCGCGTTCGGCCGTGTTTGCTCCCTTGCCTAATCTGTCTCTGATTATTATTGACGAGGAACATGAGAATGCTTATAAGCAAGACGAAAACCCCAAATATCATACCAGAGATGTGGCTCGTCAAAGAATGAAGCAAAGGAAAGGTCTTGTGGTTCTCGGTAGTGCTACTCCTTCCTTGGAAAGTTATGCAGCCGCTAAAAGGGGAAAGATCGAGCTTATCTACTTAGGAGAAAGATTTAAGCAGCGCCCCCTACCAACCGTAGAGATCGTGGACATGAAAAAAGAACTGGCCAAGGGAAATAAAAGTATGTTCTCCTTTCTTTTAAGAGAGAAGTTAAGGGACAGAATAAACAAAGGAGAACAAACTATCCTTTTTCTTAACCGCAGGGGCTATTCAACTTTTGTTTTTTGTCGAGAGTGTGGTTATGTTGCTCGCTGCCCCCACTGTGATATATCTTTGACCTTTCATAGTTATAAACAGAAGTTACGCTGTCACTATTGCGATTATCAACGGGAAGTATTCCACCGTTGTCCGGACTGCGGCAGCAGGTATATCCGCTTCTTTGGCCAGGGGACCCAGAAACTGGAAGAAGAAGTTAGAGCCCTTTTCCCGGAAATAGAGGTATTAAGATTGGATACTGATACAACTGCGGGTTTAAAGAAACATGCTGATATTTTGGCTAAGTTCAGGGATGAGAATGTTCCTGTTTTAGTCGGGACTCAGATGTTGGCCAAAGGACTTGACTTTCCTAATGTAACCCTGGTGGGGGTAATAGCTGCCGATCAGCTGCTAAACATTCCCGACTTTCGTTCGCGGGAAAGAGCTTTCCAGCTTTTGACGCAAGTAGCGGGCAGAGCGGGTAGGGGCCTTAAACCCGGAGGTGTTGTAATCCAGACCTATTCCCCCTATGACCGAGCTGTTCTAAGGGCGGCCAAACAAGACTATGCTGCGTTTTTCTGGGAGGAAATCGCTTATCGTAAGCAATTAAACTATCCTCCCTTTGCCCATATAATTAGGGTCATGCTATTTCATGAACAGGAAAAAAGAGTAATTAATGCGGCTCAAGACCTTACCCATTGCCTTAGATTGTGTATTCCTGTTGAACATAAAGATGATTTTCAGATCCTGGGGCCGGCCCCGGCGGTACTGAGCAGGCTAAAAAATGAATATCGCTGGCAAGTAGCGCTTAAGGGTAAAAATCCTGATAAGCTTAGGCAGATTATACATGCCGGGGTTAAAATGTTCTTTCATGGTCCGAGCTGTTCCCAAATTAAAATAAGTATTGAAGTGAATCCGCTAAATTGGCTTAATTAGCTTCATTGCTTTCAGGACCTATTGCAGGTATAATTTCTATTAATATTTATTGCATAAAAGGGGCGTGGAACATGGCCGTATTTCAAGTAGTACGTCTCGGGGAAGAGATTTTAAGAGAAAAAGCGCTAGAAGTAAAAAAGATTAATTCCAATATTCATAAATTGCTGGATAATATGGCGGAGACCATGTATGCGGCTCAAGGAGTGGGACTTGCTGCTCCGCAGATTGGAGTTCCTAAAAGAGTAGTCGTCCTTGATGCCGGGGATGGCCTTCTTGAACTTATAAATCCGGTTATCATTGAAAAATCAGGTAAAACGGTAGATCGGGAAGGTTGTTTAAGCGTACCAAACGTTACCGGCGATGTAGAGCGGGCCCAAAAAGTTGTGGTGCAAGCCTTGAATCGCAAGGGTGAATTGATGGAATATGAGGCTGAAGATTTACTGGCCAGGATATTTCAACATGAAATAGATCATTTGGATGGAATTCTCTTTGTGGATATAGCTAAAAAGATATATAGAAACGAATAGACAAATAGGGAGGCCAGGTGAGAAAAAGTGAAACTTGTTTTTATGGGTACGCCGGCTTTTGCAGTCCCTTCTTTACGGGCCTTGTATGAAGCCGGTCACCATATCGCCGGGGTTTTTACTCAACCGGACAGACCGGCGGGCAGAGGAGGTAAAATCACTGCCAGTCCGGTTAAAATCTTGGCTCAAGAATTAAATCTTCCGCTGTACCAACCTTCTAGTATTAAAGACCAAGCTTCCTTGGAAATTATTCAGCAGTTGGCGCCGGAGTGTATTGTAGTTGTGGCCTATGGGCAAATCTTACCTCGCGCTATATTAGAATACCCTGTTTTTGGTTGCGTTAATGTGCATGCCTCTTTGTTGCCGGCTTACCGGGGGGCGGCCCCTATTCATTGGGCGCTGATCAATGGTGAAAGCAAAACCGGTGTTACGACCATGCTTATGGATGAAGGGCTGGATACCGGAGATATTCTGCTGGCTAAAGAGGTGGATATCGATACCCAAGCTACAACGGGGGATATCCATGATAAATTAATGATGCTGGGTGCGGAGCTTTTACTGGATACCTTACAAGGCTTAGAAACGGGTAAGCTGCAAGCCATTCCCCAGCCGGATAATTTTTCTTATGCCCCATTGCTGCAAAGGGAGCATGAAAGACTTGACTGGTCCTGGCCGGCCATAAAAATACATAATCGAATCAGAGGTTTATGTCCCTGGCCCGGTGCCTTTACTACCTTTCGCGGGGAACAGGTAAAGATTTGGCAGAGTGAGTTAGTGGACAAAGAATTACTGCCGGAATTGCTTCCGGGGGAGATTAAGCTGGAACGGGGCATAGGCTTTATTGTTGGTACCGGAGAAGGCAGGTTAAAAATTAATGTTCTTCAACCGGCCGGTAAAAAGAAAATGACGGCTTTGGATTTTTATAATGGTCGCAAAATTTCCACAGGGGAACAGTTTTCCTAAAAAAGCCCAACTTTTTTAAGCTTGATTTAAGCTCGACAGAGCATACTAATAATAGTAAAACTAGGCTATAAAATTTTATTGGGAGCCAAGTTTAGTAAATGAGCTGATTCTTTAATTTAAGATGTTTAAGCAAAAGGAGGAAAAGCATGTTTTTTGATCCCACCTTGTTTCATCCCTCGGCAATTTTATTAATTCCTGCCATTATCTTAACGGTTTATGCCCAGGCCAAAGTCAGCAGCGCTTATGGTCGCTACTCCAGGATTAGGAGCAGCTCAGGACGTACCGGAGCAGATGTTGCCAGAGAAATTCTGGATAGAAATGGACTTTATGATGTGAAAGTTGAACAGGTGGCAGGGAATTTAACGGACCATTATGATCCAAGAGTTCATACGGTGCGCCTCAGCAGCGGGGTTTATAACAGTACTTCTCTTGCGGCTATCGCCGTGGCTGCGCATGAGACAGGGCACGCGGTCCAGCATGCTGACGGGTATGCACCCTTAAAATTAAGAACAGCATTTGTTCCGCTGGCTTCTTTTGGCAGTCAGATCGGTCCAATTTTAATTATTATCGGCTTCATTATGTCTTCATTTGATTTCCTTTTGCCCCTGGGGATTTATGCCTTTGCTTTTGCAGTATTTTTCCAAATAGTTACTCTTCCTGTCGAGTTTAATGCCAGTAGTAGAGCCTTGGCTTTTTTGGAAAATAGCGGCATGCTCTCTTCGAGAGAAGAATTAAGCGGGGCCAGGCGTATGTTGAGTGCAGCGGCTTTGACTTACGTTGCTGCAGCTCTAGGTGCAATTCTTACCTTACTCAGATTTATTTGGATAGCTCAGGGCCGAGACGATTAAAGGGCCGCCTATTTAAGTTTAAAGGTGGGCCTATTTAAACATTAAAAGGATGTAAAATTATGAGGACTAAAATAACCAACAATAGCTTAGAGAAAAACGCACGGCAAATAGCCGTGCGTATTCTTACCAGAGTGGAAAAAGATAGCGCTTATGCTAACTTGTTGTTAAGAGATTATCTTAGCGAGCTGGAAGATGGAAGAGACCGCCGATTTATAACTTCCTTGGTTAACGGGGTTTTAAAAAATAAGCTCTTGCTGGACTATGCCTTGCGCCGGCACTTAACAAAACCTATGTCGGCCTTACCTTTCGAGGTGCGAGCCGTTCTGCGCGTTGGAGCCTTCCAAATCTTATTTCTAACTAAAATTCCTGTGGCTGCGGCAATTAATGAGGCTGTCAATCTTTGTAAGAATATTAAGCATGCCGGTTGCCATAGGTATTCCGCACTGGTAAACAGCGTGCTGCGCAGAACAGCGGAAAGCGGATGGAATTTTGCTTGGCCTGATAAAAACAAGCAGCCTTGGCGTTACCTTGCCGTACGCTATTCTCATCCGGAATGGCTGGTTAAGAGGTGGCAAAAAAGGTGGGGGACAGAGGAAACGGAGCAATTGCTCAAAGCCAATAATGAGCCGTCTCCAACCATTATTCGAGTAAACACTCTTAAGACTAGCAGAGAAGAATTAATTGCTAAACTGGAGAGTTTAAATCTAAAAGGTACAGTTATTCCCCGGCTTCCGGAAGCTATTCGCATGGAAGGTTTTGGCGGTTTAGAGGAGCTACCTTTGTTTAAAGAGGGTTTTTTTACCGTGCAGGATGAGAGCTCCCAACTAGTGGCCCATATCTTAGGGGTACGGCTAGGGCAAAGGGTTCTGGATGCTTGCAGTGCCCCGGGAGGTAAAGCAACCCATTTGGCTCAGCTTATGGAGAATAAAGGAGAAATTATCGCCGTCGATATTTATCCGCAGAAGCTGGAGCTAGTGGAACAGTTGGCCGGCCGTTTGGGGATCAGCATTATTAGGACAGTAGAAAGTGATGCCAGGAAGCTGGAGGGCATTGAAGGTAAGTTTGACCGAGTTTTGGTCGATGCTCCCTGTTCGGGACTGGGGGTTATCCGCAGAAGGGCTGATCTTCGTTGGCAGAAGCGAGAAGATGAAATTGAGAAGCTGCCTGAACTACAAATGGAAATCTTACTTCAAGCTGCATCTTTTGTAGCCGATGAGGGTGAACTAGTATATTCCACCTGCACAACCGAACCGGAAGAAAATTTTGAAGTTATTAAAGCCTTTCGACGCTTAAGGCCAGAATTTAAACCGGTTGATTTGACTCCTTTACTGCCTTTTGCAATTTCGGCCGAGCGGGATGTTTCGCAACTGCGCAAAGGAGTCTGGCAGATTCTGCCCCATCTTCATGATATGGACGGTTTTTTTATCGCCAAACTGAAGAAGGAAAGATAAAGGAATGTCCGTAGGACCATGTTTATAAACTTTGGAATAGGTGAATAATAGGGGATATGGAAAAGATTGACTGTAGATCCTTGCTGGAAGCAGAACTTTCCGAGTTATGTTTAAGTAATGGTTTGAGTAAGTTTAGAGGGAAACAGATCTTTCAATGGGTACAACAAAAGGCTATAGCGGACTGGGAAGAAATAAGTAATATAAGTCAAGCCGATAAAGAAAGAATAAGCAAATTTCTATCTCTTAGACCTGCAACTCTAATCAGAGAACAAAAGTCCAAAGACGGAACACGTAAATTTCTGTTTGAGTTGGCGGACGGGGAAAGAATAGAAACGGTCCTCATGGGTTATGAGAAAGACAAGTCTCGAGACCGACAGACAATTTGCGTTTCTACCCAGGTGGGTTGTCCGGTAGGTTGTTTGTTTTGTGCTACCGGAATGGAAGGTTTTAAGAGAAATCTGACAATAGGAGAGATTACGGGTCAGGTTTTGGATGTTTTAAGAATCTTAAAGAAGGAAAATTCTGAGTTCAGGATCACAAATATTGTTTTTATGGGCATGGGTGAACCTTTGTTAAATTATGATGCCGTTCTCAAAGCTATCTCTATTCTTAATAGTCATGACGGTCAAAACATTGGCCTGCGCAAAATGACAGTTTCGACCAGTGGAGTGGTCCCTAAAATAATTCAACTAGCTAAAGATAGCCCTCAGGTAGGGTTAGCAATTTCCCTGCACTCCTCGCGGGATGAAGTCAGGGACAAATTAATACCCATCAACAAAAAGTATCCGCTTGCCTCCCTGATGGCAGCTTGTCGCACTTATACGCAACTTACTAATCGTAGAGTAACTTTTGAATTCGCCTTGAATAATGCTAACACCAATAGACTTGAAGCCCAAGGACTTGTTAAGCTTTTAAAGGGAATTATGGCCCATGTCAATCTAATACCGGTTAATCCGGTACAGAGAAGCGGGGTTTGCCGTCCGACCAGGGGGGAAATGTTAATGTTTAAGAAGATATTAGAAGACGCCAAGATCGCGGTTTCCTTTCGGGAAGAAAAGGGCCTGGATATTGATGCTGCTTGTGGCCAACTAAGACAACGCTTGGAGTGTGAAAAGGCATGAATTTGTTAGCCAAGGCCGAATCATTTGCAGAGTATATTGTGACTTACTTTTTCCGTCACTCATCCGGTCCCATTCAACCGGTTAGAGTTGCCAGGGAACTGTCCAAGGTTATGCTAAAAAATAAACAGGTTAGCATTTCTAACGTATATGTTCCCAACTTATACACAGTATACCTGCATCAAAATGATTATTCCGTTTTGGAAAGCTTTGGTGAGACTTTTCGCGTGGAGTTGGCCAAACATCTTTATGATGAAGGCAGAGAAATGGGGTTTACTTTTTTAACTCCGCCTCTTGTCGAGATTAAAGTTGGAGAGAATATCAGCTCTGGCAGGCTAAAGATCAAGGGGGAGTTTGCCCACTCTCTTGTCGTCCCCTGGTATATTGAAGAGGAAAATAATAGCGACGAAACGGAACATTTAGAAAAGACTACGGTTTTGGTAAATGATGTCAAAAAAGCTAGTTCATTGGAATCCGATTTGAGCAGGAAAAGACATTATTATCTCGAAATTATTAAGGGCAATGACCTTGGAAAAGTCTATTATCTTGATCAAAAGGAAGTAACTGTCGGGAGAAACCAAGACTGCGATATAAAAGTCAACGATATGGAGGTATCCCGTCAACACTTTAGACTTGTGTTTAAAAATAACAGATGGCTTGTTCAAGATTTGGGAAGCACTAACGGTACCTATGTCAATAAGTTGAGGGTGGATCGCTATTTGGTAAATCATGGGGATAAGATCAGGGCTGGGCAAACGCATTTCCGATTTAATATCGACAAATAAGATGGTGGTTGGCAATGCAAATAATTACGGTCCTTGGAAGGATTTTATTTGTTGTCTTTATCTATCTTTTTCTGCTGCGAGTTCTAACGGTTATGTTGGCGGACTTAAGGACTAGGGGAATTTTGCGCAAAGCCCCCGAGTTGGATGTCGGTTGCCTGGAAGTGATAAGCGGCACCGATTTGCTGCCCAAAGGCCGCAAAATAAGGATAGATGCGCAAGGACTGACAATCGGCAGAGGAAAAAACAACGATATTGTTCTTCCCGACCATTATTGTTCCCTGGTTCATGCTGAATTGAGACATTACAAAGGGGTAACGACCATTGAGGATGTCGGTAGCACAAACGGGACCTGGGTTAACGGCGAAAGAATTGATTCCCCGGTGCAACTGGTAGATGGTGATTATATTAAAATTGGCGGTATCACTTTTGTTTATTCGAGGTGGAGAAATGAAAACAGTTAGTATTTATGAGACAGGTTGTGTAAGAAAGAATAACGAAGATTCCTACCTGGTTTTACCTGACTATGGCCTATTTGCGGTAGCTGACGGCATGGGTGGGCATAACGCCGGAGAAGTTGCCTCTTATCTGGCCATAGAAGAACTGAAAAAAAGAGCCTCCTCGTTAAACTCTATTAGTATCGATGAAATTCAAAAATGGATTGCATCGGCTATTGAGAACGCCAATAAAGAAGTATTTGAAGCCTCTCGCCATGAGACCGGCATGGAAGGGATGGGAACGACGCTTACCACTTTGGTGTTAAAGGATAATAAGGCAGTGATCGGTCACATTGGCGACAGTCGGGTTTATATCTGGCGGAACTGTCAGCTTGCTCTGCTTTCTGAAGATCATTCCATGGTTAATGAACTGGTTCGGATGGGACAAATTTCTGAAGAAAAGGCCAAAGACCATCCGCACCGCAACATACTTTCTCGGGCTTTAGGGGTGGAGGAACATCCGGAAATAGATTATTTCCAGCTGGAAGTACAGGCCGGCGATGTTTTTTTGCTCTGCACGGATGGTTTCTCCAATGTTATTGAAGATGAAGAGATAGCGAGGGAATTCCTGAGCGAAGGGTCATGGGAGGAGCATTTGGAAAAACTGAAGGATCTTATAATCAAGAGGGGGGCTCCCGATAATTTTACGGCAATTTGCTGTATTTTAAATGGGGAGAAAAATGCTTAATAGTTTTTCCTTAAGATTTTTAACTCTTGCTATTTTTTGGATTGGTTTATTGGTCTTGAAACTGATCAATATGTTAGAAAGCCATTTTCTTCCCCTGGCTGTAGTTTTTTCGGTGCTTATTCTTTTAGGTACGGCTTTGGAAATATTCTTAGGTTATGCCGGCGATCGTTATTTATTGTCGGTTGCCGAGACTTTGCTTGCTATTGGTCTTGTTTTGTTAATCAGAATCAATCCTTCCCTAGCTGAGGACCAGTTCATATGGGCTAATTTGGGTTTGGTCGTTTTTTATATCGTTCTTTTCGGGCTACGGGATTACCGCAAATTGGAACAATATCAGTATATTTGGGGTTTGGCAGCTTTAGTGCTTCTTCTTATTACCCTGCTTTTTGGAGTTAATATTCATGGCGCTACGAGTTGGATAAAAATTGGCTCCAGAAGTTTTCAGCCCGAGGAATTAGTCAAAGTAGTACTCCTTTTATTTATGTCTGCCTATCTCAACAACAATCAGGAACTTTTGCGTGTAGGTACTATTCAAGTGGGTAGAATTTCTTTGCCCGATAGAAAGACCTTAGGTCCTTTTGCTTTTATCTGTCTCATTGTGTTGGCCTTGCTGGCAGCTCAAAAGAGTTTAGGTACGGCCTTGGTGTTTTTCTTGTTAATGGTTTTTATTGTCTATATGGTTACGGAAAGACTGTTTTACCTCGTTACGTCCGTCCCGCTGGTCGTACTTATGGGGACAGCCGGTTATATATTGTTCGATCATGTAAAGATTAGAGTGGCAACTTGGCTTAATCCCTGGTTGGACTCCACGGGAGGAGGATTTCAAATAGCTCAGTCTATCTTTGCTATAAGCGGTGGCCGGTTATTGGGTACGGGCTTGGGTAACGGTATCGGTGCCTATCAGATTCCTCTGGCGGAAAGTGATTTTATTTTTTCGGTTATGGCCGAGGAATTGGGTTTTTTCGGTGCTATGGCCGTAATTACTCTATTTTTAGTTTTGGTCTTAAGAGCGCTGGCTATAGGTATTAAAGCCTCAGACCGGTTTGGTCAGATATTGGCCTCAGGTATCGGTATTTTAATCGGTTTAGAAGTATTAATTATTCTGGCCGGCGTTACCAAAATGCTTCCGCTGACCGGACTCCCGCTACCTTGGGTAAGTTATGGGGGGAGTTCACTAATTATTCATTTTCTTCTTTTGGGCTTAGTCACAAATATTTCCCATAATTCTGCTTTTTCCATGAGCGGGGTGCGAGTAGGAAAGCGGGTTGGTATTTATGAATAGTGGCATACGCAAAATTGCCTTGATTTTTGTATTTAGTTTTGTATTTTTAAGTTTTGGGCTTGTTTATTGGCAAGTAATTCGTGCTGATACCATGTTGGATAATCCCGCCAACCGCAGAGCGGTTTTATTAGAAAAGAGAATTAAAAGAGGCGGTATTTATGATCGTAACGGTATTGTATTGGCTCAAACCAAACAGACGGAAAAGGGCAGGGTGAGGGAATACCCGCAAAAAGATATGTTTCAGCCTTTGTTGGGTTACGCTACCCTTCAATACGGTTCTACCGGTCTGGAAGCTGCTGAGGCGGCTAATCTCTTAGGGATGAAGGAAAAATCACTGGTCAGAAAGATACAGAATACTTTTGAGTTGCCACGGGAAGGTAATGATCTGATTTTAACCTTGGACACCCGGCTGCAGGAAGTGGCTTACCAAAAATTGAAAGGCAGAGCGGGAGCGGTGGTTGCTCTGGATCCCCGCAATGGGGAGGTGTTAGTATTGCTGAGCCAGCCAAGTTTTGACGGCAATACTATTGTGGCGGACTGGAATGAAGTTGTTAACAGTAAGGGCAGTCCTATGTTAAACCATGCTTTTGCCAAATACCCCCCGGGCTCAATTATGAAGGTTGTTACTTCCGTTGCAATTTTCCGTTCCGGTTTTGATACTACAGACCTATATCATTGCCAGGGGACAACCGTGATTAATGGTCAAACCATAATAGAGCAGAACCATAAGGCCCATGGCTGGGTTAATTATGACCTGGCCTTAGCTTATTCCTGCAACAATTATTTTGCTGAATATGGAGTGAAAACGGGAGATAAGAGCTTTTTGCAAGCCGCGGCCGGTTTTGGTTTCGGGCAAAGCATTCCTTTTGATATAGAAATCCCCAGATCTTCTATTACCAGGGATGATCCTTTGCCGGATAAGTTAAACTTAAATCTTTTTGCAGCAAGTACTTTTGGCCAAGGGCAGGTTATGGTCAGTCCTTTCCATATGGCTTTGATTACCGCCGGTGTAGCCAATAAAGGAAAAATAATGACTCCTCACCTCATTGACAGGGTATTGGATTCACAGCAGAATATTATATATAATTCTAAACCGGAAGTATGGCTGGAGGCTTTAAGTGTTGAAGAGGCAGAAAAGATAAAAGACGCTATGGTTTTGGCCGTGAACCAAGGAACTGCTGCTCCTGGGGCTATACCGGGAGTGCAGATAGCAGCCAAGACCGGATCCGCCGAACCTGGGGGTGACCAAAACACACATGCCTGGTATATTGCTTTTGCCCCCGCAGATAATCCTATTATTGCCTTGGCAGTCTTGGTGGAAAACGGCGGTACAGGCGGAGGTGCCGCTGCACCGATCGCCAAAGCGGTAATCGAAAAGGCGTTGGAATTGAAAGAAGGTGGAAATCAGTGAGCAAGATGTACGGCGGAAGGTATGAGATAGAGGATAGAATCGGAGCAGGCGGGATGGCTATTGTCTATAGAGCAAAGGACACATTGCTTAACCGTACTGTGGCTATCAAAGTTCTAAGGGAGCAGTTAGCTTCCGATGAAGGTTTTATCCGGCGTTTTCGCCGGGAAGCTCAGGCTGCGGCCAGCTTGTCCCATCAGAATATTGTATCTATTTTTGATGTTGGAAAAGACGGTCAAGAAGACTATATTGTTATGGAATATGTTTTAGGCTCAACCCTAAAAGATGTTATTCGCCAGGAAGCCCCTATGCCCCCGCAAAAAGCCCTTAAAATAGCCAGGCAGATTGCAGAAGCTCTGGCCCATGCTCATGCTAATCATATTATTCATCGGGATATTAAACCTCAGAATATACTAATCACTTTAGATGGCAGAGTAAAGGTTACTGATTTTGGGATTGCCAGAGCTGTCTCTTCGGCTACCCTGACCCATACAGGGGATATTGTGGGATCGGTGCATTACCTATCGCCGGAACAGGCTAAAGGCTCTCCAATAAATGAACAGTCTGATATTTATTCTCTAGGTATTATTCTTTATGAAATGATAACCGGCAAAGTGCCTCATGACGGAGATACTCCGATAACCATTGCGCTGAAACATATTCAGGAGGATGTAGAGTTGCCGAGTAAAATCGGTATGGAAGTTCCTCCGGAAATTGACACCCTTATTATGAAGGCTTTGGCTAAATCAGTTAATGACCGTTATAAAAGTGCCCTAGAATTTTTAGAAGACCTAGACCGCATTCAGACCGGTCAGACTATAATTTGGGAAAAGAATTTGTCTGAAGATCAACCTGATACGCTTAGAACTCAGGTTCATAAAGGTTTAAAGCAGCAAATACTTTCAGCAGAAGACCAGAATCTGGGGGATACTTGGCACCAAGGAGAAAAAAAGAAAAAGAGAGTGAAAGTTCCGCGGGCCTTAGTAATTTCCCTGGTGGTTTTCCTTGTTTGCTCTGCTATAGCTATAGGGATAGGCAAATATTTTTTCGTTCCTGATATAATAGTGCCCGACCTTACGGGTATGACTTTAACCGAGGCGAAAGAAGAACTGGAGAAATATAATTTAATTTTGGGAGATAATCCTCAGTACGGGTTCAGTGATGATTATGAGGAAGGCTTAATTATTGATCAGGATTATAAGCCCGATTCGAAGGTTAAGTCAGGAAGGGTTATTTCGGTCGTACTCAGTAAGGGACCGGAAAGGCTTGAGTTTCCTGATATTACGACAAACAATCCTACTCTAGAAAATGCCAAAAATATTATTAAAGCCGCAGGATTTAAAGAAGAAAACATTACAGTCGAATACAGGCCACATACAGTTATTGAAAAAGACCGCGTTATCGGCCAAAACCCCGGGCCTAAGTCTATATGGCCTACCTCTTCGCCCATAAAACTTTATGTTAGTAGCGGCCAAGAACTGTCCATGGGTGTCATGCCTGACGTTTCGGGCTATTCCTCGTCTCAAGCCAAGGAAACCCTTGAAGCTTACGGTTTGGTAGTTGTAGCTAAACCCGAACCTTCTGATGAGTATTCAATTGATATAGTGATTACTACGGTTCCTAAAGCCGGTCAGCCCGTAAAACAAGGTTCGGAGGTTATTATTGTAGTTTCCCAAGGGCCGGGGCCGCCACCGTAAACCCGGAAAAGGGGCCCGGAATCAGAAGTTAGGAGCTCTTAAATGTTTAAAATGTTCAAAGTTATATAGGGGGGAAGTTTAGGAGTTTTATGCACATCGAGGGAATACTGATTAAAGGCTATGCCGGATTTTATTATGTTTATGCTGATGACCGAGTATGGGAGTGTTCCCTACGCGGTCGTTTTCGTGTCAAAAAACAGGATTTTATTCCGGGGGACAAAGTTTTGATTCTACCCGGAGTTGGAAATAAAGCTACTATTGAAAAAGTGATGGAGCGTCGTAATTCGCTTGTGCGTCCTAATGTAGCTAATGTCGACCGGGCTTTTCTTGTTTTTGCCAGAAAAATGCCTGATCCTGATTATAATCTTCTAGACCGGCTTTTGATTCAAGTTGGCAAAGCCGGTCTACAAGCTATTATTATTTTTACTAAAGAAGATTTGACAGAAGACTTAATTGACCCCTTTCATGAATATTACAGAGCATGTGGATATACAGTGTTAAATATATCTAATAAAACCCTTAAAGGCATAGATGAGGTTAAAAAAATGATCAAGGGCCACATAACTGTCTTTGCCGGCCCCTCCGGTTCAGGGAAATCCAGTCTCTTAAACTGCCTGCAGCCGCATAAGGAACAAAAAACCGGAGCAGTCAGTGCCAAAATCGGCAGAGGAAGGCATACAACCCGTCATGTGGAATTAATCCCTGTAGAAGGGGGATTAGTGGCGGACACTCCCGGCTTTTCTACTCTTTATTTGCCTGAAATGAAGCGAGAGGAACTGCAGCTTTATTTTCCCGAATTCGAAAAATATAAATATTCATGTCGCTTTAAAAGCTGTTTGCATGACAAAGAACCGGACTGTGCCGTTAAGGAAGCCTTGGCTGAATCCAAGATATTATCTTCTAGGTATAAGCATTATATCCAATTTTTACAGGAAGTGATCGCCAATGAAAATAGGCATTAATGTTCCGTTAATTTTATGTAGTGATTAAAGGCAAAAAGGATTTATGCAATAAACACAGAATTAATTCATTCTAGTTACTTTTTAAAATTATATTGGCTGGATAAGCTAGATATTAAACCAAACCTTTATTTTAGAAAGAGGGATATTATGGCTTTAACCGTTGCTCCTTCTCTTCTTTCTGCAGATTTTGCCAGGCTGGGAGAAGAAGTAAAGCTAGTGGAAAGAGCAGGAGCAGATATCCTCCATATTGATGTCATGGATGGACATTTTGTTCCCAATATAACTATAGGCCCGTTGGTGATCGAATCTTTGCGCAAGGTTTCGTCCTTGGAGTTTGATGTTCATTTGATGATAGAAAATCCGGAAAGATATGTGGAGGATTTTGTCAAGGCGGGTGCAGATCATATCACTGTTAGCATAGAGGCCACTAAACACGTTCACCGTGTTATTCAGCAGATAAAATCCTTAGGAGTTACTGTCGGGGTAGCCCTAAATCCAGCCACCTCCTTGGATGTTCTGACCTACATCCTGCAAGAGCTGGATATGGTTTTGCTTATGACTGTTAACCCTGGTTTTGGCGGACAAAAGTTTATTCCCGAAGTTTTGCCTAAAATTGTGGCTTTATCGGAGATACTTAAAGAAGTAAATCCCCTATGCCGGATAGAAGTAGATGGGGGTATTAATCCAGACACAGCTCGTCTGGTGAGCAGAGCAGGGGCTGAAATCCTTGTCGCCGGGTCCGCTGTTTTTGCAGCCCCCGATCCGGGAAAAGCTATTCATGATATTTTGCAAGCGGCCCGGGAGGAACAACAATAAAACGGAGGAACCATGAGAATTGCTATTTTAGCTAATGGGGAATGGGACTCTGTTTGGGGTAGGGCTAAATTAAGCGAAGAAAAGTTCGATCTGCTTATCTGTGCGGACGGTGGAGCCAATCTGGCCCTGGCCGCCGGAATAGTTCCTGACGTTCTTATCGGAGATTTAGATTCAGTCGCCCTGGATACCATTTCCAAATGTGAGGAAAATAAGGTCAAGATAATAAAATATCCTTCGGAGAAGGATGAGACGGATTTAGAGTTGGCGGTAAATTATGCTCATGGTTTTTTGCACGGGCAGCCCCAAAAGGAGATTTTACTCTATGCCGCCGGTGGTAAGAGGTTGGACCATTTGCTGGGCAATATTGCTATCATGCTTGGCTCTGCTCAGAAGGGGCTTAAGCTTATTATGGTCGATAAAGACTTTCGGGCTTGGGTAATGCTTCCCGGTAGAGAAACAATCGCCGGTGCCAAGGGCCAGATTCTCTCCATAATACCTTTATCAGAAAAAGCTGAGGTAAATACACAAGGATTGTATTATGAATTGAATAATCTGGTTTTATGGCAAAACTCAACTCGTGGTATTAGTAATGTGTTTGAACAGAGCGAGATTAAACTGGAAGTGTTGCAGGGATGTGTTCTCATTATGCATTCCTTTTGAATTCCAGTTTCTTGAATTTATAATTGCGGAAAATATTCCCAAAATAAATTAACCCCGGTTAAATACCGGGGTTAATGTTGAATGCCCTAATTGTTCGGAGGATTTAGATAGCGCGTTGGACTTTTCCCGAACGCAAGCATCTTGTACAGACTTTAACACGGGTGGGAGTACCGTTCACGACAGCACGGACACGCTGGAGGTTCGGTTTCCAGGTACGCTTGGAGCGAATATGGGAGTGGCTTACTTTCATTCCTGTAGAAACTCCTTTTCCGCAAATATCACATACTTTAGCCATGTTTTATTACCTCCTTTACGCCCAAAATCACACTACTAAAGTTTAACAGATGTCTTTTGAAATGGCAAGAGCTTGAATCTGATTTATAGCCTGAATCTGATTAATAAAAGTGTTTAAGAAGAACCTGGCCAAATTAGAGTTATATTTTTAAGCTTTGGTTTCGGTAGCAATGAATATATTTGACTAAAACCTATTTATTATATTATTCTATTTGTAAACTAATTAAAATTTTAGGAAATGGCATTTATTGTTATACCATAAGAATAAGTCTTAATATAATATAAGCGGGGAAGTGAGGTTTCACAATATGGGAAAACTTATGGAAACCAAACTAGGAAAGGTAGAGATAACCGAAGAAGTTATCGCTACAATTGCCGGTGCGGCAGCGATTGAATGTTACGGACTGGTGGGAATGGCTTCCCGTAAAATCTCCGATGGGGTTTCAGGTTTGCTGAAAAGGGAAAACCTTTCCAAAGGAGTTAGTGTTACTTTTCAGGAAGATATCATTGTTATAGATTTAAATATTATTGTAGGCTATGGAATTAAAATTTCTGAAGTAGCATCTAATGTTATGGATAGAGTCCGTTACACAGTGGAAACCATGACAGGTCTTAAAGTATCTGAAGTAAATGTTAATGTCCAGGGAGTAAGATTTCTAGAATAAAGTCTGGGGCTCAGAAATAAGGACGATGAGTAGGAGGAAAAGTTTGAAGTGGAGACAGACTCTAAAACTGCAACAAACTACAGCACTAAAATTTTAGACGGAATAATATTTAAAAATATGTTGAGTTGTGGGGCGGAACAACTCGAGAAACAGAAAAAGGCCATAGATGCTTTGAACGTATTCCCGGTACCCGACGGGGATACCGGAACCAATATGAATTTGACTTATCGTGCTGCGTATCAGTCAGCGGAAAAGGTAGCGACGGGCTCCGTCCATGATGTAGCTGCGGCTGCGTCCATGGGTTCTTTAATGGGAGCCAGAGGAAACTCGGGTGTGATTCTTTCCCAGATATTAAGAGGTATAGCTAAAGGGCTGGAAGGGATGGATCAAGCAAACGCTCTTCAGCTGGCTCAAGCTTTGCAAACAGGTGTAGATACCGCCTATAAAGCCGTTATGAGACCTATTGAAGGAACGATTCTGACCGTATCCCGGGAGACTGCTAAAGGAGCCTATAATAAAGCCAAAAGCGGCGAATCCGATATTCTACAGGTGCTAAAAGCAGGTTTGGAAAGAGGGGAAGCAACATTAGCTAAAACCCCGGATATGTTGCCTGTTCTTAAGCAAGCCGGAGTTGTGGATGCCGGGGGCAAAGGCTTTCTCACGATTATCAGCGGTTGGATTGCAGCTTTGGAAGGGAAAGTGCCTGAAGCTAAAAGTACTTTGAGTGATGAGGTGCCAAGCACGGTAACCACGGGGATTGTTGAAGTCGGCACTTTGGATTTTCCCTATTGTACGGAATTCTTAGTTAAAGGAAATGACCTTGAACCGGAAAAAATAAAGCAAGGTTTAATTGATAAAGGTGATAGCTTATTGGTTGTAGGTACTTCAGAGGTTGTAAAAATCCACATTCATACCAAAAACCCAGGACTTATTCTCGATTATGCTGTAAAATTAGGTACGCTGCATGAAGTACAGATTCATAACATGCTTGCTCAAAATGAAGCAGCTGCGCATCAAGCCAAAGAGGAGGACTTATCAACAACCACAGTTGACCAGCAAGAAGAACAACTTAAAGAACAACTTGAAGAAGAACTTGATTTTAAGGAATACGGAATTGTTGCTGTGGCCATGGGAGAAGGCATTGCTGAAATCTTTAGTAGTCTCGGGGTTGAGCAGGTGGTGTTCGGCGGGCAAACTATGAACCCGTCAACCAGTGATTTAGCTGAAGCTGTACTCAAAGTGAAGGCTAAAAATGTTTTTATTTTGCCCAATAATGGCAATATTATAATGGCAGCCAGTCAGGTTAATGAGGTAGTTGACAAGCAGCAGGTTTATGTTATTCCTACCAAATCCATTCCCCAGGCAATTTCGGCGCTCTTGGCATTTAATTCAGATAATCTTCCTGAGGAAAACGTCGAAGCCATGACTGAAGCTCTAAAACAAGTAGTATCCGGTGAAGTTACCTATGCTGTTCGGGACTCCCAATTTGGGAACTTGGAAATAGCAGAGGGGGATATTCTAGGATTAATTGAAGATAAAATTACCACCACCGGCAGGGATGTATTTGAAGTAGCTAAAAAAGTGTTGGAAAATATGAATTGGCGGGAAAAGGATATTGTAACAATATTTTACGGTAAAGATATGGCTGAAGAAGAAGTTAATCGGTTATCAGAATGGCTGGAGAGCGAAAAGCCTGACATCGAAGTCGAAATCTATGCAGGTCGGCAGCCCTTATATTATTATATTTTGGGCGTGGAGTAGACGGTGATCTGGAGTAGTCGGTGATCGAGGATCAGGATTCAGGAAACAGCTCCTGGATCCTGAATCTCTTACTCAAAGTAATGCATCTAGTAATGCATCTAAGTAAGGAATACATTTAATTCCAGATTGAAGTGTATATAAAGATGGATTATTATTTAAAAAGTTTAGCTAAAGCGATGAAAGCTGAAGAAAAGCAAGGTTACCTCAATACGGGGGCCATGGTAAGTTTCAGCTCTTTTTTGTTAGATATTTTGCCAAAGTTTAGTGAGTTATTATCAGCGGAGCTATTGGAAGAGGCTAAAAAATTAGCTGAAGAATATAGTCAGACCAGCCCTCGCCGTAGGCGCGAATTGCTCGCTGTTTTTAAAGATAAATTAAGTGTTCTTTTTACCGAAGCGCATAACGGCTGGGAGTCAAAGTCAGGTGGGCAGGAAAACAAAAGCCTCATTAATAACTCCTCTCAGAGTTTGCAATACGTGAAAGGCGTAGGTCCTCAAAGATTTAAACAGTTTGCCAATATAGGTATTAATACAGTTGAAGACTTGTTCAAGTATTTTCCGCGTCGTTATGAAATAAGAAGAACGCGGAAAATCGAAGAATTGAAGGACAATGAACTGGCCACGGTAGTGGGTACGGTTGTGGGCAGTCAGATTAGCAAAGGCAAAATAAAAGTAGTTAAGTTGAATATTGCCCAAGAACATAAAAATATTCATGCTATTTGGTTTAACCAGATTTATATCCCCAAGCAATTTCCCCCCGGGACCATAGTATCGGTTACCGGAAAAGTTCAATGGAAAAACAAAATCCCGGAACTATTGGCTACGGATATTGTTAAGGGGAGCACGGAGGGTCCGCTAGAGGAAATTGTACCGGTTTATCCGGAAAGCGGGCGACTCAAATCTAAAACCATTCGTACTATAGTAAAAAATATTTTGCCGCAAGCCGAAAAGTATTATCCGGAGATTTTGCCTGAAAACGGAAACCAATTAATGCCTCGCCCTCAAGCTTATCAGGAAATACATTTTCCTTCTTCCCCGGAAGCATTGAAGAAAGCCAGGGGGAGGTTGGTTATAGAGGAAATACTCTTCCTTCAACTAGCTTTGGCCCTTTTGCGCTCACCGGAAAAACAAGCTCCCGGCCTTGTCCTTGACGGTGGCAGTGAACTGGTGAATAGATTTTTTTCCGCTCTTCCTTTCCAACTGACCAAGGCTCAAACCAGGGTAATTAAAGAAATCTTCAGGGATATGGCTAATAGTCGCAAGGCTATGACCAGGCTGGTGCAAGGAGATGTTGGTTCCGGCAAGACTGTGGTGGCCATGGCCGCTATTTTAAAAGCCGTTGGTTCCGGCTACCAAGCGGCCATGATGGCTCCGACGGAAGTTTTGGCTCAACAGCATTACAAGGCCTTGGACAAAGCCTTTAGCCCTTTAGGATTAAAAGTGGTACTCTTGGCAGGGGGACAGGGAAAAAGCGAACGGGCAACCATTTTAGACCAAATACTCTCCGGGCAGGCCCAAGTTGCCGTAGGAACTCAGGCCTTAATTCAGGAAAATGTGGCTTTCCGCAATTTGGCCTTGGTTGTGACCGACGAACAACATCGTTTTGGGGTCAGGCAACGTACCATGCTTGAGGATAAGGGTACAAATCCTCACGTTCTGGTTATGACCGCAACCCCTATCCCCAGGACTTTAGCCTTGACTCTGTACGGGGATTTACAGCTTTCAATTCTCGATGAAATGCCTCCCGGTAGGAAGCCTGTTATTACCAAAAAAATCTCGGAGCGAAACCGTCCCAGTTTAGAAAAGTTCTTGGAACGACATATATCTTTGGGGAGACAGGTTTATGTTGTTTGTCCTCTGGTGGAAGAGACGGAAAAATCCGATCTCGTTTCGGCCACTAAAACTGCCGAGTCTTTAAAACAGCGTTTTCCACAAAGCCAGGTAGCTTTGCTTCACGGTAGAATGAAAAGTCAGGAAAAAGAAGAGATTATGGAGCGTTTCCGCCAGGGCGAAATAAAAGTCTTGGTTACTACCACAGTTATCGAAGTAGGAGTGGATGTTCCGAATGCTTCTATCATGGTTGTAGAAAGTGCCGAGCGTTTCGGGCTGGCCCAGCTTCACCAACTAAGGGGGAGGGTGGGCAGAGGACAGGAACAGTCTTATTGTATTTTAATTAGCAATGTGACCGACAATGCTCGTCTTAATATTTTGTGCCACTCTGAAGATGGTTTTAGAATTGCCGAAGAAGACTTGAAGATCCGGGGACCGGGAGAACTTTTGGGTTTACGGCAACATGGGGTGCCGGAATTAAGGCTTACCGATCTGACTCGGGATTCAGTGCTGGTGGAAGAAGCCTATGTTATTTTGCAAGATGCCTTAAACAATCCTGGAAGGTATGGAAAGCTTTACCGAGAAGTCAATAAGCATTATGCTAAATCAAAAGTGGGCTTAAATTAAATTTATAGCGATAAAAAGATAGGAGCCGGAAGCCGGGGACTTATATAAGATAGTATAGGGATGATGGGGGTTGGTAAGGTGAATATGGAATATTTTGAGCAGCTATGGGCCCAAAAAGAAGAAGAATACGAAAGCTATAGAGAAGGAGACTCAAAATCATGGGATGAGCGGGTTCATGAGTTTACCGGCGATGAGCCCGATGAGCGAATTGACTTAATTACCCGGTTTTTAATAGAAAAACAAATACTCCAAGAAACAAGTATGGTTTTGGATATTGGCTGCGGACCCGGAAAATTTGCTCTGGAATTTGCACGTACCTCTAGAAAGGGGCAAGTTGTTGGAGTGGATATTTCCCCTAAAATGTTGGAAGCCGCGGAAAACAATCTTCTGGCCGCCGGTCTGGATAATGTACAATTTAAATATTTAGACTGGCATAAGGTTGATTTGCAAGCTTTAGGTTGGATTAACAAATTTAGTTTGGTTACAGCAATTATGTCCCCGGCCATCAGTAACAGAAAGAGCCTGGAAAAAATGACTCAAGCCAGCAGGGGACACTGCCTGCTGTGCCATTTTTTGCAACGCGACTCCATAGGTGAAGAACTGAAAAAAAGGATTTTAGGAAGCCAGGCCGGTGACAAGTATGGTAATAAAGGACTTTACTGCAGCTTTAACCTGCTTTGGCTTGCTAATTTTTATCCGCAGATATTCTACCTTAATACGCAAAGAAAAGTGGTAAGGTCTTTGGAAGAGACCATTAGGCATTACCAAAAAAGGCTGGGACGCAGGGTAGCTTTAACCTCGGCTCAAAAAGCAGATATTGCTGACTTTTTAAAAAGTAAAGCGCAAAATAATCAGGTGACAGAAATTATTAAAGCTAAGATTGGCTGTGTTTACTGGAGAAACAACAGCCCGACAAATAAATAAGCCAGCAATTTACTGGTATTTTTTAAGTAACCGGGATTAATACTATTGCTAGATATAATTTAGGAGGTATTGTCTTGGTTAAAAAGAATGTCGATAAAATTAAAGAAATCGAAAACTTGAAGTATGAAGTTGCTCAAGAAATGGGACTTCCCCAGAGCAAGAAAAGACAAAAGAAGGGGTAGAATTTCTTATTTATTGAAG
Source organism: Peptococcaceae bacterium (assembly GCA_012521215.1). Taxonomy (GTDB): domain Bacteria; phylum Bacillota; class Desulfitobacteriia; order Desulfitobacteriales; family Syntrophobotulaceae; genus JAAYMU01. Next base: position 28,811 of record JAAYMU010000045.1, on the reverse strand, counting down.
ATAGGTTTCAAAGTTATAATCAGAAACTCCGGGATGGATACTGAGATTCAAGGCATTAGCAATAATCCTGGAGCCGTGGTCTATAAGCTCATCAACTTCTTTAGGAGTAACCATCAAGGTATCCTGAAAAGGGGATAGAGCTTTTTTCATAACTTCAAACAAAACTTGTTCATTTTCCTCGGTATAAATTTTAGAAAGGGCAGGCTGGGCTTCCATTTGATTGAATAGTTCTTCCACTGTTTTATGGGCAATCACCGCAGCATTAACAACCGTGGGTACGCCTATGGCGATAACCTTACAACCCAAGGTTTCTTCGGTTAGACCCTTGCGATGGTTGCCTATACCTGAGCCGGGGTTTATTCCGGTATCCGCTAACTGAATTGTAGTCCCGATTCTTTCCAAAGCGCCGGCAGCTAAGGAATCAATTGCTATAACATAATCAGGTTTGACATGATCTACCAGGCCGCGAATTACTTCTGCGGTTTCAATACCTGTAAGTCCTAAGACCCCAGGAGAGATGGCTGCGACTTGGCGCATATTGCCTTCTATTTCTTCCGGTGCATAATGGAAAAGATGACGGGTTACTAATATTTTTTCCACTACTTTGGGTCCTAGGGCGTCAGGTGTTGCCTGCCAATTCCCAAGACCTACAATCAAGATATTGGAGTCTTCGTGCAATTGGCATAGCTTGGCAAAATGTCGGGCTAATATTTTTGCTAATTCCTTATGTTGCTGGGGGTCGTTATGTTTGATATACGGGGCATCAATGGTTATATAGTTACCTTTGGGCCGGCCAAGTTCCTGTTCACCCTTGTTATTGGTAATAGTGATAGTAGTAACTGCTGTAGGACCGAGTTCTTCTTTTTCCATTATAACGCCGGCAACTTCCCTACCCGTTTCACCGCGTAGAAGTTCATGAGCTTCTACAGCCAAGTCTAAATGAATGTTCATTTTTTTTAAGAAGCTTGACTTTTTCATGGAGATACTCCCTTACTAAAAAATATTAAAAATGAATATTGAAAAGAATTACATAAAAATATTGAAAAGAACTGGCCTAAAGGCCAGCAAAGAAGGAATTATGATGAGAAGGTTAAAAGATGTAGTTTCGAAACTTTCTTTAGTATGTTTTGTTTGAGGCTGCTCTATTCATGTTTAATTAATCTTAGTCTGAGCTTTTGAGTTTAAGATCATAAAAAAGTATTGAAAATTAGACAGATATTGTATAATAAAATAAAGTCGATAAGTATCAAAAATCAATTAAAAAATACTTACAATAATTACGATAATAAAATTATGATAAGAGAATAAAAAATTTCAGACCATAAAACCAATTTTTAGGATAAAATCTAATTCTAGGATGAACTAAATGCGTATAATATCCGGGAACTGGAAAGGACGACGTTTAAAAACCGTTAAAGGTTTGGAAACCCGGCCGACTGCAGATAAAGTCAAAGGTGCAATTTTTAATATTTTAGGAAATAAAGTTTTAGAGGCTAAAGTCCTCGATTTATTTGCCGGGACCGGTAACTTATCCTGGGAAGCACTATCCCGGGGGGCAAAAGAGGCGGTTCTTGTGGAGAGAAGCTATGAGCCCTATAAGATAGCTGTAGAAAACAGAGCCCTCTTGGGAGCTGAAAATAAAGCTTTAGTTATAAAAATGGACGCCTTTAAGTTTTTAAGTCAAAATCAAGAAAAGTTTGATTTAATATTTCTTGATCCTCCATATAATCATGGTCTTATCGATAAGGCCTTGTCTATTATAAAGAATCTTAGAATCTTGAATTCCGACGGGGTAATTGTTGCCGAGACCGCATCTACGGAAGAAATCTTGCAAGAAGTACACCCTTTGGAAATCAGAATAACGAAAGATTATGGTGACACTAAAATATGGTTTCTTCAGGAAGTTGAGAAGTAAGGAGAGGAATAAGCTTGGAAAACCGTTTGCTTGATCTTATTGAACAGTTGGAAGAAATAATTGATCATGGCACAAAAGTACCCCTAACCGGAAAAGTTATGGTGGATGAAGAAGTAGTTCTGGAAATTTTGGATAGTATACGTACGGAATTGCCGGAAGAAATCAGACAGGCTAATCTACTGCTGGCCGACAGGGACCGTCTTATCGAAAATGCCAGATTAGAAGGCCAAATGATTGTGGAACGGGCCGAAAAGCAGGCAGAGCAATTGCTAAAAGAGGATGAGATTACAATTCAATCCCGTGCTTATGCCGAAGAATTGGTGGAAAAAGCTCAACAGTATTCCCGGGAGGTAAAACTTGGGGCCCTCAAATATTCAGATGAGCTCTTAAATGATATTGCCTTAAAATTGGAAGAAGTATTTAAAACTATTCAAGCCAGTAGGGAAGAATTAAGTAATATGGCTCGTTGGGATGACAATGAGGATAATAACGCTGAGGAATAGCTTTTATCTTCTGCCGCTCTGAAACCAAAACAAAGAAAATAGAGCACAAATTACTAATAGTAAAAGCAAGAAAGCAAAATACACCGTGCTCCACTGTAAGGAATAAAGCCAGAGGGGCAAATTTTCTAACCTTATCGGCAGCATGGTGGGAAGCACTGTCCAGTGCAGTAAAATTTGACTGATAACAATAGCTAAGAAGGCATGCAGAATCCTTCCCAATACAAATGGCAGAAAGCGTAAATCGGTTGATGAGGTGAAACTGGCTACTTGGGCAAATACCGATAATCCTCCCCAACCAAGTATGAAAGCTATGACTCCTATTTGAAGATGGAGAGAGGAAAAACTTGAAACGGCAGCTTTACAGCCCAAAGTTGTTTCTAAAAAACCTTGAATTAGAGCGTTCCCGCCCGTAGGGGGGATTTTTCCTGAGGTGAGAAAAGAAATTCCATGAGCTAATTTCGAGACTATGGGCAAGATATTGAGCATATGGGTTATTACCGAAAATAAAACAATAAATCCTCCAACTAAGAGCATTGTGGAGAGGCTTTCCCGTATTGCTTCCGCTAACATATCGCCAAGCGGTTTTTTATTTTTTTTCTGGACGGCTTCCATTTCCCGCCAGGCTTGGTGTAAAGAAAAGCTATATTTGGTTTGAAGGGGCTGGTGTGGTCCATAGAAACGAAAAAGCAGGCCGACAATAATGTTTGCTATATAGACCGAACCGGCGATTATAATTCCCAAAGCGGGATTGCCTAACATGCCGGAAGCAACCGCACCAAACATGAATCCCGGACTGGGATTGCTGGTAAAAGCCAGCAACCGTTCCCCTTCATATTTTGTTAACTCCCCTGCTTGGCGCATTTTGCAGGTAAGAATAGCTCCTATGGGGATGCCCGAAGTGTGAGTCATGGCAATAATAAAGGAGGCTTTACCTGGGAGACGGAAAAGGGGACGCATTAGGGGTTCTAGCATAACCCCCAGAAAGTGGATAAAACCTTGTTTCATTAATAGATCGGAGATAATAAAGAAAGGAAGTAAGGCCGGCAAGACATAGTTAGCCCAAAGGCTTAGGCCGATTGAGGCCGAGGAGAGCACTTCTTGTGGATAGATAAACATAACTGAGATTAAGAGCAAAAAGGGAAAGACTTTTAAAAAGGCTGACACTCTACCACCTGCTTGTTTCCAATCACTGTTTTTGGGGAAAAATACATATAGTTAATATATATGAAAAAAGAAGCTATGAATTCTAAAGATTACGTAAATTCGCCATATTATTTTATTTTTATAAAAAATGTGTTAGACTAAAATCGGATTTTTATTTGCCCAATTTTTAAATTAAAGGGGCAAAAAGAAAGGGAGCGTTTTCTAATGAAAATTCTTGTTATTAACTGTGGAAGTTCATCACTAAAGTATCAATTGATGGACATGAATACAAAGAATCCAATTGCCAAAGGACTGGTTGAAAGGATTGGAATCCCTGGATCCGTTTTGAATCATCGGCCTGCAGATAAGGAAAAGGTTGTGGTTGAGACTGAATTGCCGGATCATGTAGCGGCTATTAAAGTGGTCTTAGATGCTATATTACATCCGGAGCATGGGGTTATTAAATCTTTGGAGGAAATCGATGCCGTAGGTCATAGAGTTGTGCATGGAGGAGAAAAAATTGCTTCCTCAGTACTGGTTAATGAAGAGGTGAAACAAATTATAACGGATTGCATCGAGCTTAGTCCGTTACATAATCCAGCTAATCTGGCCGGAATCGAGGCCTGCGAAAAATTAATGCCGGATACTCCCCAGGTTGCTGTTTTTGATACTGCTTTCCATCAAACTATGCCTGCTGAGTCTTATATTTATGGTATTCCTTACGAATTTTATGAAAAATATCATATCCGCCGTTATGGCTTCCATGGTACTTCCCATAAATATGTAAGCCAAAGGGCTGCTGCGTTGCTCAATAAAGATATAGCCGATTTGAAAATCATAACCTGTCACTTGGGCAATGGTTCTTCTATTGCAGCAATCAGCGGTGGAAAATGTGTTGATACTTCAATGGGGCTAACTCCCTTAGAAGGATTAATGATGGGCACCAGGTCCGGCGATATTGATCCGACTATTGTTTCTTACATTATTGACAAAGAAGGTCTGACTGCCCAGCAAGCCAATGATATACTTAACAAGAAAAGCGGCGTCTTAGGTCTCTCCGGGGTAAGCAGTGATTTCCGGGATCTTGAGGAAGCCGCTCAAGCCGGCAACTACCGGGCCCAACTGGCTTTGGATGTTTTTGCCCATGATGTAAAAAAATATATCGGTTCTTATGCCGCCATTCTCGACGGTGCGGATGCCATCGTCTTTACAGCCGGGGTAGGTGAGAATTCACATACAATGCGTGAAAGTATCTGCAACACTTTATCCTATCTTGGGGTTAGCCTGGATGATGAGAAAAATAAAAATGCCCGTGGTAAAGAAATTGATATCTCCAGCCCGGATGCAAAATGCAGAGTGCTGGTAATTCCCACCAATGAGGAACTTATGATTGCTTTGGATACGGAAGAGATAGTGACCGGGCTTAAATCTTAAATTAGGGGCTAAGTATTTTCTTGACAAAAAAATGGGGGATATCTATAATTACAGTTGTTGTATATTGGGGTGATTACCGGTGATGCTAAATGTTGCTGAGCTGAGGCGAACAGTTGGAGGCACGGAGAATTTCTTTTTTCGTGAAGACTTTCCACCTCTACAACTGGGTGAAAGCAAGTATTTTTTTCAGTCTCCAATTGAGGTTCACTTGACTGTTAATAATACCGGTAAATCTCTGTTCGTTGAGGGTAGGATCAACGGTGGCCTTGAAGTTATGTGCTCCAAGTGTCTAAAGAACTTTTCCTATCAAATGAGTTTTGATTTTGAGGATGAGTTTATTCCGGAAAAATATTATGTGGAAAACCATGATGACAATGATGCCTTTGTTTTTGACAAGGATGAATTTAGCATCGATGAGCGTATTCAAGAGCACATCTTGCTTCATCTACCGATGCGTTTCATCTGTTCTGACTCCTGCCAAGGCCTATGTCCTCAATGTGGAACAGATCTCAATTTGAATTCTTGCACCTGCGTAGACAATGATATTGATCCGCGTCTCGCGATATTATCTAAATGGAATAAGGGAGTGTAATAAATGGGTGTTCAACAAAGTAAACAATCCAAATCAAGAGTTCGTATGCGTAGGGCAACGCAAAAACTCTCTACACCTAACTTCGTAGAATGTCCCCAATGCCATAAACAAAAGCTTCCGCATCATATTTGTGCAAGCTGCGGCTATTATAAGGGCAAAGAAGTAATCCCCATGGGTGAGTAAAGGCATTATTAGTACATGGTAGCAAAAGCTGTTGACTTAATGTTAGTCACAGCTTTTTGTATTAAGGAGGTAGAAAAATATGAAAATCGCACTGGATGCCATGGGCGGGGATTATGCTCCGTCCGAAATAGTACAAGGAGCTTTTAGAGCCGCTGAAGCATATCCTGAATTACATATTATTCTTGTGGGACAAAAAGACAAAATTTTAGAGCATATTCCGGGAAACACTTTAAAAACAAATATGGAAATCTATGAGGCCACCGAAGTAATTGCTATGGATGAACAACCGGCGGCAGCTATTAAGAAAAAAAAGGATGCTTCGATTGTAGTGGCTACCAGACTGGTTAAAGAGGGTTATGCTGATGCCCTGGTATCCGCAGGCAGTACGGGCGCCCAAATGGCGGCAGCATTGCTGATATTAGGCAGGATTAAAGGAATCAACCGTCCGGCTATAGCTACGGTATTACCTACTCTTAAAAAAGGCAAACTCCTGCTCGATGTTGGTGCTAATCCAGATGCCAAACCTGAAAACCTTCTTCAATACGGAATTATGGGCAGCATATATGCGGAACAAATTCTAGGTCTTAATAATCCAAGAGTGGCTCTCCTCAATATTGGCAGTGAGGAAGGAAAGGGCAATGAACTAGTGCGGGCGGCTTATGACTTATTTAAGGAAGCTCCGTTTAATTTCATAGGCAATATAGAAGGACGTGACATCCCTTATGGAACGGCCGATGTAATTGTCTGTGATGCCTTTGTGGGCAATATTGTGCTTAAAACCATTGAAGGTATGGCCTCCTCTTTGTTCGAATTAATAAAAGAAAAAATCACTTTGAACACAAGCAGAAAAATAGGGGCAATGCTTATAAAGCCCGGCCTAAAAGAAATAGCCCAGACTATGGATTATTCCGAATATGGTGGTGCTCCTTTGCTGGGGGTTAACGGAACAAGTATTATTTGCCATGGCAGTTCCAAAGCCAAAGCGATTTTTAATGCGGTGAGAGTGGCCAAAGAGTGTGTGGAAATAAATATACCGGAAAAAATTAATAGCAGTTTGGAAATAATCTAATTATAATAAAAACATAATAGGCTAAAGTTGCTTGCCTTGATAAATACTGGTACAATTCTGAATAAAAGATGTATTACTTTAGGATAATATGGTAAGATACTCTGGAAACTTAGTAATATTTCTACGGAGAGGGGGTGGCATATAGTGGATATTTATGAAAAAGTTAAAGCTATTGTTGTAGACCAGCTGGGAGTTGAAGAGGACGAAATTACTCCGACTACTACTTTTCAAGCCCTAGATGCGGATTCTCTGGACATTGTAGAATTGATTATGGCTTTAGAAGAAGAGTTTAACATTGATATTGCCGATGAAGAGGTGGAAAACATTCAGAATATTGATGATATAGTTAATTATATCAAGGATAATCAGTAGTCCTTAATTATCGACACTTTTATAAGAAGTCAGGAGTCAAAAGTCAGAATACAAGAACAAGAGTCAAGTATTCTTGAAAATTCCTGACTTCTAAATTCTTAAATAGATAGCAGAACCAAATATAGCGGAATAATGGAATATATAGCAGAACAATGGAGGTTAAAGCTTGCGCAGAAAGAAATACCGTTTTTCCATAAAACAAGATCTGCTTCCTGGAAAGGCCGAAGTGGATTCTTTAATGAAAAGAATTGGCTTCGACAATTCTGAAAACAATCTGATAATTCAGGCTCTTACACATCCTTCTTATACTTTTGAGAATCCACTAGCAGGCGTGGAGAATAACCAAAGACTGGAGTTTTTGGGGGATGCTATTCTCGACTTCGTGATAGGGGAGTATCTTTATCTAAACTATCCCCATAAACCCGAAGGTGAATTAACTAAAATGCGGGCTGCAGTTGTTAACGAAACGACTTTGGCCCGTAACGGGAAAAATATTGAATTGGGGAAAGCACTTTTCCTGGGAAAAGGAGAGCAATTAAATGGAGGAAGAGAAAGGCCTTCTATCATCGCCGATGCCCTAGAAGCAATCATCGGGGCTATTTATTTGCAGTATGGTTTTGAAAAAGTCCGTAAATTTATTCTTGATATGTTTATTCCGGAGATAAAAAAACTGGATAAAGGAAATTATGGAGATTTCAAAACTATGCTACAGGAAAAGGCCCAAAAGCAGGAACTGGCAGTGACTTATAATATTTTAGAAGAGACCGGCCCCGATCATGACAAGCTTTTTAAAGCCGGAGTTTATATCCAAGGAGAGTTAAAAGGAATTGGCACCGGCAGAACAAAAAAAGAAGCTGAACAACAAGCGGCAGGTTTTGCTTTAGAGCAATGGGGGGTGCAAGACGCGTGACAGAAAGCACCAACCAAGGGGTTTTTCTTAAGAGTATTCATATCCAAGGGTTTAAATCCTTTGCCGATAAGACAAAACTGGATTTACAGCCGGGACTGTGTGTTATTGTCGGACCTAACGGCAGTGGTAAAAGTAATGTTGCCGATGCCGTACGTTGGGTTTTAGGGGAGCAGAGCGCTAAGAGCCTGCGAGGTAGCAAAATGGAGGATGTTATATTCGCAGGGAGCTCATCCAGAAAGCCTGTGGGCATGGCCGAGGTATCTTTGGTCTTTGATAACAGCAAAGGCTTTTTTCCACTTGCTTATGAAGAAGTTGTTATTACCCGCAGGGTATTTCGAGACGGTGAGGGACAATTCCTGATCAATAAATCACCTTGTCGTTTGAAAGATATTCAGGAATTATTTTTGGATACAGGTTCCGGCAAAGGGGGATTTTCTATTATCGGTCAGGGACGGGTGGAAGAAATATTAAATCTTAAATCTGAAGAACGTCGACTTTTGATTGAAGAGGTAGCCGGTATTAGCAAATTCCGTCTAAGAAAAAAAGAGGCCCTGAATAAACTCGAAGATACAAAGCAAAATATCGAGCGCTTAAGTGATATTATTAGCGAGGTTCATGATAGATTGGAACCTTTGGCTAAGCAAGCAGAGAAAGCCAAGATCAGCAAAGAGCTAAAATCCCAGCTTAAGGAGGCTGAGATCAAGCTTATTGTGAATGACCTGGCCGGCAACGAGACTAAGTTAAAAAAAGAACAAGCCAATTTGCAGCGGATCAATGAAGAATTAACAACCCTCAATACTAAGATTGCTGAAGACGAAAGCATACATATGCGTCAAAAATACGAGCTCAACCAGCTCGATGAACAGGTAGAAAAGCTGCAGGGAAATGTTCATACCCTGGAGAACAGTGTTCAAGAGATTAACCATGAAATATCTTTAATCAAAGAAAGACAAAATCACACCCAGGAACAGATCTTGAGACTGGGCAAGGAGATAGCTCTGGCTGAGGAGAAAATTACCCTTTCTAGGGATAAATATAATAACTTGACGGTGAAAGAGGCTGACTTGCAAAAGGCCCTAGCTCAGACTTCAGCTTACCTGGAAAAGATGGAACAAGAACTGCTTGAACTGCGTGAATTAAGTGGCGGGCATAGACTGGAAGAGTATAAAACGGAAATTTTCCAGGAGCTTTCTTTAAAAAGTAAGCTGACTAATGAGCTGGTTGAGTTAGAACAGCAAAAGGAGACCCTGGCCAAACAGGAAGCCCAAAAAAACGAAGAGTCCATAATAAAACAGCAGGAGAAACAGGAACTTTTACAACAAATTGAACAGCAAAATAAGGAAATACTGGAAATTGAGCGTCTTATAACCGGGTTGGAGCAAAGAGCAACTGAAAACAAACAAGCGATTAACTTTAAAAAAGAAAAACAGCGCGAAATCGAAGAAAGTATGCAAACTTTGCTTCGCGAGCTAGACCAGGCTCGGGCCAGGCGGCAAGCACTGAAGAATTTAGAAGATAATTTGGAAGGTTATTATAAGGGCGTTCGGGAAACCATTCTTGCTTTCCGTAAGGGTAAACTTGATTGTCGTCAAGTATATGGAACAACGGCCGAAAACCTGGAAGTTGAGGCTAAATATGAATTAGCAATAGAAACCGCCTTAGGACCGGCCTTACAAAATATTATCGTGGATAGAATTGAAGATGCTCGAAAGTGTATAGCCTACCTTAAGCACAACAGCAGCGGTAGGGCGACTTTTCTGCCTTTAGAATCTATTAAAGGCCGTAAATTGTCTCTGCCGGTCGATGTTCTTCAGAAAAAGGGCGTATTGGGTTTGGCTGTGGATTTAATTACTTATGCCCCTCGTTTTCAAGGGGTAATGGAATTTCTGTTGGGTAATATTATTATTACCGAGGATTTAGATGCGGCCATCCAACTGGCGAAAACCACAAATTACCGCTTTCGGATCGTAACTCTGCAGGGAGACCAGGTTAATCCCGGAGGGTCTCTAACCGGAGGTAGTAGCAGGAGCCAGGGAAGCGGTCTGCGAAGCAGAGCAAGGGCAATCGAAGATCTAACAACTAAAATAAACAGGCTGAAAGTAAAATATGAGAAGCAAAAACAGGAATCAATTCTGGGCTATAAGGAACTGGAAGAACTAAAAGATCTCAGAAGAAATTTGGAACTGCAAATTAAATCTTGTCACGAGAAGAAAAGTATAAAGCTTATAGACAGAAAATATACGCAAGAAAAACTGGCTCGCTGGGAGGAAGCCCTTAAAATAATAGAGTTTGATTTAGCTGATATACGTAGCCAAAATTCCACCTTGGATGTTAAAATAACCGAGCGAAAAAAAGAAATCGAACTTACCGTAGCTAAAATCGAAAATCTGCAAAGAGAACAAAAAAGTCTGGAGACAGCTTTAGAGCAAGCCGACATCCAAGTGGAAGGACTTAAAGAAAAAATAACCGCTGCCAAGGTAGAAGCGGCCAGAAAGGAACAAGAACTTAATCAAGTAAAACAACTACGTAGGGAAGAAAAGGAAAATTTGCAGAATAATATTAATTTATGCCAAGAAAAAAAGGCTGAAAACAATACTTTTAAACAAAACGTGACCATGCTGAATCAAAAGCAGGAAGAAATGGAAAGTAAGCTTCAAAAAATCATAACGGAACTAAACGCTAAAAAATATAAATTAATTGAACTGCGCACCCTAAGAGAGGAGTTAAATTCCAAAAATATCAATCTGGAAGAAGGGATTAAACTTAAATATAGGCAGGTTAAGGAAAGAGAACAGCAACTTCATCAAAATGAATTACGAATTACCCGTCTCCAAGCAGAATGGGAAACAGGCTGCTTAAGGCTTGAGGAGGAGTTTAACCTTAGCTGGGAACAAGCTCTGGCCTATCAAAGCCACGATAAGAAGGATGTTCTGCAAGCTGCCATCAATGATTTAAGAACCAAGATTGAAGAACTGGGACCGGTAAACTATGCGGCGCTGGAAGAGTACCCCCAGTTATGTGAACGTTATGAGTTTTTAACCTCTCAAAAAAACGATTTGGTTTCTGCAGCGGATTCTTTATATGCTTTAATTAATGAATTAGATGAGAATATGATCAAACGTTTCCGGCAAGGGTTTAAGGATGTCAATGCAGCCTTTGGTCAAGTTTTTAACCAGCTTTTTAACGGCGGTCATGCCGAACTGCAGCTTGACGATCCGGAAAATTTGCTGGAGACCGGTGTTAATATTATCGCTCAGCCTCCGGGTAAGAAAGCCCAGTTATTATCGCTTTTATCCGGCGGGGAACGTGCTTTTACGGCCATTGCCTTATTGTTTGCTTTCTTAAAAGTAAAGCCAAGCCCTTTCTGTCTCTTGGATGAGATCGAGGCTGCTTTAGATGATGCTAATGTAAAACGATTTGTGAATTACTTAAAGATATTTTCTGATCAAACTCAGTTTATACTTATATCCCACCGGCGAGGAACTATGGAATCAGCAGACAAGCTGTATGGTATAACCATGGAAGAGTCCGGGGTATCCAAACTCTTAACAGTAGAAATGGACCGGCTGGAGCACGAGAGTGCTTAAACAAAAAGCATTATAGCTAAAATGGTATTAAAGGAGAAACAAAATGGCAGGATTTTTTGGTAAACTTAAGGACAAACTTTCTAAGACACGTCAGGGTTTGGTCGATAGAATTGAACAGACCTTTACCGGAGCCTCTAAAATTGATGAGGATCTTTATGAAGAGCTTGAAGAGATACTTATTCAAGCTGATGTCGGGGTCTCTACCTCTTTAGAACTGGTAGAGATGCTGCGCCAGACGGTCAAAGAAAGAAAAATCAGCGATCCCCAGGATTTGCAAGGGGTTATGAAAGAACTAATAACAGGAAAGTTAGGGGAAAAAAGCGAATTAAGATTATCAGAGTCTAAACCGTCGGTTTATTTAGTCGTAGGGGTAAACGGGGTTGGCAAGACCACAACAATCGGGAAACTGGCCAAACACCTTCAGGAAGGCGGTAAAAAAGTATTATTGGCTGCCGGAGACACTTTCCGGGCGGCTGCCATTGAGCAGCTTGAAATTTGGGGCGAACGAGCCGGTGCGGAAGTGATTAAGCAAACTGAGGGTGCCGATCCCGCCGCTGTTGTTTATGATGCTGTTCAGGCTGCCAAATCAAGGGCTGTTGATTTTTTATTGATCGATACTGCAGGCCGGCTGCATAATAAAGTTAATTTAATGAACGAGCTGGCTAAAATCAAAAGGGTTGTGGAACGTGAAATACCGGATGCACCCCATGAGGTGCTGTTGGTTTTGGATGCTACCACCGGTCAAAACGCTATCCAACAAGTGAAATTATTTCAGGAAGTCGCTAATGTTTCCGGCATAGTTTTAACCAAACTGGATGGCACGGCTAAAGGTGGGGTGGTTATTGGGATTCAAGGCGAAACAAGGGTGCCGGTCAAACTAATCGGTATCGGAGAAGGAATTGACGATCTTAAACCTTTTGAACCGCAGGAGTTTGCCGAAGCCTTGTTTGTATAATTAGATTCGGGAGGGAGTGGATTGCAATATGCATTAATCGGCGGTACCGGCGTAGAAAAGCTTGTTTTAACCGACAAATCGGCTATCACCGTTGATACGCCCTACGGCCCGGTTAATATGGAAACCGGTCGTCTGGGTAATGTGGATATGGTCTTTCTTAAGAGACATGGTAAGAATCACACTGTACCTCCTCATGCCATAAACTACAGGGGGAATATTTGGGCTCTGAAAGAAATTGGGGTTAAAAAGATTTTAGCTACGGGAGCAGTCGGTTCCATTGTCAGTGAGTTTAAAACAGGGGACCTTGTATTAGTTGATCAGTTTCTTGATTTTACCAAGAATCGTCCTCTAACCTTTTATGAAGGCGGGGAACATGGAGTTCTCCACGTCGATGTTTCCGAACCTTACTGTCCGGCCTTACGCCAGGAAATTTTGACCGCTGCGGAGACCCTGGGCTTGAAGATTCACCATGGGGGTGTGTATGTCTGTACCGAAGGTCCCCGCTTTGAAACCCCTGCGGAAATCCGCATGTTCAGAATACTGGGGGGACAGGTTGTAGGTATGACCGGAGTTCCCGAAGTAGTTCTAGCTAGGGAGTTGGGTTTATGTTATGCTTGTATAGCTCTGGTAACAAATCAGGCTGCCGGAATTTCCAAGGAGCCGTTGACACACGCCGAAGTTATCGCTACTATGAACATATTGGGAGAAACAATAGCAAAATTGGTAGAGATTACTTGCCGCAAGCAGGCAAGCAATCAGAAATGTGCCTGTGCAACAGCCAATAAGGAAGCAGGCGTATTTTAGAAAGGCGGATACAATGATGAAAGCTCTTGAGTGGCAGGGCGACCATTTGCTGCTGCTTGATCAGACTAAATTACCCTTTGAGGAAAAATATCGTGAAGCCCGTTCATATTTAGAAGTGGCCGAAGCAATAAAAAATATGGAAGTAAGGGGAGCTCCCGCAATCGGGGTCTCTGCAGCTTATGGTTATGTGTTAGGAGCCCTTAAATATGAAGGAGATAAGGATGATTTTCCGGAGTACATGAATGAAGTTCTAACTACCTTGCAGGCTACGCGTCCGACGGCGGTCAATCTCACCTGGGCTTTGCATAAAATGGAAGTTAAGTTACGGGAGGTTCAAAATCTTGATCCTGAAGACATTAAAGAGGCCTTGCTGGCTGAAGCCAATTCCATAGCTGAGGCTGACCGCAGGATGAATAGACTTATCGGCGAATACGGCAATACCATAGTTCCCGAAAAAGCTAATATCTTAACCCACTGTAATGCCGGTTCCTTGGCTACGGTGGAATACGGGACTGCCTTGGGAGTTATTAGGCAAGCATTTGAGGCCGGGAAAAAAATCCACGTTTATGTAGATGAAACCAGGCCCTTTTTACAGGGAGCAAGGCTTACCGTCTGGGAAATGTTGCAGGAAGGAATTCCTCATACCCTAATCACAGATAGCACTGCCGGTTATCTTATGCAGCAGGGAAAGGTCGATATGGTTCTTGTCGGCGCTGACCGGATTGCGGCCAACGGTGATACGGCTAATAAAATCGGTACTTATTCATTAGCGGTTTTGGCTAATGCCCACCAGATACCTTTTTATGTAGCAGCGCCCAGCACTACGGTTGATCTCAAGATTTCATCCGGAGCTGAAATTCCGGTTGAAGAACGGGACGGCAAAGAGGTTAGAATGTTTAAAGGGGTAAGAGTAGTACCCGAGGAAGTACCGGTTTATAATCCATCTTTTGACGTAACACCGGCCAAGTATATTACCGGCATTATTACCGAAAAGGGTATTATTTCCCCTCCTTATTCCGTTAACCTTGTTAAGATGCTGGTTAAATAATTTGCTCAAATAAATGTTCGATAAAAAGGATTTGCAGGACTATGCTTAGAAAAATAATAAAGCATAGTCTTTTTGCTGGAGCTTTTTTGCTCATTATTTATAGGCACGACTTATTGGAAAATATTTATCGGAGAATATTTAAGGAAAGCAGGTGTTAGTCATGTCCAAATACTTGGTCCGCGCTATGGTTTTACCCATGACCGGTCCGGAGGATTTTTATGAACAAGGAGAAATAGCGGTCGCAGAGGACCGTATAGTCTCGGTAGGGGAAATAGGGTCCGCCCCTAAAGATTTTCAGCCGGATAGAATTATTGACTTGCCGCAGGATGTTGTTATGCCGGGATTGATCAATACTCATACCCATGCGGCGATGACTATGCTGCGTGGGTATGCCGATGATATGTCACTCATGCCCTGGCTGGAAGAAAAAATCTGGCCTTTTGAAGCCAAAATGACCGCTGAAGATATGTACTGGGGTAGTGCTTTGGCCCTGTGCGAGATGATACGCTCCGGCACAACTACTATGGTTGATATGTATATGTTCGAGGAAGAGACCGCCGAAGCTGTACTTAAGGCCGGTACCCGGGCTGTTTTATCCCGCGGGCTGACAGGTTTGGACCCTGTGAATGCCAGTAAAGGACTGGAAGAAAATATTAAGCTGTTTCAGACTTATCACCTTGCCGGAGAAGGCCGAATCAAAGTGTTTTTTGGTCCTCATGCCCCTTATACCTGCCCGGGAGAATTTCTGCAGGAAGTTAAGGGAGAAGCGGACCGGCTGGGCGCAGGCATCCATATTCATGTAGCCGAAACCAAAGCGGAACTGGATATTATCAAAGAAAGGTATGGAAGAACCCCTGTAGAATGGCTGGAGGAACAAGGTCTTTTCGGCGGCCAGGTAATTGCCGCTCATTGCGTGTATTTAACTTCCAAGGACATGGATATCCTTAAACAATATGGAGTTTGTGTGGCTCATAATCCGGAAAGCAATATGAAACTAAACAGTGGCACAGCTCCCATATCCCAATTGTTGCAAAGGGGGATTACGGTAGGAATCGGTACCGACGGCACTTCAAGTAATAATGATCTCGATATGTTCTGTGAGATGCGTTCCGCGTCCTTGCAGCAAAAGCTGGTAGGTTCCCCGGAAGATCTGAAAGCATATGAGGTTCTGGAAATGGCTACGTCCGGAGGTGCCAAAGTATGCGGCTTTAAAGACCTAGGAAAAATCCTTCCCGGCTATAAAGCCGATTTGATATCTGTTGATTTTACCCGGCCTCATTTTTACCCCCGTTTTTCTATTCCTTCCCATCTGGTTTATAGCGCTAAAGGCCCTGATGTAAGAACCGTGATGGTCGATGGCAAACTGTTGATGGAGGACCGAAAATTGTTGACTCTGGATGAAAAAACTATTTGCCAGGAAGTGGAACAAAGAGCTAAAAAAATTGCCTCCACCTTTCTTGACAAATAGGTAGATAAAGTCTAGAATAGTAACCTGTAAAGCAAAAATACTTTACACGAGGCCGAAACAAAGATGAAGAGAATTGAAAATAAAGCCTTGTTGTTCGATTTTTATGGCCCCTTACTTACCGCCAAACAGAGTAAAGTTTGGGACCTATATTATCAGCAGGATTTTTCTCTGGCAGAAATTGCGGAAGAGGAAGGTATAACTAGGCAGGCAGTTCACGATCTTTTAAAAAGAACGGAAAAAATCCTGGAAGGCTATGAGGAAAAATTAAAACTTATTGCTCGCTTTAGAAAAGATAAAGAAAGAGTAAAAATAATTGGGGCCTCGCTGGCGGAAATTAGTCGAGAGGATTTTGCCGATGAAGCTGCTTGGAAGCGTCATCTGGAGATAACCGACAGGATTAAAGAAATAATCGCCGAGGTCTTAGAAGATAATTCAGAACTTTTCCAGGATAATTGGGACTAATAATTATTTTAACCAGAAAGAAGGTGGGCCGGGATGGCAATGTTTGAGAGCTTAAGTGAAAAACTCCAGGCTACTTTTAAACGTCTCCGCGGAAAGGGTAAACTGACCGAAGCCGACGTTAATGAGGCTATGCGCGAAGTTAGACTGGCTCTTTTGGAAGCGGATGTTAACTTTAAGGTAGTTAAGGAACTCATAGCCAAAATTAAGGAAAGAGCGGTCGGTCAGGAAGTATTGGAATCCCTTACCCCGGCTCAACAAGTAATTAAAATTGTCCATGAGGAAATTATTTCCCTGATGGGCGGTAGTGAAAGTAAAATTCAGATTTCTCCCAAGCCCCCCACGGTAATAATGCTTATAGGGCTGCAGGGAGCGGGTAAAACCACCCAGGGAGCTAAACTGGCCAATATGCTTAAAAAACAGGGAAAACATCCCCTATTGGTGGCCTGTGATATTTATAGGCCGGCTGCTATTAAGCAACTGGAGGTTTTAGGTGCCCAGATCAAAGTTCCCGTATTTTCACTTGGTCAGGTTTCACCCGTTAAGATTGCTGAGGAGAGCTTGGAATTTGCCCGTAAAAATGGCCATGATATAGTAATTTTGGACACTGCCGGCAGGCTGCATGTCAATGAAGAGCTAATGACGGAACTTTCCGATATCCGGGAAGCGGTCAACCCCGATGAAATTTTGCTGGTAGTTGACGCTATGACCGGTCAGGATGCAGTCAATGTTGCTGAGACTTTTCATAATCAACTCGGTTTAAATGGAGTTATTCTTTCTAAAATGGATGGTGATACCCGGGGGGGCGCTGCTCTGTCGGTAAAAGCCGTAACCGGCTGTCCTATAAAATTTGCCGGAGTCGGTGAAAAGATGGATGCTCTGGAAGTATTTCATCCCGACCGGGTGGCTTCGAGAATCCTGGGGATGGGCGATGTCCTTACCCTGATTGAAAAAGCCCAGCAGACTATAGATGAGAAAAAGGCCAGAGAGTTAGAAGAAAAGATCCGTAAACAGGAATTTACCTTGGATGATTATCTTGACCAAATGAGACAGATTAAAAAAATGGGTTCTCTTTCTTCTCTCTTGGAAATGATACCCGGGATCGGCAAACAATTAAAAGGTGTTGAGATCGACGAAAAAGATCTTGACAGGATAGAAGCGATTATTTGTTCCATGACCCCGGAAGAGAGAACAAAACCTGCAATTATTAAGGACTCCCGAAAAAAAAGAATAGCCAAAGGCAGCGGCACCACTGTTGTCGAAGTAGGAAGGTTCTTAAAACAATTTGAGCAAACTAAAAAAATGATGAAGCAACTTTCCGGAATGCCGGGAATGCCAGGAATGGGAGGGGCAGGAAGGAAGTCTGCTTCGAAAAAAGGAAAGAAAGGAAAAAAAGGAAAAAAAGGCGGTCAGAGGAAGAACCCTTTGGCAAAATTTCCTTTTCCCTTCTAAAATAGAATAATTCTCATTGCCGAGGAGGTGAAATTATGGCAACTAGTATTCGCTTGCACCGTATGGGTGCCAAAAAGAATCCTTTTTATCGTCTTGTGGTATGTGATTCAGCAACCCGGCGTGATGGTAGAGCAATCGAAGAGATTGGCTATTATGATCCTACTAAAAACCCTCATGTCATTAAAATTGACGAGATCAAAGCTTTAGAGTGGCTTTCCAAAGGAGCACAGCCTTCAGATACAGCAAGGTCTTTGCTTAGACAAGCCGGGATTATGGAAAAATTTCATAAGTCCAAGTAAGCATGGGGGTGATTGCTCTGAAAGAAGTTGTGGAAGTACTAGCTAAAGCTTTGGTAGATCATCCTGACCAGGTTATCGTTGCTCAATATGCCACGGATAAAACCGTACAACTTCAATTGACGGTCGCTCCGGAGGATATGGGTAAAGTGATTGGCAAACAGGGAAAAATTGCTAACGCAATTCGAACCATTGTCAAAGCTGCGGCTGTTAAAGACGGCCGTAGAGTAATTGTTGATATTGATCTTTAAGGTTAAAGACATATATCTGTAGTCGAGAAGGCAGGGGGCAGAATTACGGTGAACTGAATCTTCTGACTCCACCCGAATTCTGTCTCTTGTCCTCATTAGAATCTGGTATTCATTAGGATATTCCTTTTAAGAAGGTAAAAACTATGGACAGTGTAGTAGTCGGAGAGGTTCTTAAACCGATTGGCATCAAGGGTGAGATAAAGGTCTACCCCCTTACTGATAATGCCCAGAGATTTAAAAAACTAAAAAAAGTATATTTGACCAACAATCAAGTTCATTCTGAATTTAAGATCCAGAGAGTTCGGATTGATCCTAAAGGAATGGTTTTTTTAAAATTAGAGGGAATTAATACGCCCGAAGAGGCGGAAAAATATCGGGGATTTCAAGTAAGGATTGATCACAGTGAAGTACCGCCCCTTAAAGACCGCTGGTATTATTTTGAACTAGAGGGCATGAAGGTTTACGAGAATGAAGTCCTCCTAGGTACCCTGGTCAGTGTTTTGGAGACCGGGGCCAACGATGTCTATCTGGTGCGGGGTGAGAAGGGAGAAATTTGTATTCCGGCCTTGAAGTCCGTGGTTAAGAAAGTGGATGTCCCCGGCAAAAGGATGGAGGTCATTTTACCGCCGGGGCTTTTGGATTGAAGACCGGGAATGAGGTTAGAGCATGAAATTTACTGTCTTGACAATTTTCCCGGAAATGTTTGTCCCTATCCAGAAAAGTATCCTCAAAAGAGCCCAGGAATCAGGGCTTATAGAGATTGAATTAGTGAATTTCCGGGATTTTGCCCTTAGTAAACATAAAAATGTAGATGATGTCCCCTATGGCGGGGGAGCAGGAATGGTTCTAAAGCCGGAACCTATTTTTAATGCTATGGCCAGTGTGGAAAAAATAGGTAACAGCAGAACCATTCTTCTATCACCCCAGGGGCAATTATATAATCAAAAAAAAGCGCATGAGCTCTCACTTTATGATCACCTTATCTTCTTATGCGGACACTACGAAGGTTTTGACGAAAGGATAAGGTCCTTGGCGGATGAGGAGCTTTCGATCGGAGATTTTGTTTTAACAGGCGGAGAGCTGGCAGCTATGGTGGTAATCGACTCTGTGGCCCGACTTTTACCCGGGGTTTTAGGCAAGGCCAATTCTTGGGAGCATGATTCCCATAGCCAAGGATTGCTTGAATATCCTCAATATACCCGTCCCCCGGATTATGAGGGGATGAAGGTGCCCGAAATTCTTCTTTCAGGACATCATGCTGAGATTGAAAAGTGGCGAAGAAAGGAATCTCTGCGCCGCACTTTTATGCGTCGCCCTGATCTTTTTGCTGAGATAGAATTTCAGCAGGGCGATTACGAAATACTGGAAGACTTATGTTCGGAATGTCCCGGCCTGATTAACTATCGGCCCAAATGGGAGCATCTTGAACCTAAACCTAAAAGGAAAAAACGTAAACATTTATCAGGGGAGTGAAGTTATGGGGGAATTGTACATAGCTTTGATTCATGCACCCGTTTATAACAAGAATATGGAACACATTGCAACCTCAATCACTAACCTTGATATCCACGATATTGCCCGCTGTTCGGCAACATACGGAGTCAAGGCCTTTTACCTTGTTCATCCCGGACCTGCCCAGCAGGATTTAGCCCGTAGGATTATGAGTTTTTGGCAGGAAGGGTTTGGAGCGGAATATAATCCAAACCGCTATGAGGCCTTGGCTCATGTCAGGCTAAAATCAAATCTGGAAGATGTGCTTAAGGATCTGGCTCAAGAACAACAAGGAAGAAAAGTATATACGGTGGCAACTGATGCGCGGCTTTATCCCAATACTATAGAATACAAAGACTTGCGCCGGAGATTGGAAGAGACGGAAGATGTTTTTCTGCTGCTTTTCGGTACGGGCTGGGGAATTATTAAGGAAGAAATAGAGAAAACTGATTATATTTTGAAACCGGTTTATGGCTATGGAGAATATAATCACCTGTCAGTCCGTTCGGCAGCGGCTATTATTTTAGACCGCTTAAGAGGAAATTAAATCTGTACCATATTCCCTATGTCGACCTGAACACCTAGCTTTTCATATAAGCAACAATTGAACGCTCGAGCAGAAAGACCGTTTGACCGGCAAGCGAAGGAAGAGATTGCAAATCAAGTATAAAGTCCTGGCCTTGGGATAAAATAGCCCTGAGGTGAGTTTATGAAAAGGACATTAATTCTGGGCGGGGGAAGCGGTGGTGTTGTTGCAGCCAATATTCTTAAGAAACTGGTGGGCAGAACAATGCGGGTCACCCTGGTAGATCGGGAAACCAATCATTACTTCGCTTCTTCCTATCCGAGGGTTATAATCGGAGAAAGACAG
Organism: Peptococcaceae bacterium; assembly: GCA_012521215.1. Taxonomy (GTDB): domain Bacteria; phylum Bacillota; class Desulfitobacteriia; order Desulfitobacteriales; family Syntrophobotulaceae; genus JAAYMU01. The sequence continues at coordinate 8,008 of JAAYMU010000045.1, read as the reverse complement.
CCGAATCAAATAATCAAGGGACTAAAAAGCTTGGAAAATAAAAGAATTGAATTTAGACATTGTGAAGTTAAAGAATTGGATCTGGCCGGGCACCGGGTCATTACAGATAAGCATGATTTAGAATACGATTACCTGATAATTTCTTTGGGTGTAGAATATAATCTTGATACCGTACCCGGATTTAGGGAAAATGCTTTCAATGTTTATGATTTTCAAGATGTCGTTAAAGTGAATCAAAAATTAAGAGAGTTTTCTGCCGGAAAAATAGTGTTATTCATATCCAGCCTACCTTATAAATGCCCACCAGGGCCTTATGAAATTATGCTGCTTATTGATCAATATTTCCGGCAAAGGGGGATACGCCATAAAGTAAAACTTACGGTAGTTACCCCGGAAAAATCTCCGGAATCTCTGGCAGGGCCTAAGATAAGCCAAAAATTAAGAAAGATGCTTTTGGATAGGGGTATTGAATTAATTGCGGAAGCCAAAATTTTGGCTGTGGAAAAAAATGCTCTTATCTTAGATCACGATGCTAAAATCCCGGCTGATTTGCTGTTAGGCATTGCTTCCCATTGGACGCCGCAGGCTATTCGCAATACGGATTTAGTGGATAAGAATGGCTTTATTAACGTTGATCCCTTTACCTTGGAAACAAAGTATAAAGGGGTATATGCGATTGGCGATGCTGCTGCAATTAAGACTCCGGTTATGGGGGTCTACGCTCCCAAAGCAGGGATTTTTGCTCATATGCAGGCTAAAGTGGTAGCCCGGAATATAGCCAGCATGGCTCAAGGAAGTAAACCCGAATCCTATTATGACGGCAAAGGGTTTTGTATTATAAATACCGGATTCGGCCAAGGCTGTTATACTTCCGTTCATTATTATAAAAAACCACCTACTTTTACTTTCATAAGGCCAACTAAAGCGGCTTATCTGCTTAAAGTGGGCTTTGAAAAGTATTGGCTAAACTGTTGGTTTTAACTTAATAGCCTTAAATAGAAAGTTTAGAATGAAATTATTGCGTATTTTCCCGCACTATGGTAATATATTTTAGTGTGAAAAACGGATGTTCCTCTGGCTCGTTTAAGCCTTGTGGATCATTTATATGGATTTAAGTATAAAATTAGGTAGGAGTTATGAGCATCTAGGCAAGGAAGGGGGGAATAAATCAATGGATTATATTAAGCTTGTAGAACAACAACAAATGAAAACCGATATTCCTTCGTTCCGTCCCGGTGATACAGTTAGGGTACATGTTAAGATTGTTGAAGGTTCGCGGGAACGTATTCAGGTTTTTGAAGGCTTGGTAATTAGAAGAAAAGGCGACGGTTTAAGAGAGACTTTTACCGTGCGTCGTGTTTCCAGTGGAGTTAGTGTGGAAAGAACATTTCCTCTTCACTCTCCAAGAATTGACAAAATCGAGGTAGTTCGCAAGGGTATTGTACGTAGAGCCAAACTGTACTATATACGTGACCGTTATGGCAAGGCTGCTCGAATTCGCGAGCGCCGCTAGAACATGAAATCCTTATAGCAAATGTGTTAGCAAAGAGAGCTGGAGAAATTCCGGCTCTTTTTTAAGAGAAACAGCTTTATTCTACGTTTTGTTGGAGGCTGCAGATTGAATATTCAATGGTATCCCGGTCATATGACCAAAACAAAAAGAAAACTGGAAGAACAGTTACGTTGGGTGGATGTGGTTCTGGAGCTTGGTGATGCTCGTCTGCCTATAAGCAGCAGGAATCCACTTCTTAAGGAACTTTTAGGGAAAAAGCCGAGGCTTCTTCTTTTGAATAAAGCTGATTTGGCAGATAGCAACAGACTTAACCCTTGGCTCGATGAATTAGGCAAAAAAAGCCCGGTTCTAGCCATAAGCGCTCAAAGCGGGATGGGAGTGAAAAAGATTGCTGGTATCCTGGAAAATCTCATGGCAGATAAAAGGAAACAACTGGAGAAACGAGGGGTCCGAGCCAGACCGATAAGGGCAATGGTGGTTGGTATTCCCAATATAGGCAAATCCTCACTGATTAACCGGCTTACCGGGGGTTCTCAAGCCAAAACAGGTAATAAACCGGGGGTAACTCGAGGAAACCAGTGGATTAGAATTAATCCTAAATTGGAACTCCTTGATACGCCGGGGATGTTTTGGCCTAAATTTGATGATCCGGAAGTGGGCAAAAAACTGGCGGCAACCGGTGCTGTAAAAGATGAAGTGTTCGATCAGGAGGAATTAGCAGCTTGGTTGCTACAATGGTTTAAGCAAAATTATCCTCAGGAGCTTATGGCTTTTTACAATCTACAAGAAGAAGAGCTAAATTTGGAAAGTATCGGGCAAAGAAGAGGATGCCTTATAAGCGGTGGTAAAATCGATACCTTAAAGGCAGCGCAAATTTTGCTGCGCGAATTTCGCGAAGGGAAGGTTGCCAAAGTAGTAATGGATTAGCAAGGTGAGATGGATTAGCAAGGTGAGGGTACTTAAATGCATGAGGAACAGAGAAAAGAGAATTTTTTGCGCTTGGAAAGGGAATTACGGGCCAAAGGATACAAATTGGTTGCCGGGGTGGATGAAGCGGGACGAGGGCCGCTGGCCGGCCCGGTCACTGCTGCGGCCTGTATTCTTCCGGAGGAATTTGATCTTCCAGGACTTGATGATTCCAAAAAACTTACGGAAAAAAAAAGAGAGTATCTTGCAGACCTGATTAAAGAGCAGGCTGTGGCTTACTGCGTGGCCAGTGCCAGCCACTTGGAGATTGATAGGCTCAATATTCTTAATGCTTCCAAACTGGCCATGAAAAGAGCTTTAGCAGGTCTTAGCATTGCGCCCAATTACGCTCTTGTTGATGGCCGGGATAAACTGGATATTTCTTTGGAGCACAGAGCCGTTATTGGGGGGGACAGGTTATGTGCCTGTATCGCCGCGGCCTCTATTCTGGCTAAAGTCGATAGAGACCGGTACATGTACGAGCTGCACGAACTTTACCCGGTTTATAATTTTGATCGCCATAAAGGCTATCCTACCCGGTCCCACTTTGAGGCTCTGGAAAAGTACGGCCCCTGTCCTGTTCACCGCCGTTCTTTTTCTCCTGTCAAGGAAATGACCGCCTCGGAAGAAGAACTGGCTTAATGGTTTAAACATTATTTAACTAATATTATTAATGAAAAAATTAAGAGAGGCTTAATTATGTTGGAACAAAGATTAGTAGAAGCCCTCACCCGTTTGGGGTTTGATGAATACAAAAAAATATCTACCGCGGAGATCATCTTTTCCCAGGATGTAGTTGAGCAGTGTGCCCGAAATACATGTGGGAATTTTGGCCGAAATTACGGTTGTCCGCCTTTGGCCGGTAGCCAGGAAGAAAGGCAAAACCGAGTTCTTCGTTATCAAAATGCTTTTTTGATTTCCAAGATTGTCTCTATGGTTTCCAGGAAGGAAATGGAGAAATCTATGTCGGATTTAGATCGCATTCACCGGGAACTAAGGCGCGAGTTTAAGGATGACGATGTGCAAATCATGGGAGCCGGACCATGCACGGTATGTGAGAAATGCGCTGCTTTGGAAAACAAGCCCTGCCGTTTTCCGGAAAAAATACAATATTCCATGGAAGGCAGTGGGATAGATGTTGTGCGCCTGTCCCGAGAACTGGGCATGACTTATAATGCCGGAGGAGGCCACGTAGGTTTTTTTACCTTAGTTCTTTATTAAGCTTTATTGGAACAAACCGGACCGAAGTTTAGCCCTTGCTTCCCTCTTTTCATATACTATTACGTACTATTACGAGGTGTTTAGTAGAAAAGGGGGAACATCTAATGCAGATACATATTGTTAAACCCGGGGACAGTCTCTGGCAGATTGCCCGGAATTACGGCGTAACCTTTCAGCAGATGCTGGATGCTAATAGACTTACGGTTCCCGGAAGGCTTGTTAGCGGGCAAGCTTTGCTTGTTCCAACTAAGGGTCAAGTTTATACGGTGCGGGCCGGAGATAGCTTATGGACTATAAGCCGGCGTTACGAAATCTCCCTAGCGGATATTGTGCGTTTGAATAATATTCAGAATCCGGATAGGATTATGGTGGGTCAACGCTTATATCTGCCAAGGCCTCGCACCATGGTGGAGACCAGCGCCTATCTTGATCCCAGAATGACCGGAGCCCGTTCTCCGGCTCTGGTCGACGAAGCCGGACCATACCTTACGGATTTGGCGGTTTTTACTTATGCGGTAAACAGGGATGGCAGCCTTACGGCGGTTGATGACCAGGCAGTGATCAGGGCAGCTTTGAGAAACAGGGTTGTTCCGGTAATGGTTTTGGCAAATTTCGAAAACGGTACTTTCAGCACAAATCTTGCTACGGCCGTCTTGTCCAGCGAACAAATCCAGGACAGGGTAATAACTGAAGCGCTGCGAATTATGGACAGCAAAGGGTACCGAATTTTAGATTTTGATTTCGAATACCTGGGAAGAGAAAACAGGGAGAGATACAATAATTTTCTTCGGAGGGCCGCTCAGCGAGTCCGAGCCAGAGGGTATTTGCTTTCAGCTGCCCTAGCCCCTAAAACCGGCGGGGAACAAGTAGGTCTGCTCTATGAGGGCCACGATTATCCCGCTGTGGGGCAGATTGTGGATATAGTTTTCTTTATGACTTATGAATGGGGATGGTCGGGTGGTCCACCCATGGCCGTATCTCCCCTCCCTCAAGTGCGAAGAGTCATGGAATATGCTGTTTCTGTCGTTCCCAAGAATAAAATTATGATGGGTATTCCTCATTATGGCTATGATTGGACCCTGCCTTATGTGCGGGGCGGAAGATGGGCAAGATCTATTACTCCCCAGCAGGCTGTTGATTTGGCCGTCCGTTACGGGGTGAATATTCAGTACGATCAAACTTCCCAAGCGCCTTTCTTTTACTACACAGATGAGCAGGGCCAAAGACATGTTGTTTGGTTTGAGGATGTCAGAAGTATTCAAGCTAAGTTCGATCTGGTTAAAGAACTGGGACTGCGGGGATTTTTCTATTGGGTTTTACGAGGAGGGTTTACTCCCAATTGGCTCCTGCTGGAGGACAATTTTATAGTGCGCAAGAATATATGAGTTTTTTTGCAATCTGGTATTGAATCCTGTCTGTTGAGACTCCATCTTTTCCCTTGTGGGGACAGGATCTTGCGATCTTCCCGGCTGGTGCCGGATTTTGCCTTGAGCAGACCAAAGCCCCGGGGATTTAGGTCCCAGGGGCTGTTTGGGGTTTATTCAAACAAGTTTTTGGCCAATTCATCAATTTCGGATTTAAGATTTTCGGTTCTTTCCCGGTCAATCTGCCATTCACCATTTACAAACTTAATAGCCGTACCTTCTTTTATTCCTTGCGGAAGTATTTCTATTTTTATGTTTTTCATAATCCTATCATCCATTTCCACAACAGCATATTCGCCTTCGAACCTATCAATTATTCCTTTCACTATATCACCCCTTTACCGTGGTGGATTGCATCTTGAACAAAAACCTAAGCCTTGCTCCTTCGCTTTTTTTAAGGTTATCTCTATTTTACTACGACTAAGGGAGCCGCATCCATCAACATGATATTTTTTACCGGTTTTGGTTTTGTAGACCGTTATATTTTCATCTCCTACCGAAGCTGGCGGAGGAGTTTCCGGTTTGGTCTGTGATGGGGATGTTGGTGCCGGGGTAGTCTTAGGAGCAGAGTTGGGAGTAGTTGCTTTTACTGCGGTTGGCTGGGTATTAAAAGATACTTCTGAGCCATTAGAGGTGGCAATTATAGTGCCGTTTATATCTGTTCTAAAAATTTTTGCACCAATCTTAGCAAGTTTGTTTAAGATTTCCTCATGAGGATGACCGTAATCATTTCCTTGGCCGGCCATTATTACAGCGTAAGCAGGTTTTACTTTATTAAGAAACTTTTGGGAAGTAGAAGTTGAGCTGCCGTGATGCCCGACCTTTAGAACCTCTGCTCTTATATTATATCCGGCAGCCAGAATATCGGCTTCGGCATCTTCTTCAGCATCCCCGGTAAAGAGAAACGATGTATTTCCAAAGGTTAAATGGATTACCGCGCTATTATTATTCAGATCGTCATAAGTTGTGGTAGGGCCTACAATCTTGGCAGTAACCCCCTGGCCGAGATCAAGACTAACACCGGCTTTGGCGGCAGTTATTTTTAAGCATTTATTTTTTATTGCTGTTAAAACATCTTTGTAGGTCTGAGTAGTATGTGTTTTAGTAGGCATTACCACCTGCCCGATGTCAAAAGTATTGATAACCGTATCCAAGCCACCAATATGATCTTCATGGGGATGGGTACCGACAACAATATCCAGTTTGGAAATACCTTGATTTCTTATATATGATGTAACGAAGTTACCGTCATCGTTGTTTCCGGCATCAATAAGCATAGTCTTTCCTGATGGAGCTTGAATAAGAATACTTTCTGCTTGGCCTACATCCAAGAAATGAACTTTTAATTGTCCTGAAGCCGCCTTGGAAACCGGACCAGCTATGGATGATGAATTGTTATCCGATGATTCAGAAGAGGTCATTTCCTCGCTGCCACCAGTGGGTTCTTGTTCTACACCATTACCTTGGGTTTGAGCAATACCCGGGGTATTAGTAGAAGGTTCCGGTTGGCTAGGTTCCGCGCCGGCAACAGCTACTTGAATCATGAAGATGAAGGCAAATAATACGGTTAGAGCAGTACGTGGTATTTTGGTAAATCTCTTATACTTCCACATCAGAAATATACCGACCGGAGCGAAGAAGATAAGTGTTAACCACATAAACCACTGTTTTTGATAAAATTTCGTGTACTTTGTTTCTTCAGACATTTTTTACCCTCCAAGATGCTTTGTTAAGATGCTTTATTATTTTATCTTCAATCATAAGACGAGTTTCTGTCAATTTGTAAAATTTTCATGTAGACCATGTAGTACATAGGAAGAAAAGTATTATAATTTACTTGATGGGGGTGTTTCTCTTTTCAGACACTATTACGATGTGATTATTGGATGTGATTAGTGGATGTGATTAGTGGATGTGATTAGTGGATGTGATTAGTGGATGTGATTAGTGGATGTGATTAGTGGAGGGGGAAACATGGCTATTGTTGGAGGAAAGAGGGAAGAAAGAAAACTTGAACTATAAGGACTTAAATAAAAGATTAAGTAAAAGGGAGTTAGGAAACCTCGGTGAAAACCTGGCTGTAGAGCATTTGCAGCGAGAAGGTCTAAAGATTCTTGCCCGCAATTACCGCTGTCCGAAGGGAGAAATGGATATCATAGCCCGGGATGGGGATTGTCTTGTCTTTGTGGAGGTCAGGACCAGAAGCTCTTCTTCCAGCGGAAGGGCTGAAGAAAGTATAGTTTTTCACAAGCTGCAAAGACTTAAAGCAATAGCCATGCTTTACTTACTGGAGCAGAACATAAAGAAATGGCCTTCTCTAAGGTTTGATGTGGTGGCCATAAATATCACTGCTGAAGAACCCCAAATCAACTGGCTTAAGAATATTATTTAAGGCAAGGAGCAAATTACCTTAAGGAAAGATAGGTGCGTTTAGGACTTCAGGTGAAAAAAGTTTGGTGTTTTCAGAGCCGGCGCTTAGTGCATCGGCTTCTCGTTTTTTAAGGGGTGATAATTTTGCCTCTTTGCCACCATCGTGAGACCCGTATCTTATTCCTATGGGGTAAATCGAGGTTGGGAGCATCGACCCCTATATTTTCAAGATTGGGGTTTGGTAAATGATGTTGGTTATATATTGTCTTCTTGGGAACTATTGGTTATAATTTTGATTATCTTTGTAAATTCAGCGATGTGTAGCCAAGGTTCTTTGCCCTGATAAGTACTCAAAATCTTGAAAGGAATGATGGATTGTGAAAAAAAACACCTATGTTCTACTTGTTGTAATCTTTTCGGCTATATTGGCTCTATCGGGATGCTCTTCTAAGGGTATCACTGGCAATGAAGATGAAGTTCGCATCAGTATCTTTGGGCAGCTTACTCCTGCAAG
>JAAYMU010000044.1 GCA_012521215.1 Peptococcaceae bacterium | reverse complement strand
CTTTGGCAATATCCAGTTTTTTACTAAATTTGCTGGGTTTAGTTTGGGTTACCTTTTTTCAGCTAAACTCCAATTCTTAATTTCCAATTCCATAATTTATTCGCTTGACATATTACCGCAGGACTTTGCCTAAACCGAAATTGCCTTAAATTTGCAGGAATCAACGCAGGCGCCACATTTTATACATTTCTCGCTATCGATAACATGGGGGGATTTTCTTTCACCTTCAATAGCACCTACCGGACACTTTTTGGCACACAAGCCGCACCCAATACAAGCTTCGGGATCAATGACGTAAGTTTTTAAAGCTGCGCATTTTCCGGTTGGACAACGTTTATTGACAACATGTTCCAGATATTCTTCTCGGAAATACTTGAGGGTGGAAAGAACCGGATTAGGTGCTGTCTTGCCAAGAGCGCACAAAGACCCTACCTGAACCACACCAGCCAGCTCCTCCAGCAAATCAAGCGTAGCCAAGGTAGCTCTGCCTTCTACAATATCCGTTAATAAGGCCAGCATTTGCTTGGTTCCTTCTCTGCAAACCACACATTTACCGCAGGACTCATTTTGCGTGAATTGCATAAAGAAACGGGCTATTTCCACGATACAGGTTCCTTGGTTCATAACAACCAAACCGCCGGAACCGACCATGGCTCCTACCCCTTTTAGAGAGTCAAAATCCAACGGTAAGTCAAGGTGTTCCTGGGTCAAACATCCACCTGAAGGTCCACCTATCTGCACAGCCTTTAAGTCCGTACCGCAAAGAGTCCCGTCGTCGGCTACAACTCCGCCGGCAATATCGCTTATAATATGGCGCAAGGTAGTCCCGAACGGAACTTCTATCAGACCGGTATTGGCTACATGACCGGTTAAGGCAAAGGTTTTGGTCCCAGGTGCCGTTCCAGAGCCAATTTTACGGAACTTTTCCGCCCCGATATTAATAATTGTGGCGATGGTCGCTAAAGTTTCGACGTTATTGATTACTGTTGGTTTCCCAAACAGCCCTCTCTCAGCCGGAAACGGCGGCTTAGGCTGGGGCATACCTCGGTTTCCTTCGATGGAAGCTATTAATGCCGTTTCTTCACCGCAAACGAAGGCACCGGCACCCTCCATGACCTTGACAGTAAAACATCTGTCTGTACCAAAAATATTAGTTCCCAAAATACCGGCTTCTGTGGCATCGGCTACCGCCTTGCGAATTCTTCTTACTGCCAACGGGTATTCAGTACGAACATAAATATACCCTTCATCCGCCCCTATGGCTTGGGCAGCTATAAGCATACCTTCCAGAACACTGTGAGGGTTGCCTTCCATCAAACTGCGGTCCATAAAGGCTCCTGGGTCTCCCTCGTCGGCATTACAGATAATATACTTTTTGTCTGATTTTTGAAGCCGGGTAATATCCCATTTTCTACCGGTGGGGAATCCGGCACCGCCCCGCCCTCTTAAGCCGGAATCCAGTATTATCTTGCATATTTCTTCGCCTGAAAGCTCAGTACATGCTTTCCTTGCTGCTGTATAGCCCCCGCCAGCAATGTATTCATTAATATCCTCGGGGTCGATAAAACCGCATTTTTTAAGAATAAAACGGTTCTGTCTATTGTAAAACGGAATATCATCGACGGTACAGCACAAAGAACCGTCTCCCGGATTTTTATATACCAATCTTTCTATGATTTCGTCTCCTACAACGGATTTTGCAACTATCTCCGGTACATCTTCGGCTTTGACTCGGCAATATATTATTTTTTCCGGCAAAATTGTAACCAGCGGACCCATTTGGCAAAAACCTTGGCAGCCACTACCGGAAACATGAATTCCTTTTTCTTCGGACTTCAGTTGGACAATGGCTTTCTGTCCGCTTTTTTCAATCTCTTCAAGAAATTTGTTGTAGATGTTCAAGGATCCATTGGCAATACAGCCAGTACCTGCACAAATTATAATTCTTTTGGTAATTTGTTTGCTGTTCTGCTCATAAATACGTTTTCTTTCTTCAAGACTACTCTTCACTGTCACTGCTGTTTGCCTCCTTTGCCTGAATTTGCTTAACAAGTTCCACTGCTTTTTCCGGGGTCAACAAACCGTGCACTTTATCATTTATTACTATAGCCGGAGCCAAACCGCAGGTTCCCAAACAGGCAACCATTTCAATTGTAAAAAGCAAATCTTCTGTGGTTCGTTGCCCGGCCGCCAGACCTAAATGTTTTTCCAAAGCATTAAGAATTTCGGTAGATCTTTTGACGTGACAAGCTGTTCCGTCACAAATCTTAATGATATATTTGCCTTTAGGCTGCAGGGTAAAATGGGAATAGAATGAGGCTACTCCAAACACTTTAGAGGCAGGAATTCCAAGAGATGAAGCAACATAAGCCATGACGTTTTCTGGCAAGTATCTATATTCTTCTTGTACCGCCTGCAGGATAGGAATGAGTCCATGAGGATTGTAATTGTTTTCACTTAAAATAGCATTGACTTTTTCATACGTTGTGTTTTCCATAAAACCTGCTCCTTTCTATTAACATTCACTTCAACTCTTACCCCTTTATTTTACTTTTGTCTATCTTTTAAAAGTTCTTGGGAGAGAATTGATAACGATGCTGCCATATTTTCATTCTGAATAACAACATTTTCCGGAACAGTAAGATGTACAGGGGCAAAGTTCCAAATAGCCCTAATTCCTGATTCAATCATGAGGTTACATACATCCATGGCCTGTGCCGAGGGCACAGTAATAATACCGATTTGAACATTTAATCTTTTAGCCAGGTCAGAAAATTTGGCAATATCCAAAATATTCTTTCCTCTATACTGCCTACCGATTTTAGCAGGATCCTTATCAAAAGCAGCCACTATATTCAAACCGTAATCTGCAAATCCCTCATAGCCAAGAAGTGCTAACCCCAAGTGACCTGCTCCAACCAGCAGAGCATCTTTGGTGTTATTGTACCCTAAGGATTCTTCAATTGAAGCAATCGCTGCGCCGATATGGTAGCCTACTTTGGGTTTCCCTACAGCTCCAGTAACTTGTAAGTCCTTACGGACTTGGATTGGAGTAAGCCCCATACCTTCAGCAATGCTCGTACAAGAAATAAACTCTCTGCCCAACGCTAGTTCTCTTTTTAAATACTGGTAATAAAGCGGCAGTCTACGTAGCGTAGGTCTTGATATTTTAATAAAATTTTGGGCATTATCTTTTGGAGAATTATCCACTTTTCTCACCTTCTTTCCGCTTTAAGCTAACCCGATCTAATAGTCATTAGCATCCTTCTTTCAATTTGATTATGTTTTAGAACTAAAGCTGTATCCCCTAGTATAGATATTTTTTATCGGTAAATTTATATCGATATATCCTTATAGATATAATATTATCTATAAGAATTATTGTCAATAAACTTTCTGCTAAGAAAGTGAAAACGGTAACTTATGTTACCGCTTGGAAATTATACCTCTTTTATAATACAGGTGAACAGTGAGCTTGGAACTCACCTTTAGATTCTAAAAATTATTTAAGAGGAGGAAAAGAATATGTTCTGTTATCAATGCCAGGAAGCTGCAGGAGGCAAAGGATGTACCAAAGTCGGAGTTTGTGGCAAAACATCAGTTGTAGCTGATTTTCAGGATTTGCTTCTATATGTAACCAAGGGAATCGCTTATTATATGGATTTTGCACACCAAAAGGGGATTAAAAACAACCAAATCAAAGTATATGCAGAGGCCGATAATTTCGTCGTGGAAAGTCTTTTTATCACTTTAACCAATGTGAATTTCGACCAAAAGGCAATCACCGGCCAAATTAAAGCCGGCTTGCAACTAAAACGAGAGCTGCGTAATGAATTATCCAAGGCCGGGCTGGACATCAATAAGGCTCCCGAAGCTGCCACTTGGATGCCGGCCAAGGATGAAGAATTGGCACGCAAGGCCTCGCTGGTTGGGATCTTAAGCACTGAGAATGAAGATATCCGTTCTTTACGAGAAATGCTTATCTACGGTCTTAAGGGTATGGCCGCTTATTATCACCATGCTGCCATCTTGGGGTTTACCAAGGAAGAATTAACCGAATTTATGCATAAAGCCCTTGCCGCTACGCTGGATGATACGTTGTCAATTGAAGACCTGGTCGCCTTAGTTATGGAGACAGGCAAACACGGAGTAACTACTCTGGCTTTGCTGGATGAAGCCAACACTACAAGCTATGGTACACCGGAGTTAAGCACGGTTAAAACCGGAGTAGGCCAAAACCCAGGCATCCTTATCAGCGGTCATGATCTTAAAGACCTAGAAGAGCTATTGATTCAAACCGAAGGACAAGGTATAGATGTCTATACTCATGGTGAAATGTTGCCGGCCCATTATTATCCCGCTTTCAAAAAATATTCTCACTTTGTAGGCAACTATGGCAATGCTTGGTGGAAACAGGCTGAGGAATTCGAAAAGTTTAACGGTCCAATATTGATGACAACTAACTGTCTTGTCCCTCCCAAAGACTCCTATAAAGATAGACTTTTTACCACCAGCATAGTTGGCTATGAAGGGGTTAAACATATTGCGGATAGGAAAGAAAATGGTAGGAAGGACTTTAGCCCTCTTATCGAATTGGCCAAAAAGTGCCCACCTCCCACTGAATTGGAAGACGGTACTATAATCGGCGGTTTTGCCCATGCTCAAGTGCTGGCTCTGGCTGATAAAGTTGTTGAAGCTGTAAAATCCGGAGCTATCAAAAAGTTTGTGGTCATGGCCGGATGCGATGGCCGAATGAAGAGCAGAACATATTACTCTGACTTTGCCGCCGGGCTGCCCAAAGATACGCTAATCCTCACAGCCGGTTGCGCCAAATACCGTTACAATAAACTGAATCTCGGCGACATTGGAGGCATCCCCAGGGTTCTGGACGCCGGCCAGTGTAATGATTCCTACAGCTTGGCCCTTATTGCCCTTAAGTTGAAAGAAGTTTTCGGCTTAGAAGATATTAACGATCTGCCTATTGTTTATAATATTTCCTGGTATGAACAGAAAGCTGTACTCGTACTCTTGGCTCTGCTTCACCTGGGAGTAAAGAACATCCATCTCGGACCCACCCTCCCCAGCTTCCTCTCCCCGAACGTAGCCAAACTATTAGTGGAGACTTTCGGCATCGGCGGTATTAATACTGCGGAGGAAGATATTAAATCAATGGTGGGTTAAACTTCAGGAATTCCATCACATTCTTACTTTAATGACCTAACTCCTCTCTGTATATAAATCTGTATATAAAGGGCGTGTCGCAAAACGTTAATTTAAAATCGTAGGGCGACACGCCCTTTTTTCTTTGTCAGACCAGATATATTGGCAATACATACCAAATAGATGTAGTTTTGGGCATAAGAAAACAAGGGAAG
>JAAYMU010000043.1 GCA_012521215.1 Peptococcaceae bacterium | reverse complement strand
GAATGCATAATAGTATTTGCCCCCAATGAAGTTATACCTCCATGTCTGAACAGCAAGGCTTGTAGTAATAGTGCCGGAAAAAAGGCAAGAGGTGCCTTTTTTCCAAGGATTATACCGATCAACCCACATAACAGGGGATGTACAGAAGTGGGGGGAACCGGAATAGAAATTAGTGAGACTGCAAAAAATGTCCCCGCCATCAAGCTTATTTTAGGGATCTCTTCATCTTTGATACCTTTAGCTGCAACCACCATACCTGCTATCGCTACTCCATATGATGCTACAATCACCGGGGCACTTAAGACACCATCGGCTATATGCATACATAGTACCTCCTAGCGCTGAATTTTTGACTGTATCCTACTCCTTCATGCTCCCGTATCAGTAAGATTTCCACAATTCATTTTAGGGCTATCTAAATAACTAGTTTTTTTAAATAAGCTTTGGCTTCTTTAATGTTTTTAGGCTTATATTCATAACTTTGAAACAAATCATACAGCATCGGCTTTACAAGTCCTGCCTCTAAATAGGTTTGATCATTATTTAAGACCTCCGACGCAGTTCCACGTTTTATAACCTTGCCCTCCCTCAAAACTATGACGTAATCCGCCCATTCATAAGCTAAATCTACATCATGAGTTGAAAAGACAATTGTTTTTCCCTCCTTTACCCAATCATTCAGCAATTCTTTAAAATATAAAAGTGTATATCCATCCAGTCCGGCAAAAGGTTCATCACAAAGAAGAATACTGGGTTCTAAGACCATTAATCCGGCTATGGCCACCTTCTTTTTCTGCCCCAGACTTAACTGGAAGGGGGGAGATTCCAAAAGTTCTTCAATTCTTAAAGCCCTGGCAGCTTTCCTGATGCGTTCCTCCTTTTCCGTTTCAGGGCATCTATAGTTATCTAGTCCAAACTTAATATCCCGGTAAACAGTTGTGGAAAACAGCTGATGATCAGGATAATCGAATAAAAATCCTACCCGCCTTCTGATTTCCCTGAGGTTTTTTTCTTTTACCTCCATATTTAAAACTTCCACCGATCCTGTTTGCGGCAAGGTAATTCCATTTAAATGATATAGCAGCGTTGATTTTCCACTACCGTTAACCCCAAGTATGGCGGTTTTTTTACCTTGTTCTATCTCAAAACTTACATCGCTTAGTCCCCTATGATTATTGGGATAAGTAAAGCTTAAGTTTCTAACCTTGATTACCATTCTATCTATACCTTCCCATCAATTATTAGCACCATTACCAGAAAGAGGATTAAGGCGCGTGCTTCAAGAAAAAGACCTTTATAACTAAATTTTTCATTTCCTGTCTCTCCTTGAAACCCTCTGGATTTCATAGCATTGAAAACTATTTCACTATGATGGGTACTTTTGAGGAAGAACCCTCCAATCCATTCACCGAAGATACCCAGAGCTGACAGCCCTTTTCTTTCATCAATTCCTCTACTGCTTAATGCTTTTCTGCCGATATGTACATCTTCATTGATTATGTGAAAATACCTAAAAGTAAGAGCCAGGATCCTGTTAAATAGTTGAGGCAAACCGAGATTGAGGATTCCGTCCACCAAATAAAGGGCTGAGTGCTTAGCGACAATAGTTCCTAAAATGATAGAGGATATAAATATTTTACCTATAATCATGATCGTAAAATCCAAATTGTCTAAGCTACCTGTTAACATATACCTTATGACTAGAGGTATCAACAGCAAAATCATAAAAGGCAAAACAGGTTTTATGAGCCTGGGAAAAAATTTATTCTCACTGGTGATAATAGAATAAAAAACAGCAAGAACGGCAGTTATCGCTAATAGCCTATAACTGTTGATAAAAGATACATAGAATAAGAAAATAAAAATATTAATCATGGTCTGTTCAGGACAGGTTTGACGTTTTTCAAACCTTGTTTTCAATTGCTTCACTCCATCCTCTGCTATCATTAAATGTGTTTACGGCCAAATACATATTATCCATTGAAGCGTATATACCTTTTTGGATTATATCGTAGGATTCAGTATGAGGGCAATCTGCAATTATTCTTTTCCAGACCGTCTTTTAATAATCATAGCTCTCCTTATGCAAAGAATATATAAAATTATTGAAGGATTTGAAACTAAATGATACGCAAAAGATGCTTATATATCCTGTCATAACAATTGGTCCTATGTTTTG
>JAAYMU010000042.1 GCA_012521215.1 Peptococcaceae bacterium | reverse complement strand
TGTTTGGTAGCTTTAGCCGAAAAAGAGGATGTCATGGAGGATCTCTTTTCTTATCGCTTTAAAAACGGTACTTTCGAAGGTCATAGCCTCGGCAACCTCTTTTTGGCTGGATTGGCGGAAAGATTCGGGGATTTCCAAAAGGGGATTGAACAAGTAGGTAAGGTATTTGCTTTAAAAGGGGAGGTGTTTCCCTCTACTCTGTCCCAGGTTACCTTGGAAGCCTACTTTGAAGACGGCAGATCTATTAATGGAGAGACAGCTATCAGAACCACCCCCGGAAAAATAAAATACCTTAAAATTATCCCGGAAGACTGCGAACCTCTGCCCGGATCATTGCAGGCTGTGGAAGAAGCGGATTTGGTAGTTTTAGGGCCGGGTAGTCTTTATACCAGCATTATTCCCAATATTTTAGTTAAGGGTTTAAGAGATAAAATTGCGGAAGCTCAAGCACCCTGTATTTATGTTTGTAATATAATGACCGAGCCCGGGGAAACGGAAGGATTTACGGTGGCCGATCATTTGCGGGCTATTATTGAGCATGGGGGCCAAGATTTGGTGGATGCCGTTCTGGCTGCCAAGGAAGAGATCCCGCGGCCGGTCCTGGAACGCTATCTGGCCGAAGGAGCGGAAACAGTTCGCAATGACCGAATGGCAGTAGAAAAATTGGGTGTTGCCTATTTTGAAAGTACCTTTTATACCGGGGGAGAAGTTGTCCGGCATAACCCGGAAATACTGGCCAAGGAATTACTGCGTTTATTGTTCCGTTTAAAACCGGTTCCCGAGAGAATAGCGCTGGTAGATTCTTATCTTCTAAACAGAAAACTCAAAGAGCTATAGGATTCAAGCAATTGCACAAAGCTGGAGAATAAAGTAAAATAACTTTTGATACAAGGCTTTGGGGAGTGGAGGGTCATGTCTTTTAGTGCAAAAACCAAAGAGGAACTTGCCAGGCTGGAAACCGAGAGGAAATGTTGTGAACTGGCAGAACTAGCTTCCCTAGTCCGAATAACCGGTACCCTTCAGATAAGTACCAATCAGAAATATTCACTTAATGTTGTAACCGAGAGTGCACCAGTTGCCCGTAAAGTATATAATTTAGCTAAGAAAAGGCTTGAATTACCTGCTGATATTGTAGTCCGGCGCAAGCTGCGTTTGAAAAAAAACAACTCTTATTTAGTGAAGATTTACCCCTACGGAGTAAAAGACCTGCAAAAGTTGGGCCTTATTAATAAAGAAGGCGAGATACTTTCAGGAATCAGCAAAACACTGGTAAAAAGACGCTGTGACCAAAAGGCCTATTTAAGAGGCGCTTTTCTGGCCGGTGGATCCATTAGCAATCCAGAGGGAAACTACCATTTGGAGATTATTACCAACGACCTGGCTTTAGCCGAGGATATAACCGGTCTATTCAACAAGTTTGGCCTTAAGGCGAAAATAAGTGTTCGTAAGAAGTTTTATGTGGTCTATCTTAAGGGAAGTGACGATATATTCGACTTTTTGGCTCATATCGGTGCGCACCAGGCCTTATTTGAATTTGAAAATATCCGAATTCTTAAGGATATGCGAAATCAGGTAAACCGTATAGTAAACTGTGAAACCGCTAATCTTAATAAAACGGTTGATGCTGCTGTCAGACAATTGGAAAACATTAGGTTGATTGATAGAACCATCGGCCTAAAATCTCTTCCGCCGAATCTGTATGAGATTGCTTGTCTGCGTATGGAATTTCCTGATTTTAGTCTGAAAGAGCTGGGGGAACAGTTAAACCCTAAAGTCGGTAAGTCCGGTGTAAATCACCGTTTGCGGCGCATAGAAGAAATTGCAGAAAAAATTCAGACAGAGAATAGGAGGGAATAGTTTTGGCTAATGGCTTAGGATTAATTATTGAACAAACCAATAAGCTTATTCTTTCTCCTCAAATTTA